>JBLNDA010000001.1:0-41297 GCA_050261175.1 Clostridia bacterium
TACCGGTCTGATGCTCTGCACGTGGCCTTGGCGTCTGTCAACGGCATTGGTTATCTCTTGAGTTGGAATTTCAAACATCTGGTCAAGGTCAAGACCAGAAGGCTTGTAGCCGTCGTAAACATGGTGAGAGAGTACCAACCGATCGAGATCATAGCCCCTCCAGAACTCTGACCCCGAGGGGTGACGCGCCTCTCGGAAACACCTGCTGCGATGACCTCACTTGCTGCCTGTCCCGTTGTCTTGTTCGCCCACCCCGCCGGCAGATGCGATCCCAACACGTGACTGGCTGGTGCACCTTGGTTTCATCTGCGGCGAGTAGACGGGGCGAGTTCAGTTACCATCAGGACAGACCTATCAACACACCTCTTGACATATGATTGGCTGTATGGCACGTCTAGCCATAGACGTGGGGTGAGGGCTATGGCGCAGAAGCATGGTTTAGCGGCGCACAACGCCGTCGCCACCGAACGGCGGGTGGCCGTGTTCAAGGCGCTCAGTCACGAGACACGCGTGAGAACGGTGGAGATCCTGGCGCGCGAGGGCGAGAAGTGCGTGTGCGAGCTCGTGGGGCGGCTCGGCTTCGACCAGTCCACCATCTCCAAGCACCTTGTGGTGCTGAAGGCGGCGGGAGTGGTTGCGTCAAGGAAAGTAGGATTGAACGTTATCTACAGGCTCAAGACGCCGTGCGTCTACCAGTTCATCCGCTGCATAGACCAGATGGCCGAAGACGCAGAGTACGCCCTTTCCCGCAGCGGAGTTGCGGCCGGGTCGCCCAGCGAACGCACGACTGGCGCCGAGCTCTAGCTCTGGACATCGGCGGGCGTCCCGGGCGCCGCGTCCGAAGGGGGAGGCGAGCGTCCGATGGTGTCCGGCCGAACGACACCCGAGTCGAGCCTCCGCAGACTGCGAGACGGCATTGCGGCGGTTCCTTCTGTTGCCGGGGCAGAATTGGACAAGGCGGCATCGGATGCCCGGCTGGTCGCGTAAGGCAAGGGACCGAGGTGAACATGCTGTGAACGCGGAGGAACTCAGGACTTTCCTCCTGATAGTGGCGGTTTTCGTGCTTGCGTACTTTGCCCCCCTTGACAACCCGCGGGTGCAGACGGCGATACTAGAAGGGTTCCAGATGCTGCAGGAGTATGCCCGGGAACACGTGTTGTTCTGCCTGGTCCCGGCGTTCTTTATCGCCGGGGCGATGCAGAACTTCATTTCGCAGCAGTCCGTGATGAGATATGTCGGACGAGGCGCAAAGCAGTGGCTCGCATAAGCGGTAGCCTCAGTGTCGGGGGCGATACTCGCGGTGTGCTCGTGCATGGTGCTGCCGCTCTTCATGGGGATATACAAGCGGGGCGCTGGCCTCGACCCGGCCACGGCGTTCCCGTATTCAGGGCCGGCCATCAACGTGCTCGCAATCATATTGACCACGCGGGTCCTGGGGTGGCAGATCGGGCTTGCCCGGGCCATCGGTGCGGTGTTCTTCTCCGTGGTGATAGGGCTTGCGATGGCGGCCCTCTTCACGGGCGAGGAGACGAACAGGCAGAAGGGGTTCGCCGCGGCGGGTCAGGCGGTTGAAGAGAGCGGGCGCAGCCTGGGACAGACGACTGCGTACTTCGCGACGCTCGTCGGCGGGAACTCGCTCCTCGCCAACTTCATCGCGTCCGTCGTCGGGGCGTTCATGTACTTCGCGACGCTGACCGAGGTCCCGATACCCCGGGGCCTTCTCGGATCCGGGATGGGCCAGGGACCGGCGCTGGCGCTGCTCCTTGCCGGACCGGCGCTCAGCCTTCCGAGTATGGTGGTGATCAACAGCGTCCTCGGGCCGAAGAAGACTGCTGCATACGTGGCGCTTGAGGTCGTCATGTCGACCATAAGCGGCATGATCTTCGGGGCCATCATTGCATGAACCGCGGAGCGTGGAATACAGACTGGAGGACCACTGCGTGCTGCAAAGGAGGGGACGGGTGTGAAGGTAGAGATACTCGGGACAGGTTGTCCGAAGTGCCGGAAGACTGAAGACATGATCGCAGAGACCGTCCACAAGCTCGGTGTTGACGCCGAGATCGTCCATGTGACGGACATCGACGAGATCATCGACCGCGGGGTCATGATGACTCCGGCCGTGTTCGTGGACGGGGAGAAGAAGGTCGAGGGGCGGATGCCGACAGAGGCAGAGATCCGCAAGTGGTTCGGGAAGTAGCCGCGATGGTGAGGAGGAATCAAGGTTGGGCTACAAAGTGCCACGAGAGCAGATCCCCTGTTATCCCACGGTCGATTTTGAGAAGTGCACAGGATGCCGGACGTGCTTCGAGTTCTGCTCGCACGGGACGTACGGCTGGGACGAGGCGGCCGGGAGGCCGGTTGTAAGGAACCCGTTCAACTGCGTTGCCGGCTGCAGCGGGTGTGCCCCGCAGTGCCCGAATGGGGCCATAACGTTCCCGCCGCTGTCGATCCTGAAGGAATACCGGGCGTGAGACTGGCCTGAGCCTCGCTGGGGGCTGACTGGGGGCCGACTTCTAGCCGATCAGACGAGGGGCCGACCTGCCGGGTCGGCCCCCTCGTGAATCTTTGCCCTCAAAGCAAAGACGCAGACTATCATTTTTGGTGTACCATACTTGACCGGAATATCCTTCAGCGAATTGAAATTTCGTTGGGGGAGGGCGGAGGGGTGGGGGCGCGATCCCCAGACCCCGAAAGACCCCACCAGATTGACAGCAGGAAGCTGTTTCTGGTCTTTCCGGTGTGGCGCCAGGCTTCGTCGAGGTTTCTCTCGCTACCCAGGCGCCTGGCCAGTTTGTGCCCACGCGTGACGCTGCGCGGGCATTTTCCGTTGCGGAGTGGGCAACCTAAATGAGGTTCATCCACACTTAGGGATAGACAACATTGATCCGGGGTTGATGCTCATGGGTACCAGGGACGAACAAATAGAAGAGATCATGCGCTTCGTTGCGAAGCACAAGGAGTCCCAGGCCACGCGGGCCGTTTTCGGGCGCGTGCTCGGCCGCTACGATATGGAAGTCGGCGGCGAGTCGCTGCGAGAACTACGCAACGGCCTTGACAAGGCTACCGACGAGGAGGTTGAGTCCCTGTACTATATCGTGCGTTGAGTGGACCGCTGACTAGTCAATTCCTCCGTTCACTTGCTCGTACCCCTTGCGCTGACTCGCTCGTCCGCCATCAGCACACGCATGGCCCGGCGCGGCGCCATGATGCGTCACCACGCGCCGGTCTCCACATGCTCCAGGCACGGTAGTTTAGTCTATCTATCGGAATCGGAGGGTGCACAGATCGTGTGCACCTGCACACCCGACGGGCGCACAATAAGTGTGCAGACGACGCGCGGTTGCCCGCCGGAGCGCCTCCCGCGTGGGGTGGCATCGGCTCCGTTTCACGGCTGTTCGCCCAAAGATCCAGGTTTGCGGGCACCCCGAGGGTCACCTGTTGCTTCTGAAGGGTGTTTTGGCATGCGACTTGCGACGATTCTAGGGCGAAAAGACCGTTGCGCAACGGCCGCATGGAAGGGATCGCAGGAACCAGTGGCGACGTTGGGAGCGTCGAGCCGGAAACACCGAGCTCGAGGCATCGAGCTCGAGGCACCGAGCTCTCGGCATCGAGCTGGAGGCATCGAGTTTGGGGCGTCGAGCGGGAAGCGAAGAGGCGACGAGGCTGCAACGCAACCAATAGCAAGAAGGAGGTCCATCACAGATGAGACGCTGGCTTTCGGTGATCGTGCTGGCGGTCATGGTTCTCGGGCTCATGGGCGTGCAGGAAGCCTTCGCGGCCACGAAGTTGATCGGGGTGACGCTGCTCACGAGAGAGCACCAGTTCTACAGAGACCTCGAGGCCGGGCTTCGCAGCGAGGCCGCGAAGCATGGGTTCGAGCTACAGGTAGTGGCGGGTGAGTTCGACTTTGGCAAGCAGGCGGCGCAGATCGATGATTTCATCTCAAAGAAGGTTGACGCGCTCATCATCGCCCCGTGCGACTCGCTCGCCGTCGGCAGTTCCATCGCCGAGGCGAACAAGGCAGGCATACCGGTTTTCACCGTCGATATCATGAACCTGTCCCCACAGGGCAAAGTCGTATGCGCCGTCCAGTCTGACAACGTCGAGGGCGGCCGTCAGGCAGGCAGGCTCATGGCCCAGGCGCTCAAGGGCAAGGGGGGCAAGGTGGTCATCATCAACCACCCGGGCGTGACATCGGTCCTCGACAGGGTTGAAGGTTTCCGCGAGATCATCGCTCAACATCCAGACATCAAGATAATCGCGGACGTCCCGGCCTGGGGCCAGCGTGACAGGGCGATGGCCGCGATGGAAGACATCCTCCTCAGGGTGCCCGATGTCGCAGGCGTGTTCGGCATCAATGACGACTCCGCGCTGGGCGCGGTCGCAGCCATCGAGGCCGCCGGCAAGCTGGGCAAGATCGTGGTCGTGGGCTACGACGCCACGCCCGAGGCGAAGGACGCAATCAAGGCCGGCAAGATCTATGGTGACGCCATCCAGCACCCGACCCTGATAGGCGAGAAGGCCATCCAGGCGATAGCGGACTACTTCGCCGGCAAGAAGGTGCCCGAGAAGATCAACGTCGAGGTCGGCGTGTGGACGAAGGACAGCAAATAGACGCCGATCAGCAATCCTCAGCCGGCTGGCGCCAGGCGCGAAACGCTACGCCCGAAACGCGACGTGTGAGACGCTAGGCGTGAGATGTCGAGCGTGAGGCGCCACGCGGCAAACAGCGGGTGGCGCGCCGGGCAGGGCCAAGGCTCGGAGCATGGGGAGGCGATGCCGGACCCGGCCCCGGCTCAGGCCGCAGCCCGGCGGGCCACCCAATCCGCCTACGAGTGAGCGAGCGCAGGAAGGAGGGCCTCGAATGCCAGGCGAGGTCGAGCGGGGGGATGGTCAGGCGGCACCGGCCGGTGGTGGTGAGGCGGGTCGGACGCCGTATCTCCTCGAGATGCGCAACATCACCAAGGACTTTCCCGGGGTCAGGGCCCTCGACAACGTGAGCTTCACGCTGGTTCCGGGGGAAGTGCATGCCCTCGCGGGCGAGAACGGCGCGGGGAAGTCCACGCTCATCAAGATACTCGCCGGCGCCGAGCGGATGACCTCGGGGGAGATACTCATCGGCGGCAGCAAGGTGGACATGACAGGGCCTCTCCACGCGAAGAAGCTCGGCATAAGCGTAATCTACCAGGAGTTCGACCTCATACCGTTCCTGTCCGTCGCGGAAAACATCCTCCTCGGGCGCGAGCCGCGAAAGGGCGCGTTCATCGACTGGCCCGCGCTATACGCTCAGGCGGGCGAGGCGCTCAGTAGGCTCGGCATAGACCTGGACCTCCGGGCCGTCGTGAACGACCTCAGCGTCGCCCAGAAGCAGATGACGGAGATCGCGAAGGCAGTGTCCACCGACGCCCGCATAATCGTCATGGACGAACCCTCCGCCACGCTCACCCTTCGGGAGCAGGCGCACCTCTTCGACCTCGTGCGAACGCTGAAGAAGCAGGGGGTCGCCGTCATCTACATCTCTCACCGGCTCGAGGAGCTCTTCGAGATAGCTGACCGCGTGACCGTGCTTCGCGACGGCAGGTGGGTCATCACCGCGCCTGTGAGGGAGGTCACGAGGGAGCAACTCGTAAAGCACATGGTCGGGCGCGAGCTGACCGGTGACTATCCGAGGAGGACCCGTCCGCCTGGAAAGGAGATCCTCAGCGTGCGGGGTCTTTCAAGGCGCGGGGTCGTCCATGATGTGAGTTTCTCGCTGCGTGAGGGCGAGGTGCTCGGCATCACGGGTCTTGTTGGATCCGGCCGGACTGAGATCGCCCGCGCGATCTTCGGGGCGGACCCGGCGGATGCCGGGGAGATACGCCTCGCTGGCGAGCGGCTTCGCATCAGGGACCCGCGTGCGGCCATCCGCGCCGGGATCAGCCTTGCAACGGAGGACCGCAAGGAGCAGGGCCTGGTCCTAATAATGGGCGTCCGCGAGAACGTAACCCTTGCAAACCTGCGTGCCCTCGCAAAGCGCGGGTTCGTGAACAGAAGGCGCGAGAACGCCGAGGCGTCGCGGCTCGTTCAGTCGCTTGCCATCAAGACCGCGGGCCTCGAGCAGAAGGTGCAGAACCTGAGCGGCGGCAACCAGCAAAAGGTGGTCCTGGCGAAGTGGCTTTTCACCAACTCGAGGGTAGTGATATTCGACGAGCCAACGCGAGGCATAGACGTCGGGGCGAAGCAGGAGATATACCGGCTCATGAACGACCTTGCCGAACAGGGCGTCGGAATAATCATGATCTCGTCCGAGCTTCCGGAGGTCCTCGGGATGAGCGATCGCATCCTTGTGATCCATGAGGGCAGAGTGCGGGCCGAGCTGACCCGGGACGAGGCTACGCAGGAGAAGATCATGAGTTACGCCACGGGCGGGCCGGTGGCCCCACCGCAAGCCGGGTGAGGCTGAGGAAGCGGCTGCGGCTATGCGCAGACTGCCGCCGGACCGGGACAGGACCGCCGCGCGTCCGCGGGAGATCGCTGGACGGGCACGCCGGACGCGCCCGGTGAGGTAATGGTGCGCGAGCCGCGGGCGGTAGGCGGAGCGGATTTAAGGAGGCGACTACGCATGTCGGACTTGCGTAAGACCCTGGCTCAGGTGGCGCCCGCGAGGGCCGTTGCGGCGGGGGGCGGCGGTGTCGGCAGCAGTGGAGGCACGGGTACAAGCGCCGCCGTTCGGCGCGGAAGCGGCCTGGGCGCGAGGCTTGGCCGCCTCTTTGAGGATTACGGTATGGCGCTAGTCTTTGCCGGGATTTGCGTTCTTTTCACCATATGGACGAAGGGGCTTTTCATCAGGCCTGACAATATCGTGAACGTGCTGCGGCAGATCTCGATCAACGCGTGCATCGCGACGGGCATGACGTTCGTGATAATCACCGGCGGCGTGGACCTCTCCGTGGGGTCGGTCCTCGCGGTGGTCGGAATCGTCACAGCGAAGCTCCTCACGAGGTTGCCGGGGCTCATGCCGGTCCTCCCCGCGATCATCCTGTCGTGCCTCGCCGGGCTCATGATGGGCGGGGTGATGGGGACGATCAACGGCTTCACCATAACGCGGTTTCGAGTCCCGCCGTTCGTGTCCACCCTTGCGATGATGACGGCCGCCCGGGGGGTTGCGTTTCTCCTCTCCGACGGCCGCCCGGTTTGGAATCTTCCGCTTCAGTTCAACTTCATCGGCAGGGGGTATGTCCTCGACAAGGTGTTCGGGCCGTGGATCCCGATGCCGGTGGTCATCATGGTCGTGGTCATGGGCATAGCGCACGTGATCCTCTCCCACACACAGACTGGCCGCTACGTCTACGCGGTGGGAGGTAACGAGGAAGCGGCGAGGCTGTCGGGCATAAACGTCGCGCGGGTGAAGATGTTCGCATACAGCCTGAGCGGCGTGACCGCGGCCCTCGGCGGCGTCATCCTCATATCGCGCCTGGCCTCGGGGCAGCCGGGGGCAGGGGAGTCGTACGAGCTTTATGCCATCGCCGCCACGGTCCTGGGCGGGACGTCCATGTCGGGCGGCAAGGGCACCATGGTCGGCACGGCCATAGGCGCTCTCATAATGGGAGTCCTCAATAACGGCCTGAACCTGGCGGGAGTGGAATCGTACAGCCAGAACGTCATCCTTGGGGCGGTCATTCTAGGCGCCGTGCTCATCGATAGACTGAGGAAGGTCGCGTAATGGTAAGGCAGCGGCAGGGCGGCGAAGCACGGAGGGGATAGGACGGCAGGGTGACGGAAGAGCGGATCGACCTGGCCGATAAGGTTACATAATGCTGCAGGAATGTCCCCGGCGGCGTCGAAGAACCGCAGCGGGGACCGCTCTGCGTTATTGGGGGACCGGCCCTGAGAACTGCACTGATTTATGAACGTTGAGTTGAGAGGAAGCAAGGGGGGCTTCGGTCGATGTGGTGAAGCCGCTCCGCGCGAAGGCGCTCTCCGGCGCCACGAGCCTGCAGGCGAGGATCATCCTCTACCTCGTCCCGCTCCTTGCGGTGCTCATTTGCGCTGTGACCATGCTCGGCATGGGCATGATCAGGCGAGGCATCATCGAGCAGATGCAGCGCGACGGGGTAGCCCTCGCGCGTTCCTACGCCCTGAGCGCAGAGAACGCCATCATTCTTGGCTCAGGGCTCGGCCGCGTTACGGGGGAGGCCTCGCGGTCGAGCGGGGTCCGGTACCTCAAGATCGTGGACGACAGGGGCGTGGTCATCGCCCACACTGATGTGTCGGCCATTGGAAAGCGCGACGTGGACCCATGGGTCGAGGAAGCCCTCACAGGCCCCATCACCGCCGTGCAGGTGGGAAGCAGGCCGATATCCGGGATGAGCCGCGCCGAGGGAGACGCCGGCGGGGACCAGGTCTTCAGGGTAGTGGTACCCCTGGTCGTGTTGGACTCGGTGGTCGGGGCGCTCGATCTCGGCCTCGACACCGCCGGTGTGCTCGAAGCCCTCGGACAGTCCGCCCGTCAGTCGCTTGCCGTCGCGGCGGTAGGCCTCGTGTTCGGCGCCCTTTATGCCTGGTTCTTCGCGCGTATCTTTACGCGGCCTATAGGCCGGCTTGCCCACGCGGCGGACATGATCGCCGGAGGCGACCTCGACCAGGAGGTAGCGCTTGACTCCGGGGACGAGATCGGGAGACTCGCCTTCTCTTTCAATCGAATGGCACGCAGTCTCAAAGAGTACATGGGAAACCTGAGACGAGCGAACGCCGAGATCGAGGCCCGCGCAGAGACCATCCAGAAGCTCATGGGCTACACCGAGGACATCCTCGCGAACATTCCCGCAGGCGTGATCACCGTGGACCTCGACGGCAAGGTGACCGTCGCAAACGCCGCGGCCCGAAAGCTCCTGGCGGGAGCTACCGGAGCCACCAGAGCCACCAGGAGCGCCAGGGCTGGAGATGTGATCGGGGAGACCTGTGTTGCTGTTGCCGCCGGGCGCGGCGCAGTCGCGGGCGTCTCGAAAGCCGTGGAGATGCCGCCCGGCTCCGATGCGGGCCCGGCCGGCCACGAGCCCGGCGTCACCGGCATCATAGGCACACACTACCGCGAAGCCTTTGCGGCGACTCCCGCGATCGTGGCCCTCATCGATGACGCGCTCTCACAGGGCCGTACCAGGCGTGGTTGCGAAACCACCGTGCCCATTAGCGGCGTTTCCGTGGCACTTGTGGCGAGCAGCAGCGTGCTGCTGGACAGGAGCCAGAAGCCCCTCGGCGTGGCCGTCACCTTCGAGGACGTGACGGAGTTGAGAGAGCTGCAGCGACAGGTGCATGAGGCCGCCAAGCTTGCAGCTGTGGGTGAGCTGTCGGCGGGACTCGCGCACGAAGTCCGTAACCCGCTCGGAGCGATAAAGGCGTGTTCACAGTTTCTGGAAGACCGCGTCCCGGAGGATGAGTCCCTCAGGCGGTTCACGAGGATACTCGTTCGGGAGGTTGACAGGCTGGACCATCTGGTGGAGAGGCTCCTCGGGTTCGCGCGGCCGAGGGAGAGCGACATGCAGTACGTGGACGTCCACGAGATCCTTGACCGGATGGTGTCGCTCGTGGGTCTGAAAGCAAGACAGGCCAGGGTGGAGGTCGTGCGACGGTACCAGCCCGACCTGCCTGGGGTGTTCGCGGACCCCGAGAAGCTCCAGCAGGCGTTCCTCAATATCATGTTGAACGCCATCGACGCCATGCCCCGCGGCGGGGTCCTCGCGGTGGCCACGGCTACCTGCGGGGGGCCGGAGCAGGCCGCAAGCAGCAGGGTGAGGATCGACTTTCGTGACACGGGGGTCGGCATACCCCCGGACCAGCTTGACAAGGTGTTCACGCCGTTTTTCACGACAAGGGAGCGGGGAACGGGGCTCGGCCTTGCCATCGCGCGGCGGGTCGTATCCGAGCATGGCGGGGAGATAACCGTTGAGAGCATGCCCGGGGTCGGGACCGCGTTTTCCATCTTCCTGCCAGTTGCCCGGGGCACATCCCTCGACATGGGCCGTGTTGTGACCGACGCCGCTCCGGATGACATGACCTGACATGGGGTCACGAAGACTATTGGAGCGGGGGCGGGGGTCTCCCGACGGGGGCCGGCGTCTTGGGTGCGTCGGTGCGGGGGAGGGGATACTGTGGTGCGGAGAAGGCACGGATTGGGTGGCATTCTGATTCTCCTGACCGATCTTGCAGTCATGGCCGTCCTTGTCGCAGGCACGAACGTTCTGGCGGCAGGGCCTGCCCCTGCAAAGCGCCGCATAGCGGCATCTCTCCTGACAAACAAGCATGGCTTCTACCAGGAACTCGAGGACGGCCTCGTCACCGAAGGACGCAAGCACGGGTTCGAACTGGACATCACGTATGCCGAGTTCGACGCGGCGAAACAAGCCCGCCAGATCGAAGACCTCATCGCCAGGAAGCCCGATGCCCTGATCGTTTCTCCATGTGACTCGACCGCTATTGGCGAGAGCATCGTGAAGGCCAACAAGGCCTCGATCCCCGTGTTCACCGTCGATATAGCGAACCGGTCCGGATATGGGAGCGTGGTCTCTCACATCGCGTCGGACAACTTCGAAGGAGGGCGGCTTGCTGGGCAGCTCATGGCGAAAGCCCTCGGCGGAACGGGCAAGGTCATAATCATAAACCATCCCAGCATTACATCTGTGATGGACCGGGTGAGTGGGTTCCGCGAATATCTCGAGCAGTACCCGGGGATCCAGATTGTCGCGGACATCCCTGCCTGGGGCCAGAGAAGCCGGGCGACCGCCATCATGGAGGACGTCCTCATGATGATGCCCTACATCGACGGGGTCTTCGGCATAAACGACGACTCGGCGCTCGGAGCGCTCCAGGCCATCGAGGCGGCGCGCGTGAAGCGGCGCATCGTGGTGGTGGGTTACGACGGCACCCCGGAGGCGGTGGCCGCCATCCGGGCGTCGAAGATTTACGGAGACGTGGTTCAGTACCCCAGACAGATAGGGGTGCTGACCATTCAAGCGATCCGCGATCACTTCAATGGATTGCCGGTGAAACCCCATATTGCGGTGGAAGTGGGAGTCGTGACTGCGGATAGCTTGGGAGGTCGGTGAAACGGCGCCGTTCGTGACTGTGCGGGCGGCGCAGCATATGGGGCGCAGCATATGGCGGGGCACGCGCGCGCCCCAGGAAGGGAAGTGGAGGTGCGGGACGGTCTTGGCTTCGGAGGCGAGGGGCT
Source organism: Clostridia bacterium (assembly GCA_050261175.1). Lineage (GTDB taxonomy): Bacteria > Bacillota > SHA-98 > UBA4971 > UBA4971 > UBA6256. The sequence goes on from JBLNDA010000001.1 coordinate 11,207, forward strand.
CGAGAGACGAGAAGGACGCGAGGAGAGCGACTTCCATCCTGGTGGTGGACGATGACGAGGGCATCCGGGAGACGCTCGAGGCCGTACTCTCAGAGGAGGGCTACGAGGTGGCCGCGGCGGGCACGGGCAAGGGTGCGCTGGAGCTCGCGCGTGGCCGCGAGTTTCACCTGGTCCTCCTGGATCTCAGGATGCCGGACATGAGCGGGCTCGAGATCCTGCCGCGCCTGCGAAGCGAGCTGCCGCGCGCGCCGATCATCATCATGACGGCGTACGGGACGATCAAGACGGCTGTGGAGGCGGTGAAACAAGGAGCTTACGATTTCGTCTCGAAGCCTTTCGATCTCGACGAGATTCGCATCACGATAGAGAAGGCCCTGGCCCACGAACGGCTCAAGATGGAGAACGAGCGCCTGCGGACTATGCTGGAGGACGAGCTCGTGTTCCAGGAGATCATCGGTCGGAGCGGCAAGATGCGGGCGGTGTTCGAGCTCATCAGGAAGGTCATGAACCACGACGTAACCGTCCTGATCGTCGGGGAGAGCGGGACCGGGAAGGAGCTCGTGGCAAGGGCGATCCACTACAACAGCCCGCGCCGCGCTGGGCCGTTCCTGAAGGTGAATTGTGCCGCACTGCCTGACGCACTCCTCGAGAGCGAACTGTTCGGTTACGAGAAAGGGGCGTTCACCGGGGCCCAGACGCGGAAGCCGGGCCGCTTCGAGCTTGCCGACGGGGGAACGCTCTTCTTGGACGAGGTCGGCAACATGAGCCCTTCGATGCAGGTCAAACTCCTGCGCGTGCTGCAGGAGAAGGAGTTCGAGCGGGTGGGTGGCAAGGGCGCCGTCAAGGTGGACGTCCGGATACTTGCGGCGACGAACTCGAATCTCAAGTCCGAGGTGGCGAGAGGCACCTTCCGGGAGGACCTATACTACCGGCTCAACGTCGTCCAGATCCATGTGCCGCCGCTTCGAGAGCGCAAAGACGACATCCCCCTCCTGGTCCAGCGCTTCATCAAGGAATTCAACGTGTCCCTCGGGAAGGAGTTCGCCGGGGTGTCGCCTCAGGCCATGAACTACCTTACGAGATACGACTGGCCGGGCAACGTGCGCGAGCTCAAGAACGCCATCGAGGCGGCCATGCTTCTCGGTGAGGGGCCGCTCATCATGCCTGAGCACCTGCCCGAGGAAGTAACCGATGGTGTCGCGGACGCGAGAGGGGCGCTGGGGTCGGCGGCACAGGGCGCGGCGGCTGCCGCGACAGGGTCGGCGAAGCCGGCTCTCTGGAGGGAAGACAGAGGCTTTGCAGGCCAGGCAGCCGATTCTGGCGCGTCTGCCGCTGCCGCGGTGTCGGCCCGAATTCCCGCCGCTCCTCCGTCAAGCGAGCCCCCCCTTGAAGCGGTGGAGCGCGAGCACATTCTCCGCGTGTTGAAGCAGTGCTCGTGGAACCAGTCCAAGGCTGCCTGGGTGCTCGGCGTGCACCGCAATACGCTTCGCAAGAAGATAAGAGAATACAACCTCGCGAGGTCGGAGTCTTGAGGCGTCGGGCGCCACGAGACACCATGTCGGCGGAGGGTCGATCGGTGGACAATCGGAAGGGCTTTCGCATCCCGGTCGAAACCCGGGATCAACGTGCGCCGAAGCCGCGGTTCGTCGAGGCTCTGAGTGCCTCCACCGCCGGGCGTACTCGCGCGAAAGCCTTCAAGATATCTTTCGGGCTCGAGAAGGATTGCCCCGCGCGATGTCGAATCAGAGGTCTGCCACGAGGAAGTGGGCAGATCATGACGAATACCAATGGGGCGATGCTGAAAGCCGAGGGTGGAGAATGACTGTCTCTGCTGCGGCGGCTTTTGCGGCGCATGCTGCCACGGCTGTGTCTCACACAGTATCCGGGCAGTCTCAGGGAGGGTGAGAGTGGAATGGACGCTGTCAGGAAGTTGGGTAGGGTGTTCTGCGCAGTTCTCGTGCTCGTCGTGCTCATGGCGATGGCGGTATCCACCGGGTTTGCCGCTCCGAAGGCGAGGGTTGCAGTGGTGTTCGCCACTGGAGGCCTCGGTGACAAGTCCTTCAACGATTCAGGCTTTGCGGGGCTGAAGCGGGCGGAGAAAGAACTCGGCATCGAGTCTCAGTATGCTGAGCCGCAGCAAATAGCCGAGTATGAGACGCTTCTCACGCAGTTTGCGCAGACGAGGAAGTACGACCTCATTGTATCCATCGGTTTCGACCAGGCTGACGCTTTGAAGGTGGTTTCCGCGAAGTTTCCCAACCAGAAGTTCGCCATCATCGATACGGTGGTTGAGGCCCCGAACGTCGCTTCATACGTATACAAGGAACAGGAGCGCGGTTTCGTGCTCGGCGTCATCGCCGGCCTCATGACCACGAGAACCGGCGACCCGCGCGTCAACCCGCAGAAGGTTATAGGCGTGGTGGGCGGAATGGACATCCCTCTAATCAACGCCAACATCGCTGGATACATGGCGGGCGCCAGGTATGTCGACCCCGAGGTCGAGGTACTGTACTCGTACGTTGGGGCCTGGGCGGATCCTGCCAAGGGGAAGGAACTCACACTGGTCCAGTTCAACCAGGGTGCCGATATAGTGTGGCAAGCCGCGGGCAGGTCGGGCCTGGGCGTTATCAAGGCGGCGGAAGAAACGAACCACTATGCACTAGGTGCTGACTCCGACCAGTGTCACCTCGCGCCCAAGAACGTGTTGACCAACGGGATGAAGTTCGTCGACAATACTATCTACACCGCGATTGAGCAGGTCATCTCCGGCAAGTTCAGGGGCGGCGTCCACGTGCTGGGCCTGGCCGAGAAAGGCCTCGGGTACACCGCAAGCCTCGTGCCGCCGGATATCGTTGCGAAGGTCGACGCCCTCGTCCGAAAGGTGACCTCTGGTGAGCTGGCTATCCCCGACACAATACAGGGCGTGGATGCCTGGCTGAAGGCGCAGAAGAAGTAGGGCCGAGCGAAGAGGAAGAGGCGGCGCGCGAACGAGCGACGCAGCGCGTAAGCGTCCGGGCCGAGAGGACGGCGGCCGAGAGCGAGCCGGCAGTTGTGAAGGCTGACTGCCCGCTCGGGGAGTGATGCCGCCTGGAGCATGGGTTTCAAAGAGGGCAAGCATAAGAGACGGACGCGGGGCAGGGAGGCTTTCCCTGCCCCGCTATCGGAATCGGAGTGGGGTTTGTCGCGTCATGTGGGCTGTGCTGATGGAGAAGATCACCAAGCGCTTCGGCCCGGTGGTGGCCAACGATGCCGTGGACTTCGAGGTCGCGCCGGCGGAGATCCACTGCTTGCTGGGGGAGAATGGGGCCGGCAAGACCACGCTCATGAAAATCCTGTTCGGGCTCTACCGCCGGGACGCCGGCGAGATTTACGTGGACGGGAGGCCTGTGTCCTTCTCCGGTCCCAGAGACGCCATCGCGCACGGGATCGGCATGGTGCACCAGCATTTCATGTTGGCCGGCAGACTCACCGTCACGGAGAACATCGTGGCGGGTGCGGAGCCGCGCAGGGGAGTGCTGCTCGACTATGCGCAGGCCAGGGAGATGGTGCGCGAGATTTCGGAGCGGTATGGGCTCAAGGTGGATCCAGATGCCCGCGTGGAGAACATCTCCGTGGGCCAGCAGCAGAGGGTGGAGATCTTGAAAGCCCTGCTTCGCGGCGCAAGAGTGCTGATACTGGATGAGCCGACGGCCGTCCTCGCGCCGCAGGAGGTTGGGGACCTGTTCGACATCATGCGCCGACTCAAGGAGAGTGGCACGACCATCATCTTCATAACCCACAAACTCAAAGAGACGGCGGCCATATCCGACCGGGTGACGGTCCTGCGGGACGGAAGACGGGTGGCGACGGTGAACACAGCTGACGCAACCCCGGAATACCTGGCTGAGCTGATGGTCGGAAGACAGATCGTTCCACAAGCCCGAAAGGGCCGCAGCCTGGGAGGCGCGGTCGTGCTGGAACTGCAAGACGTGTCAGTACGGGGCGGCGCAGGTGCTGGCGCGCGTGCCGGAAACGCGGGAAGCAAGGCCAGGCTGAACAACGTCAGCCTGCAGGTGCGAAGCGGCGAGATCCTGGGAGTGGCTGGGGTGGAGGGCAACGGCCAGCTGGAGCTGGAGGAGGTCATCGTGGGGCTGCGTAAACCGACCTCAGGCCGGGTCCTGTTGAACGGGCGGGATGTCACTCGGCTCGCGCCGAGGCACATTCGTGGCATGGGTGTCGCCTGCATCCCGTCCGACCGGCTGAAGCGTGGGATGGTGGACTCTTTCAGCGTCGCCCAGAACATCATCCTCGGGGAGCAGACATCGGCGCCGTTTGCCGCCAAAGGCATCCTGCAACATCGTAAGATAGTCGAGCACGCTGCGAAGATTGTCGGCGTGTTCGACGTGAGGGCCGCTTCCCTCGATCAGCCCGTGAGCTCCCTTTCAGGGGGAAACCAGCAGAAGCTGGTTGTCGGACGTGAGCTTTCGCGGGACCCCAGCCTTATCGTGGCCGCCCAGCCCACGAGGGGGCTCGACATCGGAGCAACCGACTACATACACCGACAGCTTCTAGCCATGAGGGAACAAGGCAAGGCGATCCTGCTCATAAGCGCCGAACTGGACGAGGTGAGAGCTCTGTCAGACCGCATCGCTGTCATGTATGAAGGGCGGATCGTTGCGCTGAGGCCGGCCGAGGAGTTCACTGAAAGGGATCTGGGTCTCCTGATGGCCGGGCAAGAGGTCGGTGTGGCGTCATGAAGGATGGAGAAACGGGACGCGAATTCGGGCGAGGGCATGAGCGCCGCGATGACTGGAAGCGCGAGCGCGAGCCCGAGCGTGAGCGCAATCACGAACGCCGCCACGGGCGCGGGGGTTGGCAGCGGGTGAGTACACACGATGGTGAGCTCAATCGTGGGCGTGCAGCCGAGTCGGCAAGACGAGCGACCGGGTGGCTTGCGAGGCCGGGCTTGTCGGACATCGCATACGCAGCGGTGGCGGTGTTGCTCGCTCTCTTCATCGGAGCCATCCTCATCGCAGCCTCGGGTTACAGCGTCATCGATGCGTATACCAACCTCTTCTATGGTGCTTTCGGGAGCGTCTACAACCTCGCCAATACCCTGATGATGGCGACGCCCCTGCTCTTTACGGGGTTATCGGTGGCGGTCGCTTTCCAGTGCGGGCTCTTCAATGTGGGAGCCGAGGGGCAGCTCTACGTTGGTGGGCTTGCGTCGGCAGTCGTGGTGCTCGCGCTGGGGCCGGGGGTGCCCGGTGCGGTGCGCGTGTTGCTCGCGCTGGTGGCCGGCGCTCTTGCGGGCGCGGCGCTTGCCGCCGGACCGGGTTACATGAAGGCGAGGTTGGGTGCCCACGAGGTCATAACAACGATAATGCTCAACTACGTGGGCACTTTCCTCACCACGTTTCTAGTGAAGACGTACCTCAAGGAACCCGGACCGGTGGACCAGACGCCTCTCCTGCCGGCGGGTGCAAGGCTTCCGGAGCTCATCCCGGGTACGCGGGTATCGTGGGGCATCGTCCTGGGTGTCGCCGCCGTGATGGCCGTCGACTACGTCCTGAGACGCACGTCGGTGGGGTACGAGATCCAGGCGGTGGGACGGAATGCGGCGGCCGCGGAGTACGGCGGCGTCAGCGTGCCAGGCAGGATTGTGCTGGCCATGGTCATGAGCGGGGCTGTTGCGGGGCTTGCAGGGTCGTCCATAGTGATGGGGACGCTATACAGGTTTATCACGAATTTCTCGCCGGGCTATGGATTCACCGGGATAGCCGTGGCGGTGCTCGCCAGGAACAAGCCATGGGGTGTGCTTCCGGCGGCGCTTCTGTTCGGGATGCTGCAGTCGGGCGGGATGTCCATGCAGCTCTTTGCGCGTATTCCGGCGGACCTGATGACCCTTGTGCAAGGTATTGTCATTCTGTTCGTTGCCGCGCCTGCGCTGGCAAGCATGTTCCTTTCGCGCGGCAGGGCTGGGGCCGGAACGGGGGGCAGGGGGTAGGGCACGACCATGAGGGAGATCCTGGACGTCATCTTCGACATCAACAATGTGACCGCCACAATCAGGATGGCGACACCCATCGCGCTCGCCGCAATGGGCGGTGCGTTTTCCGAGCGGTCCGGCGTCGTCAACATCGGGCTCGAGGGCATGATCCTGACCGGGGCCTTTTGCGGTGTGCTCGGGTCGTATGTCTCGGGCAGCCCGTGGCTGGGTGTGCTCTTCGCGGTGGCGGGGGGAGGACTCATGGGCGCGGTCCTGGCTGTGTTCGCCATCAAGCTAAAGGCCGACCACGTGGTGAGCGGCGTCGGCCTTAACATCTTCGCGCTTGGCCTTACGTCGTGGCTCATGCAGGTCCTCTGGAAGAACAGGGGCACCTCTGTATCGGTGAACGGTTTGCCGATGGTTTCCATCCCTGTGATTCGCGATGTGCCTGCCCTCGGGACGATCCTCGGGACGCATTCGCCCCTCGTGTACATGATGCTCGTCCTCATCTTCCTCGGCTGGGTGGTCATGTTCAGGACCCCGCTGGGCCTGCGTATCAGGATGGCCGGGGAGCATCCGGAGGCTGCCGACACGGTCGGAATCAACGTGCACGCCGTGCAGTACTTCTCCGTCATCCTCAGCGGTTGCCTCGCTGGGCTGGGCGGCGCCTATCTCTCGCTTGCGCAGCTCAACTGGTTCAGCATGAACATGTCGGCCGGAAGGGGCTACATGGCCCTTGCGGCCAACATCTTCGGGCAGTGGAACCCCATCGGCGGACTTGGCGCGAGTTTCCTCTTTGCGTTCACGGACGCTCTCCAGATGAGGATTCAGACGTCGCCGGTCAAGCTCCCGACGGATATCATCCAGATGCTCCCTTATATCCTCACGATTCTGGTCTTGGCAGGGGCTGTCATCAGGTCGCGCCCGCCCGCAGCGCTGGGCAGGCACTACGAGTCGGGCCGGGCGAGCTGACACAGCGGCGGGCCGACGCCGGGGCCGGCGCGCGCCCTCTATCAGTCGAGCCCCCGATCGCCACCAGCCCCCATGGGCTGATACACGTCATTCGTCCCGCCTGGTCCGTTCCCTGCGACACGGGTACCGTTGGATGCGCTGAGCGACGACGGTAGCGGCGGGGCGCTCGCCACTTGCGCACTACACAACCACACTTGGCCCCTGTGAGTATGGCGCGGCTGCTCGGGCCACCTGGGCTACACGCGATTGGCCTCTGGTCGGCTCGGCCGGGTCGCGGCGGGCTGGCGGCGTTGAATCCTGTCCACCGCGAGCACGATGGGCGTGAGGACGACCGCGGCGAAGACAGCCTCGGGCACGCCCTGGAGGAGCGCGATGGCGAGCGCTCCTTGCTTGCCGGCGAGCGGGATGTAGCCGAACGCTACCGCGAGCCCCAGCGTGCCTATGGTGTTGGTGGCGCTGCCGGCCGCGGCGGCGATGGGTATGCCCCAGGCCCTTCTGCCGCACGCGCGGTACACTAGGTAGGCCACCACGCCGATGAGGAGCCTGGCCGGAATGACGACGCGAGGGTCGCCCAGGAAGCGCAGGGTGAACATGCCGAATATCAGACCCACGAACGATCCTACTATGGGTCCTTCGAGGATTCCCGCAAGCTCAACCGGAAGGTGCATCAGAGTTGCGGCTCCGGCGGGGGTGGGCACCGGGATGAAACCTATCCCCGTCATGCCCAAAACGAGGGTAAGGGCCACAAGAAGCCCTGAGGCAACGATCTGCCTGGTACTGAGTTTCACGACACGACACCTCCGTTCCAGCCCCTTCTCGGGTGCCGGACGATTTTCGCGTGCTCGGCGCTCGGCCAACAAGCTACTCATGCGTCGGGCGCGAGCTCCAGGTCCGGCGGGATCCTGGTCTCGGGCCCGTTGACGAAAACGACTCGCCCGCGTCGTGGGACCGACCGGTCCTCCCACAGCGCCACACTTATGCGGCATACGACTGCGGCATACGACACGACCCGCGTGAGCGAGCGCGTGCGCGGTCCTGCGCAAAGGGAGGCTGCCCGGAAGCCGGACCGAGCTCACCCAAGCCGGCTTTGGCCGGCTGGGCTGAGCCGGGCGGGCCGCTGCGGCCGATGCAAAGTGCGCCGCGTCATATACAACTGCGCCGCTTCGGACCGAGATAACCCACGCCGAGCCAATTCAGGACCAAGTTCGCAGCCGCGCACCACCTGCCTCTCCCTGAGAGTACTTCTCTGCCCCTTACATCTAAGGTTTCGCGTGACCAAGGGAAAATCCTGCAGGGACCTGTGATTTGGCTCGAACTGCGCCGATACGTTATCATACTATGTCTCATGCCTCGGTCCTAGCAATGCTTTGTCGGACAGGAAATGGCACTCGGCATGGCACCGGGCCTTGTGGACTTGGCAGGCTTGGCTCGCGTGGCGACTTGCTGGCAGGATGGTCTGGCCTTGCTGGCTTTCGGCTTGGCCCCGCGGTTCCCGCAACATCGTCCGTAGAAAGCGAGTGACGTGCGGAACAGGAGGGGCTGAAAGGGTGACGCATGGCACCGGCCGTCATAGATGTGTGCCATAGAAAAAGGATGAGGACGGAACGTGTGATGTACGGCACTGGGCGGCTGCAAGCGTGACGTGCGCAACGGCCCCGGACGAGCGCGTGATGTGCGTCAGCCGTCTCTGCTGGACAGGTGATGTATAGAAGACTTCGCGGGGGTGCGTGACTCGGGGGACGGATCGAGCGGCAGGGATGACGGTGGTCACGCATCGGGCGCGAACGCGTGACGTGCAGAACTCTCCGGGAGGGACCTGTGACGGGGGGGGGGACGCATAAAGCGGGAAGGATGATGTAGGTCATCGATTGTTATTGATGCGCGACGTTGGGAACGGCAAGAGCCTCACGAGTGACGCACGTCAAGCGCCGCCCGGCACGTGTGACGCCGGGAACGGGAGGGGTAATGGGTAGAGTGCCTCAGAAGCGTGCCCGGGGACGTGAACCACGAATGATGCCCTCATGGACCCAACTTGCTGACGCGCAGCGCGGATGGGGCCCATCGGCACGCGTGGCGCAGCTGGGCGCCAAGCAGGCTCGCTGGCCAGCGCCCACGCTAGGGCTGCCGCCCGGGAGCGACATCGCGGGCGGCGGGCACTCCGGCTGCAGCGGTGGCGGCCTTCACAGCACGCAGTACGGACATGGCTACTGCGTCGGCCGCCGCAGCCCCGAGGAGCGTAGCGTCCGTTGCCTTGTCGCCCATGAAAGGTTTGTCGCCAGTAGACAACGCGAAGACCACATCTCCGTCATACATGGTGTGTACAGGCCGGATGACGCGTGCGAGACCGTCGTGGGCCATTTGGGCCACCTTGTTCGCGCCTTCTTTGTCGAGGTGGGCGTCGGTGGCGACTACGGCCAGCGTCGTGTTGCCGGAAGGGAAGATGCGGGAGTCGGGACCGGGAGCGTGGCCAGATTCCAGGAACCTGCCGGCGTCCCTGTCATATGCGCCTGCGATGACCTGCCCGCAAGCCGGGTTGATCACGTCGCCCAGGGCGTTCACCACGACTATCGCCCCGACGACGACCGGCTCAGTGTCGCCAGCGTGTCGGAGCAACCTCACTGACCATGTGCCGATGCCGCCTTTCATTGCGTGCCGTGGCCCCCGCATCTTGCCGACGGTGGCGCCGAGCCCTGCTCCCGCATTGCCCTCGGCAGGCGGGCCCGCTGACGCCGCGGCGCACGCCGCATACCCCATGTGCCTGTCCGGCCGAACCTTCGGATCGCCGATGTCAAGGTCGAAGATGACCGCGGCGCTCACGATGGGCACGACACCGAACCCTGTGTTGAACCCCACGGCACGCTCCTCCAGGAACTGCATGGCTCCGCATGCGGCGTCAAGGCCGTACGCGCTGCCCCCGGCCAGCACCACGGCGTGGATGCGCTCGACAAGGTTGCACGGGCGCATAAGGTCGGTCTCGCGTGTCCCCGGCGCCGACCCCCGCACGTCCACGCCCGCCACGGCGCCGCCCATTGCCAGCACCGCTGTGCATCCTGTCAGCGCTGAATCGTTCTGGGCATGTCCCACCAACACCCCTGGTACGTCGGTAATGCCGGGCAAGGCCGCACTCCTCCTTGTTTAGCGCCCGTGACCACACCTTCTTGCGGGCCCTCTGTGCCGGGTGGTGATCCGGCGCCCTTGGCACCACGAAAGCATTGGGATGTGGTCGCAAGTCATCTCCAGAGCAGCTTCCTCCTATGCTATACGCCGGCGCCATCAGGTTTCCTGCAATTGCCGGCAAGGGCGGTCAGAGCGCGTGCAGCGCCAGGGCTGGAGATTTCCAACGCGGAGTCTGTTTTGGCTCCCAAGACCTTTTTTTGTGGCCGATAGGAAGGAATTACGCGGAGGATGTCGTAGTATGACATTAGTTAGGTAGACTAACTAACCATATCGAGGTATGACGACAGACTTCGGCATGTGACCATCCGGCCCAGATACGGCCGCCGCCGTGACACCAGGATGGGCGATACAAAGACCCGGCGCGCGGCGGGCAGCCTCGCCTCCCCCGTGGGCTTGGTAGCCTGGGGCACCAGGTGACCTGGGGTACCAGCAGGTCGGAGGGCCACGGAGCGAACCGGCGGGCCGGCGGGGTGGCAGGCCGACAGGGTCGACGGGCCGGCGGGGCGGCAGGCCGGCGGACAAGGCACGCGCCTCCTCGACCGGAAGGAGACGAGCGGCAGCGAAAGGGGACAGCGCACCGGTGGAACGAGGTCGTAACCCGCAGGCTGCAAGGGACCACAACAGGGCGCTCATACTCCGCCTCATCCGCGATGTCGGGCCGACATCCAGGGCAGAGCTGGCGAGGCTGAGCGGGTTGAGCAAGCCTGTGGTGACCGACATCGTGGACGGCCTGATTCGCTTTCAGCTTGTGAGGGAGACCACCAAGGGCGAGGCCGTCCTCGGCCGCAAACCCATCCTCCTCGACATCAACCGCGAGGCCCTCTGGGTCATGGGTATCGACCTTTCCCGCAACCACGTCGACCTCCTCATCACGGATCTCCTGGGTCAGCCCCAACGCAAGATGTCCAGGCGAGTCTCGTTCGAGGACGAAGACGCTGGCTACCCGGAGCGGGTCGTCAAGTACGTCACTGACATCATCCGCGACTCCGGGGTGGATCCGGCCCGCATCGCGGGGATCGGCATCGGCTACCCCCTCCCTCTCAGCCACGTGCAGCGCATGATAGTGTCCGAGGGCCAGGTCGTCGGCTGGAAGACGATCAGACTGAAAGAACTCATTCAAAAGGAGTTCAACGTCCCCGTGTATCTCGACAACGACGCCAACGTTGCCGCGCTCTATGAGAAGTGGTACGGCGAGGCTTCGGACTTCAAAGACTTCCTTTTCGTCCTGGTCGGAAACGGCGTCGGCTGCGGCATCATGATCGACGGGAGCATCTATCGCGGCACGCACGGGATTGCCGGCGAGATCGGGCACATGAGCATCGATCCGAACGGCCCGAGGTGCCTCTGCGGAAGCCGGGGCTGCCTGGAGACCCTGGTGTCGGTGCCTCGCCTCGCCTCGCAGGTGTTGGAAGAGGACGTGAAGACGGGCCGCGCGGGCGACGGGCTTCCCACCCTAGATGAGATATGCAAACGCGCCGTGCGGGGCGACGCGGTCGTCACGGACAAGATCCATGAGATGTCGGAGTACCTCGCCATAGCCATTACGAACCTGGTGAACACGTTCAACCCCGAGGCGGTGGTGGTCGGCGGATCCATGGCCAGGCTGGGCGACTCGCTGAAGGAGCCTCTCTCGAGTGCTTTGGCCGCGCGTGCTCACCCGCTGTTTGCGGACAAGACCAGGGTGGTCCTATCGCACCATTCCGAGGACGCTGTAGCAAGGGGGGCCGCCGTGCTCGTTATCGAGAGCTTCTTTCAGAATCCCCAGAGATACGTGCCGGAGCTCGCCAACGGGCCCCGGTCACGGGCGTCCTCGGAAGGTTGACAGGTTGCGGGCGCAGCCGGCGCGGTGCGGGGCGCACTGCGTAGGCAGTCCGCGGACACAGAGGAACAGATCCTCCGGCGAAGGGAGGGGAGAGCGCATAGTCACGAGGTTGGCAGGATGCTTCTCCTGACAGTGTGAAGCGGTACTGGGTGGACGAGGGGAACACAGGTTTCCAGGCGCGGGGCGCTCGGTGCTCGGCTTTCGGTCGTGTTCCGTCTCTGAGCGCTCACGCAGGGTAGTCGTGTGGTGTGTGCGTCAAGGCGCTCTTGGGATTGGGATGGCCAGGTCCCATGTGCAGGACACAATCCGATCGACCCTAAACGGAAGGAGGAAACCCAATGAAAGCCTCATGGATTCGGAGAGTCTCATTGGCCTTCGTCATAGTGCTCCTCCTCGGCCTCTCGGCCGCCGAGGCTGCACCGATCACCCTGCAGATCATGGCAAACGCCGTGAAAGGCGGCAAGAATACTCAGGACGCTGAGTGGATCGAGAAGATGATTCCTGAGTTCGAGAAGGACATGAAAGCCCAGGGCCAGGACATACGCGTAGAGTTCGTGCCGTCAGGAATCAACGACGAAGACTACAAAGCCAGGCTTGCTTTGGACATCAAGGGCGGAGGCGGCCCCGACGTGATCGCGTTCGACCATTTCTGGGTGCCGGAGTTTGCCGAGGCCAACTTCCTTCTGCCCTTGGATTCTTACCTCAAGACGTGGCCCGACTGGAACCAGTACTTCGACACCATGAAGGCGATGGGCGCGTACCAAGGCAAGACGTACCTTGTCATGTCCGGGACCGACGTGCGGATGATCTACTACAACAAGGAGCTGTTCAAGAAGGCGGGAATCCCCGTTCCGTGGCAGCCGAAGAATTGGGAGGAGCTTCTCCAGGCTTGCCGAACCATTAAGCAGAAACTGCCGGGCGTGACTCCCATCCAGCTCAACGCCGGAGTCGAGATGGGCGAAGCCACCAGCATGCAGGGTTTCTACATGGCCCTCTGTGCCGCTGGCGGATGGATCTACAATTGGGACACCGGCAAGTGGATCGTGAAAAGCCCGGAGCTGCTGGAAGCTCTGAAGCTCTATAGGACCATCTACGTAGACGAGAAACTGGGCGACGCCATGCTCCAGGTTTCTCCCAAAGCACGCGAGAAGTCGTTCGCGCTGTTCTCCACCGAGAAAATCGCAATGTACGTCGAGGGTACCTGGATGTGGTCTTCGGTCATCTCCCCCAACGGTGCCTGGGCCATCCCCGACCGCGACACCAGGATCGGCTGGGCGGCGTTCCCCGGCAGCGGCAAACCCGGCGCTCCGCCCTTTGCGTCCGTCTCGGGCGGCACAGGCTGGGTGGTGAATCCCAACACGAAGCATCCGGACCTCGCATTCAAACTGCTTGCAAAGCTGAACTCCGCACAGGCGCGGGTGGCTTACTGGAAAGTGAAACCGGGCATACCGGCCAGGAAGGACCTCGCTGATATGCCGGAAGTCAAGGCGGACGTCTTCATCTCCGAGACCACGAAGAAGCTGGTTCCGTACACGACATACCGTCCCGGTCAGCCAGCTTATCCTCAGGTGTCCTATCAGGTGCAGCTCATGACAGAGCGGGTGGTGACGGGGCAGATGACTCCGGAGCAGGCTCTCGATGCCTACGCGAAGGCAGTGACGGAGCTTGCAGGCGAAGCGAAGGTCGAGATCCAGAAATAGCGCCCGCGTGTGCGACGCCGGGCGATGGCTCGCGTGTCAGCCATCGCCCGGCGGACGCGCCGGGCAGCGGGCACGCCCAACGACAGGCGCTCCGAGCGACCACGGGTGTTGCTTGGGGTTCGCAGGAGGAGTCGGGAGGTTTCTCAACGGTTGGTGCCGTTTTCTCGTACACGTGGGTGGCACTGAAAGGGGAGCCTTAGAGTGCAGCATGACAACCCCATCATCTCGCGCCGGACTGCAATAGCGTTCATGTTACCGGCTCTCGTCTTCGTCGGAGTATTCCTCGCATTCCCGGCCATTTGGGCCATATACATCGGTCTTACGAACCTGACCCTTACCGGGCGGGCGGCAATAGAGCCGAAGGTAGTGTGGCTCGGGAACTTCGCAGCCATCCTGCGCGATCCTTTCTTCCGGAGTTCGCTTTGGATCACGCTGCAGTTCGTGTTCGGGTCGGCCATAGTAGGTCAGATGGGCCTGGGGCTCACCCTGGCCCTCCTCCTGCACGGTAGAAAAGGGATCCTCAAGGACATCGCGTCGAGCGTGGTGATACTCGCCTGGATCATCCCCGAAGTGGTGGTGGCCTACCTCTGGGTTGCTTTCCTTGATAGTGACTTTGGTCTGCTCAACTCCATCCGAGGGGCTCTCAGCCTCAGGCCGGTGAACTGGTTCTTCGAGCACCCGATACTCTCGATCATCCTATTCAACGCCTGGAGGGGCACGGCGTTTTCCATGCTCCTCTTCGGAGCGGCACTTCAGACGATCCCGCCGTCCTACGTCGAGACCGCCGACGTGATTGGCGCGTCCGGGTGGAGGAAGTTCCGCGACATCATTTTGCCGCTCATACGCCCTCACATCGTTACCGGAGCGGTCTTGGTCACCATTTGGACTTTCAACGTGTTCACGCCGTTCCTCCTTACCGGGGGCGGGCCCGCGTTCAAGACCGAGCTGCTGTCAATATACACGTATCGCAACGCGTTCAAGTACTTCAAGCTCGGGTACGGGAGCGCCATTTCCACCTTGATACTACTCATCAATCTCGCCCTGGCCACGGTGTATATGAGGTTGGCGCGGGCAAGGAGGGCGTAACTGTGAGGAGAGTGGTTTCCCCAGTTGCTCTCATGGCTTTGGCTGCGGCGTTCGCCCTGCCGATCTTGTGGCTCGTTACGGCGCCCTTCAACGCCAAGCCGACTTTGGGACTATCGCTTTCAAGGCCGACGCTGCAGAATTTCTACGGAGTCTTCAAGAACCCCATGGCCGTCACGGGCCTCAAGAACAGCCTAATGCTATCCACGGCGACAATGATCGTCGCCACCGTCGCGGCGACGATGGCTGCGTACGCCTTCTCGCGAGCTTCGTTCCGGGGGCGCGAGACCATACTCTACATTCTCATCCTTCTTTCGAGTGTGGTGTCGGGAGTGTCGGCCATGGTGCCGCTCTATGTGCTCATGCAGTCTCTTGGCCTGCTTGACTCGCACGTCGGGCTCATACTCGTTTACGTCGGCGGTCTTCTTCCGACGAACATGTTCATCATGAAGGACTTCGTGGACTCGATTCCGCGTTCCTACGAGGAGGCCGCCCTGGTTGACGGAAGCACCCCTGCGCAGGTGCTCATGAACATAGCTTTCCCGCTGTGCAGGCCAGGGATGGCGGTCATCGCAGTGCTCATCTTCGTGAGTACCTGGAGCAACTTCCTGGTGCCGTTCATCTTGCTGCGATCGCCGTCGAAGGCCCCCGCGTCGGTGGCGATATACTCGTTCTTCAACGAGGTGGGCATTCCAATCCTCGGGCTTATCGCGGCGTACTCGTTCATTTACACTATCCCCGTGGTGACTCTCTACATCATAGTGAACAGAAAGTTCGGGTTCAGGTTCTACGGGGGCATAAAGAGCTAGGGGGAGTCTCTATGGCCGAGGTTCGCCTCGTCAACGTGTCCAAGACCTTCGACAAAATCAACGCTGTGAGTGACGTCACCATCACCATCGAGGACGGCGAGTTCTTTACTCTCCTGGGCCCCTCGGGGTGCGGGAAGACCACCACGCTTCGTATGATAGCCGGCCTGGAGCGGCCCACGTCGGGCAGGGTTCTCATTGGCGACCGGGACGTGACCGACCTCCCTCCCAAGGCGCGCAACGTGGCGATGGTTTTCCAGAACTACGCCCTGTACCCACACATGACGGTGGCGGAGAACATTGGCTACCCCTTGCGAATCCGCAACAAACCCCGCAGAGAGATCGAGGAGCGCACGCTCGAGGTCGCCCGCAGCCTAGCCATCGCCGATCTCATGCAGCGACGGCCGGCGGAGATAAGCGGGGGGCAGCAACAAAGGGCCGCGCTCGCGAGGGCCATAGTGCACGAGCCCAACGTGTTCCTCTTCGATGAACCTCTGTCAAACCTCGACGCCAAGCTCAGGACCGACGCCAGGACCTTCCTCAAGCACCTACAAGAGACGCTGGGCATAACCACGGTTTACGTCACCCACGACCAATCCGAGGCCATGGCGATGTCTGACCGCATCGCGGTCATGGACAGGGGGAAAGTGGTCCAAGTCGGGCCGCCGCTCGACGTGTACAGACACCCCGCCAATACGTTCGTTGCCGAGTTCCTCGGAAATCCACCAATGAACCTCATCCGGGGCACGTACGAGGTAGTGGACGGAAAGCCGGCTGTCTCCATAGATGGTTCGAGCGTGCCGCTCTCGGACGGTCAACCCGGCTTGGACCGCCTTGCGCCGGGGGCCGAAGTCATCCTCGGGATCCGGCCTGAAGACCTGGCGATCGAGCTTGAGCTCGAAGAAGAGCGAATCGCGCCGGAGGGGGCTCGGCAGTACGGAATAGCCGGCGAGGTATTCGTGGTGGAACCGCTCGGCTACGAAACCCTCGTCAGCGTGAAGACCCGAGCAGGGACTGTGAAAGTCAAGACGTTCGAGGATCTCGACGTCCTGCCCGGGCGCCGGGTGCGGCTTACCCCGAACGCGCGGCGACTGCGTTTGTTCGACGCTCGGGGGGAGCGGATCGCCTGCTAGACCGGAAGCCGGCGCCGCCGGACACACGTCCTTCAGCGCCCGCACGCCGGACGGACCGCCTTCGCGGCCGTTCCTGGAGCGCCTCGAGCGGCCGATGAGGGTGAGACGCTCCGTGGCTGCCCGGCGCTTCTCTGTCCTGCAGGGGGGATGGTGTCGTTCGGGAATGAAACGCGGGCGCGCGGCTGGCTTGCCTTTCAGCACCGGAAGCGCTTCTGGGATGGTGGTTTGGCACGATGGACAACGGCACGGGATACTCGCAGCTCTTCTCGGGGGTTCTGACGCGGGAGGATTCGCGCAGCCTCAGGCAGTTCAGGTTCTTCGTCCCGCCCGGCGCCACGGACGTCTTTGTCAGGCTCGTGTACACTCCCCGGCGCGAGGATGAGAGGGCTGTCTTGGGACCGCAGGAGTTTAGGGGGCGGTGGGCGGGGGAGATCGACCGTTACCGGGGAAAGCTCAGGCGAGCTGGTGATCAAGACCTCCTCGCGTATTTCGAGCGGTTTGTGGACGGGGCGTGCGTGCACATTCAGCCCCTTCAGAACCTCCTGAACCTGGCGGTTTTCGACTCGCGGGGCTCGTTCCGGGGGCGCTGGGATTCCCCCCAGCACTTCGGGGAGTGGGTGAGCATCGGCGAGGCGCACGCTACGCGGGGCTTTGTGGCGGGCGTCGTTCCTCCCGGCGAATGGACCATCGTCCTCGAGTGTCATGCGGTTGTGACCGACGCATGTTCGTTCGAGCTAGGTGCGCGGTGCGCGGTCTCCGAGGGACTGTGGCTGCGTGGTGAGCTCCACGCGCACACGAACCACAGCGATGGCGCGCTCCCGCCGGCGGGGCTGGTGGAGGCCGCGCGTGAGGCGGGGCTTGACTTCATCGCGGTTACCGACCACAATACAGTAAGTGCCCTGGTCGAGCTCGACGCGCCCTGTGGTGAGGAAGCCTTGGGCGCCGGGTCGGGGCCACGACCGGGGTCGCCGGCGCCGGCTTCGGCTCCGGCGCCGGGATCGGGGGCGGGCGCGAGCCCTGTGCCAGGAGCGGGGAGGGACCACCGGCCTCTCGTGATCCCTGGCATGGAACTTACCACCTTCTACGGTCACGCGGTCGCTCTCGGTGTATCCGAATTCATACCATGGCACGACGCATCCAAGGGCGAAGGCCTGAACCGGCAGGCAAGGGAGGTTCACCGGCTCGGGGGGCTCTTTTCGGTCGCACACCCCTTCAGTATAGGCTACCCGGTCTGCGCTGGGTGCGAGTGGGAGTACGAGAACACCGACCCCGGCCTCATGGATCTCATTGAGGTGTGGTCGGGCCCTTGGACGAGCCACATCATGTGGAATACTCTGGCTATACGCTGGTGGGACGAGCTCCTGTGCAGGGGCTACCGAGTAACGGGCGTGGCCGCGCGCGACGCGCACAAACGGGAGGAACTCTTCGAAAGAGAGACCGCGGACACGTACGTGTGGGCACGGTCTCTCTCGCAGCGTGATATATTGGAAGCCCTGAGGAGCGGCCGCGTATACATGAGCTCCGGTCCGCGCCTGGACTTCTCGCTCGCGGTTCCCGGTAGTGACAGGCGGTACCTCCCGGGCGATCGCGTGAGAGTATCGAGGGGCGCAAGGCTGAACCTCGGGGCGGAGCTGGCGCGGCAAGGGAGTGAGCGGCTGAGGAACACGCACCGCGGCCGCCTGCTGGCACGGATCGTCAAGGGCACCAGGGAGCATGGAGCGAGTGCGATTTGCACGTCGCCGGTCCCGTGCGACTGCGATGGCGAAGGGCGCGCGGAGTTCGAGGACACCGCCGCCGGTGACGCTTGGTACCGGTGCGAGATCCTCGCGGACGGCAGATCCGGGCTTCCCGGTCCGCGTTTAGTCGCTCTCACGAACCCGATATTCGTCGAGGTGATTTCGAGTGAAGCTTGTTGAAGCCGTGATCGTATCCCACACTCACTGGGACCGGGAATGGTACTTGCCGTTCCAGCAATTCAGGGCGAGGCTCGTCGCTCTCGTCGACTACGTGGTGGACCTGCTCGAGCGCAAGGAGTCGTTCAGGTGCTTCACCCTCGACGGCCAGGCGGTCGTGCTCGACGACTACCTCGAGATTCGTCCCGAGAACGAGGAGAGGCTGCGGCGCCTCATACGCGAGCGGAGGCTCCTCGTGGGTCCGTGGTACGTGCTGCCTGACGAGTTCCTTTCCACAGAGGAGGCCATGGTTCGGAACCTCCTGCTCGGCGGAAAGGTGGCAGGACGGTTCGGCGCCGTCATGGGGGTGGGGTACGTCCCGGACCCCTTCGGCCATATCGGCCAGCTTCCGCAGATACTGCGCGGCTTCGGGATCGACTCCGCGGTTTTCTCCCGCGGGATGGGGGATGAGGGCGAACGCTTGGGCGCGGAGTTTCGGTGGCGCTCGCCTGACGGCAGCGAGGTGCTGGGCATTTGGCTCCCGGCCCATTACGGGAGCTTCACGCCGGTCGGAAGCTTCAATCCCTGGGAATCGGACGCGAGATTCGCGGCGGACGGCCACGCGGGTTTGCCGCTCGACGAGGCGGTGCGCTTCACCCGCAACCTCGTGGAGTTCCTGGCCGCGCGGTCAAGAACGGGAGTCGTGCTCCTCGATACGGGCTCGGACCACCTCGCGCCGCGGCCGGATCTTCCCGAGATCATTTCTGGGCTAGAGGCCGCGCTGGGTGAGGTGGAATGCGGGGAGTGTGACCCCGGCCGCGGTGGACGCGGGGGCTGCGCACCGGGCAGTCTCTCAGGTGTTCGCCTGGCGCAGGGGAGTTTCGAGGATTACGTGGAGAAGGTGCGCGAGCGAATCGAATGCGCGGAATGCGCGGCCCAAGAGGGTGAGGTCGGCAGTCACCTCGCGCTCCCGGTGCACGAGGGGGAGTTCAGAGGCAGTCGCTACCAAAACATGCTTTACAGTGTATTGTCGTCGCGGATCGCGCTGAAACAGCTCAACCATGAGGTCGACGCCTGGCTCACTCACTACGCGGAGCCGCTCGCGTGCACGGCGTGGCTTTTCGCGGGGCGCGAATACCCCGCCGAGATGCTGAGGCTCGCGTGGAAGCTCTACCTTCAGAACCAGGCCCACGACAGCATCTGCGGGTGCTCCACTGACGAGGTCGCGGCCGAGATGACGGCCAGGTACACTCAGGCGCGCGAGATCGCCGCGGCCGTCGCCGCCGAGAGCCTCGCCAGCCTCGCGCGGCGTGCCGACACGGCCGGCGCGACGGCCAAGGCGGGCGACGCCGCGCTGCCGGTGCTGGTTTACAATCCCAATCCGTGGCCCGTGAGCGGTGTCGTGACCGCACACGTCCCGTTGAGGGAAGTGGTGTGCGGCGACGCGGAAGGAGGGGCGGACCCTTCCGGCGCTTGTTTCGCTGTGACTGATGGAAAGGGGAGGCCTGTGAGCGTCCAGACGCTCGGCGCGACCGGGCGAGGACAGGGTTTCGACCCATCGGCGGCGTTGAACGACGGGGTACGGAGGGGTGAACCCGCTCTGGACCTTGCGTTCCCGGTGCGGGACGTGCCAGCTGTAGGGTATCGCCTATACTATCTCTCATCCGGTCGCGTTCAGTCTGACCGCGCCGACGGGCTGGTCGGCCGTGTCGCGGCCGGGGAGAGGTCTCTCGAGAACGAGTTCTTGATGGTGCAAGTGTCTTCGTGCGGGGCGCTCGATGTCTTCGACAAACGCACCGGGTTCGCGTACAGAGGGCTCAACGTGTTCGAGGACTCTGGGGATGCCGGCGACGAATACGACTATTCCCCTGTCTCTGACGAGCCGGTCATGACGACGGACGTGGCGGCGTGCGAAGTCGCCGTCGAGGAATCGGGACCTTACCTCGGGAGGCTGCGGGTGGACATACCCTGGGAGATCCCGGCGTCCGTGGATCCTGGACGGAAGGGGCGTGCCGCCAAGACTGTGCCCCTGGCCATTGTGACGCGGGTCACGCTCGCCGCTGGCGCGCCGTACGTGGAGATACGCGCGGAAGTGGAGAACACCGCACGCGACCACAGGCTGCGGGCGCTCTTCCCCGCAGGCGTGAGAGCGGACCGCGTGTGCGCCCGGGGGCAGTTCGACGTGGTGGAGCGCGACGCGAGGCCGCATCACAGCCACGAAGGAGCCGGAGGAGCCGGATGGTTCCAACCCGAAGCCGCGGTCGCTCCGCACCAGGGGTTCGTCGACGCGAGCGACGGGGTCCGCGGCTTGGCTGTGGCCACGCGCGGGCTGCCAGAGTACGAGTGCCTGGAGGAGCGCGACGGAACGGCCACTATCGCTGTGACGCTCTTGCGCTGCGTTGAAAGGATCTCCAGGGATGACCTCGCGACGAGGAAAGGCCACGCCGGACCGCCAGTATTCACCCCGGGAGCGCAGTGCCTTGGCAAACACGTATTCGAGTACGCCGTGGTGCCTCACTCGGGCAACTGGTCGGAGGCCGCCGTGGGCTCGATCGTGCAGCGGTACATGTACCCATGCGCAGCTTTCCTGGGTGCACGTCACGAGGGCGATCTCCCGGCGGAATTGAGCCTCCTCAGGCTCAGCGATGAGGGAGGGGAGCTCGCTCTTGTAGTCAGCGCCGTCAAGAAGGCGGAGGACGGCGATGCCCTTGTTGTGAGGGTTCACAATCCGAGTGACCGGATCATCGGCGCGCGGTTGGGGGCTGGGGTGCGCCTGGAGGGAGCGTACCTCGCCAGGCTCGACGAGACTCCGATTGCGCCCGTGGCGCTCGAACCTGGCAGCCATTGCGAGCTGGCGCTGAACGTGAAGCCCAAGCAGGTGATCACTCTTGCTCTCGTGACGGCGCGCTCTCCCGCGGTCAGCGGATGAGAGCTGCGCCAGTCAGCGCCGCACGAATCAGCGCCACACGAGCCGGTGCCCCGCGAGCCGGCGCAGCTCGAGTCAGCGATGCGCACGTCTGCTGCGACGCGCGTGTCTCTGACGAGCGGTTCCTGGGCACACGACAATAATACGATGATGGAGAAAGCGGCTCCGGAACGCGGGGTGCCTGACGTGCGGTCCAGCAGTGCGCGGTAGCCGAGCGTGCGGTCGCGGAGCGCACGGGTTCCGATGGCACGGCCCTTCCGAAACGGACCTCCACGGCTCAGCTCACCCGCCTGAGGACCTCCAAGGCGAAACTGAGGACGGTGTTGCCGCAGGCGCGCGTCTTGAACCGGAGGCTGCGCGCGAGCAGTCGGACGAGGCGCGACCGAGTCCTGACGATGGGCAGGGCGCGCAGGAGCCGCACGACGCGCGAGCTGCCCCCCGCCGTTCCTATGTAGGCCCGCGCCATCTCTATGAGCTTCGCCGCTTCGAGGCCGATCTCCGCCCACGACGAGTACTCGTCGAGCCAGGGCTTTACCTCTTCGACGAACTTGCGGTTGGAATTGCCGCTCAACATGGCGGCGGAAGCCTTCATCTCCAGCATGTACGAGGACAGTATTCCGGCGGCTTCCCCCAGTTCACCGCTTTCCGCTCGTTTGCGCGCCCTGTCGAGGACAGACGCAATCCCCGGCGGATCGCCCTGGTGGAGCGGGCCTATGGCGCACGCGTCGGCGAAGAGGGCGCACGCGCCAAGGGCGTCGCGGCCAAGGACGCGGGCAACCGCGTCCTCCCAGGCCGACCGCGGGTCGTACCGAACGGGGTCGTCAAGGTAGCGCGCGGCTGCCGCGAGCGGGATCTTCGAGGCTTCGGCCTGGTTCATAGGGTTGAGGAAGATTCCTTTGGCGGCCTCCGGAAGGTAAGGGCTCCGGCCGGTGTACGGCCCGATGTGCAACTCGGACTTCATGGGCCCGTCGTTCACGGGATAGTTGTCCCAGTACGTGACGGGTCGCTTCAGGGACTCAGCCACGGCCTTCGTGTGCTCGAGCGTCAGCTCCTTCGAGCACACCACCGGCCCCGTCCACATGACGTCGATGGCGGGATCCAGGCCTGCCCCGATCTCGCGGACGTATTCCGTGGCCGGATCACCGCAATACTGCGTGGGGCACACCATGAGCGAGGTCTCGGCCGACAGCTCCTTGACGCGGGCGTACACGGCGTTCGTGAACGAGACCTGCGCGGCCGCCAGATCGTCGAAGGCCTTGCGGTCCTCTTCGTGGCGCAGCTCGGCCGGGATGTCGTCGTACAGCAGGGCGAAAGCCCGCACTCCGGCGTCGTACATGGTCTTCAGCTTCGCCGCGAGGGCATCCTGGTCCCGCCTGTCGGAGTAACGCAGAGACAACCCAGGGCTTACCGCGAAGACGAACGTGATGCCGTGTTTCCTTGCGTGCGATACAAGCTCCGAGAGGCGGGCGAGGAGGTCCTCCGGGTACGGCGCCCGCCACCGCTGCCTGTGGTACGGGTCGTCCTTCGGCGCGTAGAGGTAAGCGTTCATCCCGATTTCGGACATGAAGGACAGCATGTCCATCCGCTCGCCATGGGTCCAGGGCTTACCGTAGAACCCCTCCACGACACCCCGCCAGACGAAGCCTTCGGTCATGATAACACCTCCATGGTGTTTGGCGCCCCGTATTGTCGTACTGAAGATTCAGCGCGGTGCACCGAATTCCTGCCAGGATTGCCCATCAGTCGTCCCTAGGTCGCCTGGAGCTGCCGTCATGGGGCAGGACGGCGATGAGTGGCCCTCAAGTCGTCCCTAGCTCGCGTGGAGCCGTCTCCGGAACGCCCTGGGCTTCTGTGGAACGTGCCACCTCTCTTGTGGAACCTACAAGAGCCTGCGACCCTCTCAGGTTGGGGGCTCCCAGGAGTGCGCCGGTGCACGAAGATCCACGGGCCAATACAGGTACTCCGCCTTCGCGCCCGACGCGTCCTTCACGTCAACGAAGATGTCGTACCTCCCCGGGCGGAACGCTGGTCCGAACTTGAGTCTTATGAGAAGAGGCGATGTCGTGGTGTCGGACTCGAACCCGATCGCGAGCTCGGCGAACTCGGGATGCTCCGAGACCGGGTAGCCGTTGACGTTCACCCGTACGGAGTTGATGTCCAAAGACTTGAGAGCCGCAAGTTCCCTCCCTCCCCGCGGGATAGCGGGCCACACCTTGAAGACGAGCTCCCGGTTGCCGAACACCATGTGGAGGAGCTCCTCTTGCGTGGGCATTTCCCGGTTTCCCGGGAGGTCGCTCCCATCGCGGTTCACAACGGTGACGACTGGCTTCATCGAGGTTGCGAAGTCCTTGCGCGCTGCCTCGACCGACCGTCGCTTCAGGAGCACGGCGTTGGCGAAGGCGAGGATGGCTTCCTGCACGGGCGCGCGGCCGTCTTTGGCCGTTGCGCCGATGCTGTCGAAGCTGTTCGTGATGAACGCATCCACCGACGGCTTCGCAATCTTGTTCCAGAGCACGTCCGCTACCAGATCCGATCTCAGGAGGGGCCCTATTACGGGCGCGTGGTCCAGCGTCCGCAGGGGATTCTCGATGATGTCCATGGCGCGCGCCACGGTCTTCGTGGTGATGGTTCCGTCGGGCGCAGACAGGGACGACGCTAGGGAATACGCGACCTTGAATATCACGGTCCCTGGGTACTTGACCCCCGCGGTATCCAGCGGCCCGATAGGCTGGTCGGAAGGCCGGGGCCGTCTTCCCACGCGCGCGAGGTACGCGATCTCATCGAAGCTCTTGCAGAAGAGCCCGCTCAGCACCCGCTCCACAGACAAGTCGACATAGTCCGAGCGCACGACCTTCGCCGCCTCGCGCCCGATGTGCGGTTGGCGGAGCCTGACGAGTTGCTGCATGACGTACATGCCCAGGAGGATGAGGTTCATGTTCTTCCAGAGGACGGGGACATGGTCCTCCGGGAGGCGTACGGTGCCGTCGAAATCCTCGGACGCCAGGGTGATGATGTTCGTGTTGCCCTCCTTGAGCGTTGAGAGCCGGGGAAGGGAGAGGTTCTCAAGCCAGAGGCCATCCGGACCGAAGATGAGGAGGCTGTCCATGAGAAACTCGGTGAGCCCGTGGTCAGCCAGGTTGTAGCGCCTGAGGAACAGCGCCGGGTAGTCGTGGCCGAGGACGCGGTGGGAGTCGGAATACCCCGAGAAGGTGGTGAGCTCGTCGGCTATGGCATCAGGCGGGTCGCACAGGTTGCCCTGGCTGTCCATGCACGCGTAATGAGCGTGCCAATCAGCAAGCTGGTGCGACAACCATCCGCACGCCACGGCGAGGTCGCGCAGCCGGTCTTCGCTGTTGCGCCACGCCGTCTCGGGAAGGCGGCGCCAGGTGTCGATGAGCGTGTATCCAAAGTTCGGGACGCCTTGGGCATGATCGGGGATGGAGTTGTGGGTGTAGTCGTACGCGGTGAAGTTGTTGAGTGTGTGGTAGCTCGAGATAGCGTCGGCGCTGTTGGCGGCGAGTATGTACGCGTTTTCCACCTCAGGCGATGAGGTGAGGAGCGCGAGGAGCTCCCGGTTGACGGCGCGCTCGCCGCGACTGGGGAGGGCGGCCTCGGTGCCGCATACGTTGGAGCCGGGTCTGGCGCCACTGCTGCCGCCGCCGGCAGTCGCGCCGGTCCCAGCGGCGACGGAGGCATCAGAGCCGCTTGCGCCGTCCGCCCACCCCGCGGCGCCCGCCACGTTACGGGAATCACCGGAGCAGCCCCCTGTGGCGAGCTCTTTCGCCCTTTGCAGGGCGGTTCGATTGATGTGGACGTGGGTGAAAGGCCCCCACATGAAAGCGGGGAACACCGGGCCGAGGAGGGCCCCCAGGGCGACACGGCGAAGCCAAGACACGGTCATCCCCTCCCAGCAGGTTGTGACGCCGCAGATGCTGCACAAGTACAGTATGCGGAGCAGCGCGAGCTGGCGCCAGCCCCGCCGCCAGTGAGGTTCCCCAGCCCTTCGAGCCCGCCGAGGTCGAACTTCGGGGTGAACGACGAGTCTTGAGACGAAGGATCCTGCATGAACCCGTTCTCGAGCCCGATCTCGTCGAAGTGGTCCAGGACTTCCTCGTACTCGCCCGGACTGAGGCGGCGGTTGATCTCAGGATGATCCGGCGCGAGGTGCACCGGCACGTACTGAGACATTACGCTGACGTAGGTGTCTCTGGGGAGGTTCGCTCTGATCCAGTCGAGCACCTTCTTGCTGTCCCCGGCGAGGCCCGGCAGGACGAGGTGCCTGATGAGCACACCGCGGGTCATGATCCCGTCCGGCGAGAACGTCGCGGCGCCAACTTGTCTATGCATCTCGAGAATCGCGCGTGTCGCCCGGGTGAAGTAGTCGCGGGCCGACGAGTAACGGCTCGCAGCCGTCTCGCTGTGATACTTGAGATCCGGGAGGTACACGTCCACGAGACCCTCGAGTAACGCGAGGGACTCGGGGAGTTCGTAGGCACTGGTGTTGTACACGACCGGGATCGCGAGACCCAGGTCGCGCGCGAGGCGAATGGCCCACGCCACTTGGGGCAGAAAGTGCGCCGGGGTCACAAGATTGATGTTGTGGGCTCCTTTGTCGGCGAGTCTGAGGAAGACCTGGGCAAGCTCGGGCACGGTGATGTCCTTACCGAACCCCCCATGGCTTATGGCGTGGTTTTGGCAAAAAACGCAACGCAGATTGCAGTGGGAGAAGAACACGGCTCCGGAGCCCCTGCTCCCGCTCACGCAAGGCTCCTCCCAGTGATGAAGCGACGCCAAGGCCACCCTGGGCAGGGCGGTCGCCCCGCAGAAGCCTGTCTCTCCGGTAAGGCGGTTCCTGCCGCACTCCCGCGGGCAGAGACGGCAGTTCCGGAGCGTTTTCAGGAGGGGCTCCGGCATTCCGCCGAAGTCGTCTTTCGGCGGGCGCTCGCCCTCGGGGCGAAACCCAGAGAGGGGGCCGCATGCCGCCGGGCGTGGTGCAGAGCGGGTGTGCGGTGTGCTACTCACACTGCCACACCCGGACATAGACCTTTCTCGAGCGCGGGCCGTCGAACTCGCAGAAGAACACGCCCTGCCAAGTGCCTAGCGCAAGGTCGCCGCCTTCGACCGGGATGGTGACCGAGGACCCGACCAGCGATGCCCTGATGTGGGAGGCGGCATTCCCCTCCATGTGGTGGTAAGCCGCGTGCCTCGGGACCATCCTTGTCAAGGCTTCAAGGATGTCGCGGGCCACGTCGGGGTCGGCGCCCTCGTTGACTGTCACCCCTGCCGTGGTATGCGGCACGTACACTAGACACGCGCCGCGCTGGACTCCCGACTCACGGACGAGCCTTCGTACGTCGGAAGTTATGTCAACCAACTCATCCTGGGCCTTCGTTCGGATCCCTATCGTGTCCAAGGCGTGGCTCCCTTCCTCCCGTGTGTGGTAGCCGACTGGATCGCCACGAGTTCGCGCTCGCTTTCCTCGTTGTCGGCGGGCAAGCCGTCCCCCCGAGTGCCCCCGAATCGCCGGTGCCGCCTTCCATGGACGGGACGGCGCACTTGCGGTGCTGCAGCGCGCCCCGTTCGAATTTGGCACGCGGGCACGCCCCGGATCCGGAGCGCCTTGTCACGCAAGTAGCGGCAACCCCAACACCCTCGGCCCCCACCCTTTCAAGTCCCTGCCCCTTCAAGGATCTTCAAGGATAAAGGATAGTGGCGGGAACTCGTCGCGTCGCCCTCAGCCGAGGGGCCAACCGAACGCCACAGCCGCGCCGAGCCCGACTCCCGCGAGCACCTCCAGTGGAGTGTGGCCAAGGAGCTCGCGAAGGCGCTCCTCAGGGACGCGGTGTCTCCTGTAGAGGTCGTCGACTATCCTGTTGATGACCCGCGCCTGCCGTCCGGCGGCGCGTCTGATGCCTGCCGCGTCGTACAGCACGATGAGGGAGAGCACCGACGCCACGGCGAAGACAGGCGAGCTCCAACCTGAGATACGGCCTACCATCACAGACATGCTCGAGACCAGGCTGGAGTGGGAGCTCGGCATGCCGCCCGGGTTCACGAGCCGCGTGAAATCAGGCCTGCGATGGACGGCGTAGTCCACGACGAACTTCAACATCTGTGACATGACCCACGCCAGAAGCGGCGCCATGAGGGTGGGGTTGCGCAGAACCAACACGTTCACCTCGGATTCGGGTAATTCGCCTGACCTTGAACTCCTCTGTCGCGGCTCTGCCGTCCAACAGCTGCCGGGCCGCCGGTGCGGCGCCCGGCGGCGACGCCGTCCAAAGGGGGCGTGCCACGCCTAGATCCGGCCTAGCGGGCCGGTGACCGCGTCTTGACGCTCCCTGACTATCCGGCTACATCCGCGACGATGGCCCCCGTGATGCGCACGAGGTCAGCGGGAGCGATCGCGAACACGCTTCTGGGCGTGCCTGCCGCGGCCCATATTTGGTCGTACCGGAGCAAGTCACGATCGAGGAAGACCTGCAAAGGCGACTTGAGACCGACGGGAGGGACCCCGCCTATGGGGAAACCTGTGACCTCGCGCACTGCTTCTGCGTCGGCCTTCTCCACAGGACCGCCCGCGAGGGCGGCAAGCTTTCGCACGTCCACGCGGTTCGCGCCTGACGCGATGACCATGACCGCCCGCCCCCCTGCCATGAACACCAGGCTCTTCGCTATCTGGCCAACGCTCGCGCAGACGGCCTCGGCCGCCTGCGCCGACGTGGCGGTGCTTTCCGCAAGTTCGCGCACGACCGACGGGCACCCGAGAGCCCTGAGGGCTTCCTGGACTTTCATCGACGATGGGTGGAGCTGCCCTGCCATGCGCTCATCCCCTGGCCTTCACTTGGTCTTGCGGTCGGTCGCCGCGGGGCCCGCACTCCCGCGGACCACCCGAAGGGCCCCGGACCACCCGGACGGACGCCCAGTGCCGCAGAGGGACTGCGGCAATCGCGCCGGCGTCAGCCTGGGCGGTCACTCGCGCGGCTATCCGCTCTATTCCATCTTAGTTTGCGGGCGCGCGAGTGTCAACGTCAGCTGTCCATTCGTGCCGCCTCTGTGCTTGGCTTTCAGTCCCCGTGCTGTGCATCTGCTCTGGCCTTCCGAGCGCCCTGCTAGACTTGAGTCCGACGGAAGAACTCGTTCATTCGGGCCTCAAGGTCGATGCCTTCCTTCTCGAGGATACGGCGCGCCACGTAGTACCCACTGCCCATGACGGCTGGCACGCCGCCACCGGGGAAGACCCACTGCCCCACCAGGTAGAGGTCCTTCACGGGGGTCTCGAACCGAGGGAACTTGCCGAAGTCCTTGGAGTCCCAGCCCATGATCGAGCCCTTCTCGTTGTACGTGTACCTTTCGAACGTGAGCGGCGTCGCGGCGAGCACGTACTTGATGCTTCCGGCGAAGGCGTCCCCCATCCTGTCGCAGACGCGCCTGAGGACCGTGTCCTTCGCCCGCTCCTTCACCTCGCGGTACGCCGGATTCCTCGTGCGCAAGTCGCCGGTTCCCCAGTTGTTCGCGTATTCGTAGGGCAGGATCGCCCCGACGATCACGGAGCGGTCCCGCTGTCCGGCCGGTTTCGCCGGGGGCACCATCATCAGGATGGGGCACGTCTCGGGCGTCAGATCCTTCTCGGGGATGTCCCTGGTGTGGCTGTCGAGGAAGAAGAAGTAGTCCACCCCTCGGAAGTCGTAGCTCTCGTGTACGCCCAGGTAAAGAGCCATTGTGCTCACGAAGACCCTGCGCCTCGCCACCGTCTTCCGTAGCCCCTCCATCTCAGGAACGTGAGCGCACAGGCTGAAGAGGGTATGGTGAATAGGGGAGTTCGACACGACGACGTCGGCGTGGAGCACCGCGCCGTTCGAACACTCCACTCCGACTGCCTTGCCGTCCTCCACGATGACCCTCCTCACCTCCGTATTGAGGACGACCTCCCCACCGTGGCGGCGGATCGCCTCGACGACGGCGTCAGGTATCGCCTGCATCCCGCCGATGGGGTAGTAGTACTCACCCCGCCTCATCTTCTCCCATCCCCACGTCTCGCTGAGGAGGGATAGGCTGTTGATCGGGTAGAATGCCCAGATGATGGTCTCGAGGTGCGCGTCGTGGAGGAGGGCTCGGAGGACGCGCACGGCTGGCTTCATGCCGTACCTGACTATGGTCGGCTTCCTGACGAGGGCGCTCGCGCCGAACGCGAGTTTCTCCACGGGCGTCATGTCGGAGGGCGGCTTCATCGGTCCCGAGCCGGCTGCCTCGCGCATGATCCGCTCGGTGATGGAGAAGAGCCTTTCGATGGCGTGCTTGCGGGATGGGAAGCACGCGACGAGGCTATCGGGTAGGTCGGCTGTGTCGACGAGGTACTCATTGCCGTCGATGAAGTACTTCAGCCTGAAGTGGAGTTTGAGCGAACTGACGCTTCCACCCCAGTACCTGACGAATCTCTCAATGGTCTGGCCTTCCCCCAGCTCGTTAAGGTGGGCGATCGAGGTGTCGAACGTATACGCGCCGCGCGTGAATGACGTGACGTATCCGCCGGGCTTGTCGTGCTTCTCGAGGACGACGACCTTCTTGCCCTCCCTTGCGAGGAAGGCCGCGGTGCTCAGGCCTCCCATGCC
>JBLNDA010000002.1:0-4124 GCA_050261175.1 Clostridia bacterium
GAGTTATAGAACCCCATACGGTGCAGTGCCGCGTGCGAGGGGCACCAAGCAGGGGGTGATTAGCACCTGCTCCTAATATGAGCTGCTAATCGCAGTGTAGCACGCAACGGGGGACGTGTCAAGGCGAGTGAGTTGCGCGTCTCAGAAGCTTTCCTGCTCGTGTTCCAGCGACGCGACTATGCTGGCGATGTTGTGGAGGGCGCGGCGGAGCCGCCTGTAGTAGGTGGTGCGCGGGAGGCCGAGTCGTTCCATCACGCGCTCGTGAGACCCGGCTCGGTCGATGTAGGCCAGGCGAATGAGCTTTGGCTGATAACACCGAGACGGGCAACAGGCCGGTCTTTAGGTGGGGGCAAGTGTCAGGGGCAGAGGCGCGCGTTGTCTTCGTGGCCAGCGCGTCGAGCCCAGGGTCCCCCATCTGGGTAGGCTTTGCTCGCGGGGCTACTAGTTCGGTGATGTATGGAGACAACGACCCTATAGGCCAGAGTGACTCGCCCCCACTGGAACCGGGCAACTACGTATGGGGAGTCATGGCTGTGAGCCTCGAGCCAGACCTTCCTGATTCCGGCCCGCTCGACCTGGAGGGGTTTGAGCCGGAAGCCTTCTCCATGTCTGCATCCGAGGTGTGGGATTTCACGGTCCCCGCATACCAGAGGGGGCGGGGGCTGAGTTGCCACGGAGCGTTCGCCGCGGAGCACGGTAGCACGGTAGGATGGGAGCTCGAGGAAAGGGATGGACCCCAGGAAGGGAAGCGCCTCGTGATACGCCGCCCTGTCGTCTACCGACAGGGCGGCCGGCGTGTACGGGGCGGACACGGGAGTGCCGCAGGTACAGGCGCGTGGTCACGACAGGGGGAGGCACGCACGGTAAGGCTACGGTGGCAGGCAGGGCTACGGTGGCAGGCCCATGGCGCGCGTGGCGGCACTGCCCGAGACTCTCCTTCGAGAGGCGAGGTCCAGGCAGGGCAACCAGGCATGGCAGGTGAGCCAACATTTGCTTGAATGGATCGCACGCGCGCTGTCGAATGACCAAGCATGAGCACGAACACGATTTCGCTGATTCTGCTTCTAGTCTTGGTCTTCGCCGCGGTGAGCGCGACGGGTCAGCCCGTCACGGCTCCAGGGGACGAGCCGGGTCTCGCACCGGAACCGGCACCTGCACCGGAGCCGGCACCGGGACCGTCGCCAGCCCCGTCGGATCCCGCCCCGTCTCCGTCACCGTCTCCCGAGCCGTCTCCCGAACCGTCTCCGCCGGGGTACGGTTACGAGGCCAATCCTGCGGAACGCCTCCTCCTGGCCCGGCTGATCCGTGCGGAGGCGGAAGCCGAGCCGTTCGAAGGGCAGGTAGCCGTGGGCGCTGTGGTCCTCAACCGCGTCGAGAGCCCTGACTACCCTGACACGGTTACAGACGTCATTTATCAGGTCGATCAAGGCTACGTACAGTTCACGCCTGTAGCAAACGGCACCATCAACCTGCCGCCGACCGAGGTCGCCATCGAGGCCGCGGACAGGGCGCTTGCCGGCGACGACCCTTCGCTCGGGGCTATCGGCTTCTACAACCCGTTGAAAAGCTACGATCCCTGGGTCCAAACGAGGCCCGTGACCACGGTCATAGGCAACCACGTGTTCTTCAAATGACTGCTATGTGATGATGCGCTGTGGTGATGCGCTTGTCGTTGCCTCATTGCCACTAGTTGCCGGGTTGCCGGTGTTGAGGTCGGGCACTCGGGGATGGCGTCCCAAGCGGGGCGCCTTGCTTGGCAAGATGTGGCCCTTGAGGCGGGTGGCCAGACTTCGACGCACTCCGTGCAATCAGCAATCACAGGCAGCCCATCCCACAACTGGAAGCATCGCGCCGCCTCTGCTTAGGGGACGCCGGTGCTCCGGCAACCGCGCCGCGCGGCGACCTGTAAGGCGCGGTCCATGGCCCCATGAAGCATGGCACGAGTCGCACGAGTCACCTCACGCGTCGAAGGGGCGGGGACAGCAACCACGTGCTGGATCAAGCGCGGATCAAGCACCCAGCGAATCAAGCACCCAACTGATGGGGTCGGGAGGCGTCCACTCCCACTACCTGAGAAGTTGCGTTCGGGCGTACGCCTGCCGTCGCGCATGGCTGAAGTCGGGTTCGCGATGAAGGCCCCGGCTCACAGGGTGGGAACTTGCTCTTCCGGCGGGCGTACTGTCTTGCGCGCTTGCGCGCCGCGGCTCGGCACATGCGGTGTGAGGTTGCGCGCGCGTGCGATGCGTACCGCGCGCGATCAACTTCATGTTGACGTCATGTTGACGTCATGTTGACGGTCGCGCAAGCGTAATCGGCCTGAGACCCCGCGGCGCGGGATCACTCCCGCCCCTGCGATCGCGGGATTCGTAGCATGGGCCATGGGGCCCTATTGACAGGTCGGTCAGGGACGACATATACTATACCCGGCAGGGTAGTACCGACCGATGCGAGGTGGACTGGATGACTGAGGACATGCCTGAGAAGCCGATGAACGCGGAGGCGAAGCAGGCGGACCTAGACCCGTACGGCGAGCCTAATGGCGAGGGCCCGGACGGACCCAGTGAAGGAGAGCTTGGAGCCTCCGCTGGCTGGGAAAGCAGGGGAGCAGACGCGTTGGACCTCGAGGTTCTGACGCTCAGCGAGAACGCGCGCAGCGACATCCTCTCACGGCTAAAACGCATAGAAGGCCAGGCGAGGGGCATTCGAAAGATGATCGAGGACGGCAGGAGCTGCGACGAGGTGGTCATCCAAGTGGCCGCGCTGAAGGCAGCGGTGGCGCAAGTCGGCATCGCCATTGCCGGGTCTCACCTCGTGGACTGCGTGGCGCGAGACATGGGCGCAAGCCCCGCGAGCCGGGCGGCGCTAGCAAGGTTCGTCAAGGTCTTCAGCAAACTGTCGTGAGAGAGTCTGTGGGATGAGTGCCCGCCGGGAACAGCGCGCCAGCTGTCACGGAACTCAAGGCATAGGTTCGGGTCATCCCTGTGACCCTATACACAGTGGACCACCATAAGATCGTACGATCGCGTAAGTCCCAAACAGGAAAGCGCAGAAAGGAAGGGTTCGAGATGGCGAAGGGAGTCACGGAAGTCAGCGATGCCACTTTTGCTGAAGAGGTACTCAAGTCTCAGGAGCCCGTGTTAGTGGACTTCTGGGCGGAGTGGTGCGGTCCGTGCAGGATGATGGCGCCCGTGGTCGAGGACATCGCCGCCGACTATGCAGGCAGGATGAAGGTCGCCAAGTTGAACGTGGATGAGAACAGGATATCCGCGACCACCTACGGCATAATGAGCATCCCCACGTTGGGACTGTTCAAGGGGGGACAGCTGGTTCAGAAATTCGTGGGATTCATGCCCAAGCACGAGCTTGCCCGGAGGATAGACGCGGTCCTGTAGGTCGCGGGACTGCGGCGCTCCTGACACTCCTAACCTGTCTGACAGTGACCCGCGTGACCCGTGCCGGCCGCGGCCGGCCGGCACGGCCGCGGCCCGCTTGTGGCCATGGCCCCGGTTGCGGCCATGGCCTCGTTGCAGCCGCAGCCGCCGCCCCCATATAGCCTGGGTCGGGTACGGCGAGGCCTAACCCCGGCGCGCTGCCTCGCTTTGCGGAACCGGGCGGGCTGGTGGAAGGTATCCCGGGGTTTCAGCGAGAATGAACGCATAAAGATGGCAGTGCCGGCGATCTCATCCCGAGAATGCGGGAAGAAGGGAGACTCGTATCGTGAAATGGCCTCGGATTCTCCTCGGCGCTGGGGTCGCGTTCATCGGGTTGTGGCTGCTCCTCTATAACATCGGCGTCGTGTCCTCGCTGCCATGGTTCTGGTGGCCGCTCGTGCCGCTCGGGCTCGGCGTGCTCTTCCACTGGATCGCGTTTGCGGAGAAAGGGTCGGAAGGCCTCTTCGTCCCGGGTGGGCTCCTCACTACCGTGGGAGCGCTCTTCCTCGCGTGCCAGCTTCTCGGGTGGGGCATCCTCGAATACCTTTGGCCCGTTTTTCCGCTGTCGGTGGGCGTGGGATTCCTCGAGTTGTATCTTTTCGGGGGGCGACGTGCGGAATTTCTCATACCCGCCGTGCCCACATTGGGCGTGGGCATCATCGGGCTTTCAGCGACGCTCGGCCGGGAGATCGG
>JBLNDA010000003.1:0-7168 GCA_050261175.1 Clostridia bacterium
TTCCAAGTGTACCGCGCCCTCCGCATGGGAATGGACATCGAGGAGATCCACCGTCTGACGCACATAGATAGGTGGTTCCTCTGGCATCTCAGGGAAGTAGCGGATGTCGAGGCCGAGATAAAGTCGCGGCTAGAGGCGTGCGCGCGCGCACGCCGGGCGGCCAAGGAGGAGCCACAGGCAAGCGACGCCTGTGGCGATGCCTGTGCTGCAGACGCGTGCGCCGCTCGCGCCCATGCTGCCGGTGCTCATGTTACTGATGCCCGTGCCCTCGACGCCCCTGCTCCTACACAAACAGAAGCCGTCCTCGATGCTCTTGGGCCTGCGCTCATCCGCCAAGCCAAGCGCTGCGGATTCTCCGACCAGCAGCTCGCGCGTTTCGCGGGAACCGGGGAGCTCGACGTGAGGCGCTACAGACTCGAGCACGGCATCCGCCCCGTCTTCAAGCTGGTGGATACGTGCGCGGCCGAGTTCGAGGCGCACACCCCGTACTATTATTCCACGTACGAAGTGGAGGACGAGGCCCGGCCTTCCGGCAGGGCAAAGGTCATGATCCTCGGCAGCGGGCCCAATAGAATAGGCCAGGGCATAGAGTTCGACTACTGCTGCGTGCAGGCGGCGTTCGCCCTCAAGCAAGAGGGCTACGAGGTGATCATGGTCAACTGCAACCCGGAGACCGTGAGCACCGACTACGACATCTCCGACAGGCTTTACTTCGAGCCGCTTACGCTGGAGGAGGTTCTGAACATCGCGGACGTCGAGCGTCCTTGGGGGGTCATAGTGCAATTCGGCGGACAGACCCCGCTGAAGCTTGCTCTGGCGCTGGAGAATGCGGGTCTCAAGATCCTTGGGACGTCTCCACACAGCATCGACCTGGCCGAGGACCGGGAGAAGTTCTCAGAGCTCGCGGCGGAGCTCGGCCTTGAGCAACCCCTCCACGGCACCGCGAGGACGGTCGAGGAAGCGCTGGAGGTGGCGCGGACGCTGGGCTACCCCGTTCTGGTTCGCCCGTCGTACGTCCTGGGGGGCGCTGCGATGGAGGTCGTGCACGATGACGCCTCTCTTCAAAGCTACATCGCGCGCGCCATTGAGGTGGCCCCTGGACAGGTGATCCTGATAGACAGCTTCTTGACGGGGGCCACCGAAGTCGACGTGGACGCGGTCTGCGACGGCGACGCGGTCATCATCGGAGGCGTCATGGAGCATATCGAACACGCCGGCATCCATTCCGGGGACAGCGCCTGCACCATCCCGCCGCTCGGCCTTTCGCCCGGGTGTGTCGAGGAGATCAAGCGGCAAACGAGGTCGCTCGCGCGCGCCCTGGGCGTGGTGGGGCTTCTGAACGTCCAATTCGCGGTGAAGGACGGCACCGTCTACATCTTGGAGGCGAATCCCAGAGCGTCGCGCACCGTCCCGTTCGTCAGCAAGGCCGTGGGCGTGCCGCTCGCCAGGGTGGCGACCCGGGTGATGGTCGGGAGGACCCTCGGCGAGCTCGGCCTCGTCGGCGACCCGGCTCCCCGCCAAGTGGCCGTCAAAGAGGCTGTGTTCCCGTTCGCCAAGTTCCCCGGGACCGACATCGTGCTCGGACCCGAGATGCGGTCGACGGGCGAGGTGATGGGGATAGATGAGACCTTCGGCGTGGCCTTCGCCAAGGCGCAGCTGGCGGCGGGGACCCCGCTGCCCAGAGCGGGGACCGTGCTAGTGGTAGCCGCGGACAGGGAGAGAGCGTCGGTGGCGCCCGTGGCCCGCGAGCTTGCGGCCCTGGGCTTCACGCTGCTCTCGTATGGAGCGACCGCGGAGTACCTCCGGGGCTTGGGGATAGCGGTGCAGCTCGTGGGGGGCGCTGAAGGGACTGGCGGCGCAGAAGGGGTGGGCCGGGTTGAGGATGCGGGCTGCCTTGGGGCCACCGGCGGCGTAAGTGGAGCGGAGCGCGGGGGCGGTGCGACGACGGGCGGGACTGAGCGCAACGGCGCGGCCGCCGCGGCGGAGTGCATCAGAATGGGACAAGTGGATCTCCTCATCAACACGCCGTCCGGGCGCGGGCCCGCGTGTGAGGATTACTATGTGAGGCTGGAGGCGCTGAGGCGCGGCGTGCCGGTCATCACCACCGTCCGCGCGGCCGCCGCGGCGCTGGAGGGGATCAAGGCCCTGCGTGGTCAGCCCCTGCAGGCGAGGAGCCTTCAGGAGCATCACGCGGCGAGTTAGCGGTTGCGGGCTGCAGCGAACGCCAGCGGCGCCCTAGGAAGGGCGGCGGTTGGCGGTATCTTGACGGAACGGCCGGCGGCGTCCGCGGAAGACCGCGTGGGGCGCGACGTGGGGCGGGCAGCCGTGCTGGTGTGGAGTCTGGGCTGCGTGAAGTCCACGTAGGCAGGTATGGGTGCCCTAGAGTCTGGTTCATGTAGGCAGCGCGTTGCCTCACCCGGGAAGGACTAGTATAATCCAGGAGGTGGAACCCGCTCCACCTGCAACTGCAACCATCGTGACGCGTGACTTCGACGCGACGACGTTAGCCGTCAGCCGACAGCAGGCGGCCGACAGCAGTCGGGCTGCGGCTCGTGGCCTGTGGCCGGCGGTCGCCGAACGCGGCCCGGTCCCCATCCCCGGCCTGCCCACGGACTTGGACCTTGTGATAGGGAGCGTCCACTATCTGACGCGCGCCGTGGCCGCGCGGCGCGGGGACCTCTTCAACGAGGAGTCTTGGACCGCGTACCGCGACGACGTCTTGCGCCTGGCGGCCGCCCCCCAGGTGGACGTGCTCGGCCACATCGCGGGGTACTTGCCCATGGAGCCGCTCCTTCACCCGGGGCCCACCTTCGACGAGTGCCGCGCCATGGAGCGCGAGATTGCCGCACGCTTCTTCGACCACTCCTGGTACGAAGCCGTGTTCGTCCGCGCCGCCGCGACCGGCAAGGCCGTGGAGCTGCACTGCGCGACTTGCACACCTGACCCTGACGCGGTGAGGCTGGGGCTCAGGCTGGGCGTGAAGTCCTCCATCGGCAGCGACGCCCATTCGCTCGAGCGGGTCGGCGAAATAGCGTGGGCTCTGGATCTCCTCGAAGTGCTGGGCGCTACGGAGAATGACGTTTTCCTGCCGGAAGGTGCCGGGCGCCCTCGACTGCGTGGCCGCAGCGGTCGATCGTGTCGTCCACGCGGTGGAGTGCCTCGCTGACCGCACAGTAGATGGAGTACACGTCCTCGTAGACCCGGTGCAGCGACTCATCCGGCTCCACCCGGCGCGCGATGCGGAGGGTTCGCGCTAGCGCGTCGTCGGCGTCCCGATACAGCCCGCACCCGATGCCCGCGAGCAGAGCGGCGCCGAGCGCTGACGCCTCTGTCACCTCGGGCACTTCGACGGGAAGGCCGAGGGCGCTTGCCTTGATAGTAAGCCAGAGGTCATTCCGCACCCCGCCGCCCGTGGCAACTACGCTCGATACAGGCATTCCGAGGGCGGCCTCCATGGCTCTGATGGCGGTCTTTAGCTCGAAGCTGAGGCCTTCGAATAGAGCCCGCGCGAAGTCCGCCCGCGTCGCGGTCGGCCGCAGCCGCGCGAAGACTCCGGTCGCCCGCTCGTCGCGGGTCGGCGGCCCGCTCCCGAGAAGGCGCGGAACGAACACGACCCCGCCCGCACCCGGCTTTGAGCTATGCGCGAGTTCTATGAGGCGCTCGTACGACCCGTCGGTCCCGCAGAACTCACGCAAGAACCATTCCACTGCCCCACCGGATGCGAGCAAACCGCCCATAGCGTAACGCATCCCGTTGACCACGTGGTGCCCCAGGGAAAACCCGTTCTTGCAGACGGCCTCGAGGACGGAGGCGTCGGGGCACGATGAGAGTATGCTCTCGGCCGTGCCGCACGAGTCGAGGACAACGCCAGGTTTTGTGGCGCCGACCGCGAGCGCCCCGCACACGTGGTCGTGGCCGCCCATGAACACCGGCACGCCCGCCGGGATGCCCGTGGCTTGCGCGACCTCGCGCGTGACGCGGCCTGCTGGAGTGCCGCTGGGGACCGCTGGGGGCAGTATGCGCTCGGGGATCCCTGCCGAGGCAGCGAGCTCGTGGGACCAGTCCAGCTTCGTCTGGTCGAAGAGGAGGGTCCGCGAGGCCTGCGAGAAGTCGACGACATAGTCCGAGGGGCGGGCCCGGCCGCCTTGGGCCCGGCGGCCTCCTCCACACCTGCCGCCGGCGCTGCTACCGCCCCCTCTATCGCTACTGTTGCTGCTATTGCCGCTGCTGCCGTCACCGCCGCCGCCACCGCAGCTTCCGCCCGTCAACCTGAACGCCACGAAACTCGACACCGGGAGCCAGGCGTCCGTGGCGTCCTTGAGCCCGCTTACATTCTCGAAAAGCCACAACATCTTCAGCGCCGAGTATATGGACTTCACCGAGAGCCCCGTTATGGCCCTCGTGCGCTCCTGGCCGATCTCCCTCGCCCACCAGGCGGTCTGCGGCGCCGTGCGAGGGTCGAACCACGCGATTATCGGGTAGAGGGGGCGGCCCTCCCGGTCGAGCGGGACGCCCGACTCGCCGACGCTCGCGACCGCGACGCCCACGATCTCGGGACGACAGGCGGGGGTAAACCCGGGCCCAACTCCCATTTCACCTCCAGGGACGGTCACTCCGGCGACGGCGCCGCTTACTCGGGGGTCGACCCCTTCGGGCGCGATACCCACGCGGGCAACCTCGGGATCTGGGGCAGCACTGCGGGAGTGCCTGGAGCGCCCCGGGGGTCCTTCCTGAAGCATTTCGACTGCCCCACGCGTGACAGAGATGACCGTCTCCCAAATGGCGTCAGGATCCCATACAACTTGACCCGGGCTGCCGCCGGGCTTCGAGGGCGTATCGGCGACGCACCTCGCCGCCTCCGTCCCCGCGTCGTCGAATACTAATGCCTTTATGTGCGTCGTCCCGACGTCTATCCCGAGAAGATAAGGCTTGCTGTTCCTGGACACGGCCATGATATAGACCTCCTTGGCCCGGGCCCACCTGGAGTTTGGCCTTTACCCGTGGCCGGATGCTCACCGGAAGTGGGGTGTTCACCGGGACCCGAGTGTTCACCCAGAGTCGAGCGCTTACCGGAGCTCGGCGCTCACCTGGAGTCGGACCTGGAGTCGGGCGCTCGCCTTGACCCAGGTGCTCATCCAGTGCCAGTCGGTCGCCTGAAGCCAGCCGATCACAGGGAGCTGCTTGCTTGCCTTGCGCCGGTTGCCTACGTTGAGGCGGGCATCCGTCAAGCGTCGGCCGCTCGTCACGCGTTGGGCGTTCGGCACGCTTCAGGTAGGCCCGTGGTTTACCCGGCTGTAGACGTTCTAGCCCAGCCACTGCGCAACTGGCCTTCGTCATGTACGGTCCGGGTTTGAACGCCTGGTGCAGCAGCGACTCGGCCCAACGAGCACTGCACGAGTCCAGTCGAGTCCACCGTGTGCCGAGGCGTGGACGTCCGTACGCCCCACACGCGGTACGGTCGCGTCCACAAGCTTGTCACAGCATGCCGCGACGGCCGTGGACCTCTGCACGCAGCGCGGTCGCAGCTAATCAATGCTGGCGACGAACGCGGGCACGGGGAGCGAAGTAGGTGACAAGCACACGGCAGGTTCGCAGCAACGATACTGGTTAGACTCGGTCGCGCAGGTCCACACTATGTGTGAATTCACGAGTTCGCACCGTTTTTCCTGCTGCTTCGGAGTTGCTGGGCGGTACTTCCACGGGGCTAGGAGGCGTTCGTCGAGATTTGGCGATCTGGATGCAAGCGGGATTCGGCTTGCGGGCAGGTGGGATTTGACCACGATTCCCTCTTGCGGGGCGCTGCTCCCGGTGACGGGCAGTGCCGGTGTTCCATAGCAAACTCAAGGAGGTGCTGTATGAGCTCACAACGTTTGCTAGCTCTTGGCGGGATGGTTCTGGTCATCGTGGGTCTTACGTACGGCGCCGTGTACGGCGCTGCCTTCTTGACCCCACTGAGGAGCCGGCCTCTGGCTCTGGAAAAAGAAGCCCTGGAGGCCATCGACAGGCTGCAGCTAGGCGAAGCTATGCAGAAGTGGGACAGACGCACGAGGCTCCTGAACGTCAGAGACTTCAACAGGGGCGCCCATACCCATTTCACGCTCATGGGCCTGACCTCCGTTGTCTTTGCGGCTTACCTGGGCAAGACGGGTTTTGCGTCCTGGATCAAGTACCTGCTTGCCACAGGCACCTTACTGGGAGCCGCGCTATTGCCCACGGGAGTATTGGTGGAGATATGGAACCCAGGCCTCGGGCGGATCGTAGCGCTGGCCGGGGGGGCCGTGTTCCTGGTTTCACTCCTCGTCATGACCCTGGGCTACCTCGTGCGCGGAGGGTCTTGTCAGGAGCAGTGATCTCGGGCAAGTCCTCCTCTGGCCGCCCGTGACTCCGTCTTCATGTTCCCACGTGGGCTTGAGGCGGACGCGGCGCTGGTCGCCCAGAAGCCGAGTTTCAGCAGGAAGAGCTGAACGTGGACCTGCCCGAGGCCATTTGCTCCTGCGCTCTCGAAATCTGGCACAGCCAGATCCCGCGGTGCGAGTGCCGGGTGGACGCGACGGAAGCCGGCCGCGCCCGCCTCATCCTGCCCCCCCGCAGGGGTGTGCCTCGTGTTCGCGGTAGCCTCTTAACCGCGGGCACCGACCGTCGTGCAATGCCTCCTCGGGACCGGTGTGGATTGCGTTGGTGGTTGCACCCGGGGCCGAGATCGCCCAAACGGAGGATGGCCGCGCGAACCTCGGCATGATACAATCAAGCCAGGACCCGATCGATATTGTTCAGGTCTGTCTGGAGGAAGCGCCATGACCAAGCCAGATAGCGTACGCGAGGTCGCGCCGGAGTATATTGCACCTTCTCTGCGCCTGACCTACTCTGACTACTGCCAGATCCCGCCCGGACACCAACGGTACGAGCTCATCGGGGGGGTGCTCAGGGTGGTTCCGTCGCCGAGCGTGGGTCACCAGGAGATCTCGAAGCGCCTGTATAGGGCCCTGGTGGAGTGGATCGAAGACCACGGTCTCGGCAAGGTATACTTCGCACCCCTTGACGTCGTTCTCAGCGAATACGATGTGGTGCAACCGGACCTTCTTTACGTGTCGAGCGACCGCCTCAGCATCATTAAGGAGGCAAACATTTGGGGCGCTCCGGACCTTGTGGTGGAAGTTCTCTCTCCCGG
>JBLNDA010000004.1:0-8343 GCA_050261175.1 Clostridia bacterium
CCATGAATCCGACGAGGATCGTCTGCTCGACATGGAGGGGCAGTAGGGTCCGGGTGCCGAGGAGGATACCCCTTACCGCGTCGTAGCCGTAGGTGAGCGGGATGGCCATCGCGATTACCATGAGAAACCTCGGAAGGGCTACGACCGGCACTGTGCTGCCGCTGAGGAGGTTCACGAGGTAGCTGGATATGTCGATCATGGTGTACGCGTCGCGTACGAGCAGCACGAAACCAGCGAACGCAAACCCGAAACCGTAGATGCCGATCACCATAGGCAGGGCCGTCACCAGGGCCGGGATGACGTCTCGCCCCAGGTTGAAGCGGAACAGAAACCGCATGACCGCCATCAGGACGATGGACTCGCAGGTCACGCTCACAAGGCTGAAAGCCGTGCGCCCCACAAGCTGCACAGCCTTGGGAACCGGCGCGAGCCAGTTGGACTCGAGCACCCCGGCGCTCATCTCGTTCTTGAGGGTCGTCCCGATGCTCCAGAAGACCGCGTTCACGTAGCTGGACATTATGCCGCCCAGCATCACGAAAGCCATGAAATCCGATGTGCCGGTGAACGCCTCGAACCCGGCCGCCCTTCCACCCTCGATGAAACTGAGCCCCATGAAGTAGACTGGCGTGAACCAGATGAACGGCTGCATGAGC
Organism: Clostridia bacterium; assembly: GCA_050261175.1. Taxonomy (GTDB): domain Bacteria; phylum Bacillota; class SHA-98; order UBA4971; family UBA4971; genus UBA6256. The sequence goes on from JBLNDA010000004.1 coordinate 654, forward strand.
CAGAACACAGCGTTCATAGGGTAACGCCAGTAGATGAGCCAGTCACGGCGGAATATCCCCGCAATGGCCCTCAGCGCAAGTCGCGCCTCCGACGCGACCTGCGTTGTCTCCGGGACACGCGCAGTGCGCGTCTGCGCCGCCATGGGCTCCTGCGCACCCGGTGGGAGGTCCGACGGCGCCTCGCCTTTCGCTCCCGCTTGTGTCCGCTCCACTGCGTTTCTTGGGGTTTCCATCCGTCCCACCCCTCACTAAGTAGATCGCCATAAGTAATCGCCGGTTCTAGAGAGCGCATCTAGAGAGCGCACTCGCCGAGCGGGGTTGCCGATGTTGCACTCGCGGACGGCGCCCCAAGCGGGGCGTCTTGACAAAATCCGGCCCGTTTGGCCGGTGGCCGGATCTTGACACTCCTCGTGCAATCACCGGCAACCCAAAACCTCGGAAAACCAGAGAAAGCCAATGACCTCACACTTAGGTCCGCCTCGTTAGGTCGGTGCTCAATAATGCGAAAGCGACCCGCGCCGCCTGGCCTGCCGCTCTGTGTAGTTGAAAGCCGCAAATCCGGAGGCGAGGAGGACGCACCCGTAGACAACCAGTACCGCGAGATCCCGGCCTACCGCATCAAGCCCCACTTTCGTGAGCGCGGCCGTCCTCACAGCATTGATTGCGTATGTGAGAGGCAAAGCCGATGCGACCGTGCGCATCCATCCAGGAAGCACTACGAGGGGGAAGCTCACCCCGCAGAAGATGAGGAAGGCGCCGCGAACTACGTTCACCATCGTGGACACGTCCTTCGCCCACACCACGAGGCTGGCAAAGAGCAGGCTCAGGCCGTATACACACGGAACGACCGCCGCCACCGAGAGCGCGAGGACCCACGGTGAGCCCGTGATCCGCACACCCAGCAGGAATCTGAACTCGAGGATGGCTATGCTCGTCATCACCAGGCCCATAAGAAGGCTGAAGAGTTGCGCCCCCAGGAGATGCGAGATGCGCGGAGCTGGTGCCATCCAGTTGCTGTCAAGGGTGCCCCGCATCTGCTCCTGGCGGAAAAACGTCCCTGAATCCCAGAGCGCAGCGTTCATCCATAGCCAAAGAACGGTGCCGACCGCGACGTACCCGGTGTAGTCAGCCGTCCCGGTAAGCCGTGCGAAGGCTGCGAGGCTCTCTCCGCTCGGGCCGGCCATAGCTCTGCCTCCGAAGGCGAATGAAAGGGGCAGCAGGATGGGCCACACAAGCATGGCCAGGATCCAGCTGGGATAGCGCTTCGTGATGAGCCACTCCTTGCGGGCCACGGCGCAGATGGCCGCGCTCCAGCTTGGCGCCGTAGGCGCAGGCTTCGGTTGTCCCGGGCAAGGTCCCGTGGAAGGTCCCGTGGGGCAAGGTCCCATTCCGCGAATCCAAGTGTTGGCGCTCGTATGGGTCCCCCCTTTCGACCGCTTACGATTTCAGACCCTTACCAGTGAGCTTCAGGAAGACGTCCTCCAAGGTCGGCTCCACCGCCTGCACCCTGCGTATCCTGGCTCCGGAGCGCGCGAGGACCGCGATGATCTCGGCGAGGACTGCAGGCCCGTTATCCGTCACAACGCTCACCTGCCAGATCTCTTGCTCCACAGCCTGTCTCGCGATCACCCCCGCAACTCCCTGGATCGACCTCACCTTCCGGTCCGCGTCATCGTCCCAGTCGCTCACCTCTAGCTGCAAGCTCCTGCCTTCCCCGACAGAGTCCTTGAGCCGCCTAGGGCTGTCCAAGGCTATGATGCTTCCCTGGTCGATGATAGCCACCCTATCGCAGAGCTGGTCGGCCTCCTCCATGTAGTGGGTGGTGAGCAGGATGGTGCGGCCTTCCGTGCGAAGCTCGCGTATGAGCTCCCGAATGGAGCGTGCGGCGGCCGGGTCGAGCCCGATGGTCGGCTCGTCAAGGAGGAGAATGGGCTGGTTCGCCAGGATCGCCTTACCCAACGCAAGGCGCTGTCTCATACCGGACGAGTACGTCTCCACCAGCTGGTCCGCTTTGTCGGCGAGGTCCAGCCGCTCGAGGATCGCTGCGGCCCGCGCCTTTTGCTCCTTCCGCGACAGTCCATATAGGGCCGCGAAGTACTCGAGGTTCTCGCGGCCCGTGAGTTTCCAGTATGTACTGCGCTCGCCTGTGAGAACCGTCCCCAAGCTGCGGCGCACCATGGAGGCTTCGCGAACGGTGTCGAAACCGTTGACGGTCGCCCTCCCACTGGTCGGCTCAAGAAGCGTGCATAGCATCCGGATGGTGGTGGTCTTGCCTGCGCCGTTCGGGCCAAGGAGCCCGAATATCTCGCCCGGGTCCACGGCGAACGACACGTCGCTCACCGCGACCGTGGTCTCCCCGCGGCCACTATCGGATCCCGCCGGCCGGACTTCTCGTCGCCCGTTCTCATCTTCGAGCTGTCGCTCATCTTGCCGTCCGTCCCGTCCCTCCGGAAAGCGCCGGCGTCTCCAGAGGCCCAGCCCTTTCCGGCGCTTTGGGAACTCCTTGCGGAGATGCACCGCCTCAACAGCAAGTGCTGACCTCCCTCGCACGTCGGCCACTCCTTCATCGCCTCCGCGGGACAACCTGGATCAATCCGGACCAAGACATGCTTTCCTCATGGCATGGTATGCCGTCACCGACATCGATCATAAACCCAACTAGGGATGATGTCAATGGCGATATTAACATTATTAATTGGAGCATTGATTTTCTTCATATGCGGCTTCGCCCTACGCCCCGTCGGAGGAAGATGCTGGAGCGTCCCCTGGAGAAGACGAGTCACACGAGTCGGTCGCAAGACAGGTGATACATTTAGGATCAACGACGCGCAGGTCTTGCTCACTCCTGGCCCTCCACATGTACCGAGCCGCCGCCCGTCCGACCCTGATAGATGTTGCAGCGGCATAATCTCGGGGCCCTGTGTGCTCCTTCCACGCGAATGGTACGACACTTGCATGGGTCTGAGTCGGCCCGGCCGGGTGCATCTTGGCCATCAACGTGGCCGGAAACTCCAACTACGTCGAGAGGATGCGTGAACAGCGATTGACCGTTGAGAAGATACTCATCGGGAGCCCGGTAAACCAGAAACCCGCAGTCTTGACCGAATTCCTCAGGTCTCTCTCAGAACTGGACGTCTCCGGCATGGCGGTGGATTTCGTTTTCGTCGATGACAACCAGACTCCGGCTTCATCTGCACTTCTCGCTGGGTTTCGCCGGGAAGGCAGCCAGGTTTTCGTTTGGGAGAATGGAGCAGACCTGACCGAGGCGGTAGGAGAAGCGTACGTCTGTGATGACGAGACCCACCGATGGAATGAGAACCTCGTGTGGAAAGTCGCATCACACAAGGACCGGATGATCCGATTCGCCCTGGACAATGACTACGATTACCTCTTCTTGGTCGACTCGGACATCGTTCTCCACCCAGATACCCTTCGACATCTCATCTCATGCGGGAAGCCAATTGTGTCTGAGGTATTCTGGACCAAGTGGCAACCGGACTCGGATCCCCTACCCCAGGTCTGGCTGCGGGATCAATACACGCTGTTCGAACACGCACGCGGGGAACGCGTTTCCCAGGAGGAGGCACAACCTAGGATTCGAGCCTTTCTGGAGTGTCTGAAGACTCCTGGGTTGTACGAGGTGGGCGGGCTAGGCGCTTGCACATTGATGACAAGAGAAGCTCTTGCGAGAGGTGTCTCATTCCGGGAGATCCCTAACGTATCCTTTTGGGGAGAGGACAGACACTTCTGCATACGGGCAGCCGCGCTTGGGTTGAAACTCTACGTTGACACGTGTTATCCCGCTTTTCATATCTATAGGGAGTCCGACCTTGGACACGTCAAGGATTACCGAACGGCCAACCACACCATGGCGCAAGCTCCCATTCATGAGGCCGCTGTAGCGCTGTTGAAGTCCCACGGCATTCGGCGCGCAGTGAGCAGGATTCTTTCTGTAACGAAGAGCGCGGTTGAACGGTTCTGGAGTTTCGATTTCAGGAATCCGAAGTGCGACGACGGCATGGAGCTTCTCGCGCCCGACTACCGGTCCGAGATCGCGAAGGGTCTTGAGAGCGACCTGAGAGCCTCAGTGCAGTCCAGGCTCATCTCGAGGACGGAGGTATTGAGCTCCGCCCTGGCCGAGATAGATTCCGACGCAACAGAAGCCCTGGTGACCGGGAGAGTCTTGACCCACGGTGTCGAGCGGGAAAAGTACTTCCGCGAGTTGTATGACTGCCGGATTCTCGTAACCAGACCTGAGCGAGAGACCGGGTGGTTCGTGAGAGGGGTCGAGTTCACGAGAGTCCCCGAGCGTGACCTGCCGGACTTCATGCGGAACAGGATCACAAAGTACGAGGAGAACAAGCTCACCCTGTCCATGCTGGTCCGGAACGAAGCCGGCAGGCACCTCCGCAAAGTGCTCGAGCACGCCGCGGAATACATCGATGCTGCCGTGATTCTCGACGACGCAAGCGAGGACGAGACTGTCGAAGTGTGCAAGCAGGCGCTGGGCGACATTCCCGTGACAATCGTTTCAAACGCGAAGCCCGGTTTTCACAACGAGGTCGCACTGAGGAAGCAGCAGTGGGAGCTCGCGGTGAGCACTAACCCAGACTGGATCCTGATCCTGGACGCAGACGAAATGCTCGAGGACAAGGCCAAGTCCGCGATCCGCGATCTCATCAACCAGCCGTTCTACGACCATTACTCGTTCCGGCTCTATGACTTTTGGGACCCAACACATTACCGCGACGATCGTTATTGGCAGGCGCACAAGACGTACAGAGTCTTCCTCGTTCGCTACCAACCCAAGTTCACGTATACATGGAACGAAACCCCCCTGCACTGTGGTCGGCTTCCGAACAACATCGGGTTGCTGCCAGGCGCGCGCTCGGACCTGCGGGTGAAACACTTCGGCTGGGTTTCGCCCGCCGACAGGGAGGCGAAATACCAGAGGTACAAGACACTGGATCCCGACGCGAGGTACGGCATTCGCCAGCAATACGAGTCCGTTTTGGACCCCAGGCCTAACCTGGTCGAGTGGGTTGAATAGGAGTGTAGCGGCACATTCGCCGGTTCCCCCGCAAACGAGTGGAGGAGGTCGCGAGCGGCGTTGTCGGCACTGATCCATACCATGCCTTTCTTGATAAGGCAAGAGAGCGATCGCCGGATGGCTGATGCCTGCCTTGAGTCGCTTGCTCACAGCGACGGGGGAGAGCATCCGGTGGTAGCGTATAACCAGGGCAGAATGACAAACGAGGAGGTCCAGGGCTTCTTCCAGTCAAAGGGACTGCGAGCAGTCATCCTAGGAGACGGTGAAAACATAGGCATACCAGGTGCACGGCAGGCTTGCTTTGAGTTCATCTGGCAACACCACCCGGATACTCAGCTCATCTCGGAACTCCACGTCGACATGGTCTTCCCTGCAAAGTGGGTAGACACTTTGTCGCGATTCCTCGATCTTCATTGTGATGAGCCAATGATCGCCCCGGGGATCCTTACCGAATCAGGCGAGCTTCACCCTGAAGCCAGAGGATTGCGAGTCATAGCTCCACCTACTGACCTTGACTCACTCACACAGATTCTCGAACACATGGTCGCGGACAGAGTTGTGACCGGCTTCGTTCACCCGGTCGTTCATCGGGCCGACATTCTCAAAGCAGTAAGGGGCTACGATACGCGTTTCCTTTCAGGTAAACAAGGCTTTGAAGATGATAGCCTGCTTCTGGGCTACCGCTATTACATGGGACGCAGGGCGAACTGGAGGCCGAAGGCATACCTTGGGACCAGGGTCTTTCACGCCACTTTGGCCCAACGGCTGAGTCTCGAGAGGGTGCCGGAGGAAATGGGGAAAAACCTCAGAGGGCTTGTTCATCAGTATGGCGTTTACGGGCTGCTGGAACTAGCTGACATCCACCAAAACCATGAATTCCTTCGCATCGCTGAATCCCTAATAGCATCTCTTTGACCCATCACGTTTTGCACCTCGTCTCCACTTCGTCGCCCGAGCCTGGCAGGCTCCCCGTCGGTGGCGTGTATCGGCAACGCGGGAAGATATCATGGCGGCAGTAGGGCTTCCACGCGACCCGCCCGGAAAGCCTGGCCGACCTTAGCCCAGCGAGCATCAAGAGTCAAATGTCAAGTGTCAGCCGGGTCTCGCGCTTCCCCGCAAGAGGCAACCCTTCCTGCTGCCTCACGTCTCCGGGGTCAGACCGCTCTTGCGAGGTCACGGCACCATGCAAGCCAGATCCCCTCAACCGGTCCGTGGGGCAGCACCGACCGCGTTGTCATCCCTTCGCTGGCGCCAACCGTAGGCTGGCATTGAGAACCACTTTGAGAATAGCCTACGGTCCCGTCCCCATCGTCCGGTGGTGGCGGCAATACGTCTCACAACAGGCCTAGTCGCTGCCCGCGATCTCCGCCCTGACGCGACAAGCGGCCGTCCGCATGTACCGCTCATCCAGCACGCCGACTGGGCTGGGAGTCTCGAAGATCCGCCTGGGCATACGGAGGGCGTCGAATGAGAACCCCTCGCGGAACTTGAAGGAGTACTTGCGTCTGTGTATGTCTGCACCAATCCTCTGGAGCTCCTCGGAGGTGCAGTCGAACCCGGCCACACGCAGGGCGGCAGCGGTGGTGTCGGGGCTGTATATGCCCCGGGCAAAGAAGCACACGACGAGGCTGGACAAGACCTGCCGCCAGCGCTCCTCCTTCAGGATCTCGCGCGCAAGCTCGTCCGGGCCGATCTGTTTCTTCGTCAGCACCTTCTGGTCCACGCTGTAGCCTGCGCTGTCCAGGTGGCTGTGCCGAGCGCCCACCAGGAACCCCAGATACGCCCCAGGACCCGTGTGATAGCCTGGCATCTCGTTGCCGCCGAACGCGAGGGCAAAGTCCTCGCCCCCGTACACCGAGGCAGCGTGCTCAACGCCGCGCGCGAGGGCCGCGTAGAACTCGTTCGGCTGCTCGATGATGCGCCGCACTGCCTCGAGGTACGCGGGATAGTTGCCCCAGGCAAGCCGAAGGCCGCCTGCCGCGTCCTCGGATACGACGCCACGCTCCTGGGCTTCCGTCGCCCAGGCAAGCACCACGCCGGTGCTCATGGCGTCAAGCCCGTAGACCTCGATGCGGTCGATGAGCTTCAGAAGGCCCTCGGGGTCCGACCCACCGAGCATCGAGCCAAGCGCGTAGATGAGCTCGTAGTCGTAGGAAATCATGCTGGTCTTGTAAAAGTAAGGTTCGTTCTCGTCAGGCTCCCGGAGCGCCGCAATGTGTATGCACCCCACGGGACAGTGAGAGCACGCCAGCCTCCGCCCCAGGTAACGCTTGGCCAGCGCCTCGCCGGAGATACGGTCAGCCCCCTCAAACCTGGCGTCCTTCAGGTTACGCGTCGGCAGGCCACCGAGGGCGTTCAAGGGCAGGACGTTCTCCGGCGTCCCGAGGTCGTGGTATTTCTTCATGACCGGCGAGGCCACGGCCTCCTGGTATATCTGGTCGTACACGCGCCGGTATTCCGCGGCGCCGTCCCCGCTCCCTCCCCCGCCTACCGGCAGCGAGTGCTTGCCCGACACCACAACCGCCTTCAGCTTCTTGCTGCCGAAGACCGCGCCAAGCCCCAGCCTGCCAAAATGCCTGTAGCTCTCCGTGGTAACGCAGGCGTACGGTATCAGTTTCTCGCCCGCCCTGCCGATGCGCA
>JBLNDA010000005.1:0-10153 GCA_050261175.1 Clostridia bacterium
CCGGCCACCAATGGACCGCCGGCCGGCCACCGACGACCACTGCTCGCATTTCGCGGATGCCGACTGACCGGTCAGTCATATCCCGTACTTGGTAAATTACCATGCTCACGGCGCGATGTCAAGATAAAGGCAGCCATCACATCATAAAGGCAGCCACCACATCCGTTTGGCCCGTTTGGAATTCGATTCGGCGGGAACGCAGAGCTCCTCGAGAGCGGCTGTTACTTCACGTGCAAGCGCCGGCCGCGTGAGATGCGGCTCACGTGATGAGCCACTCAGTGTCAACCGGGCCGGCCGGCGGCGTTTGAAGGACTCGGAGTCTTAGGAACGACTCGCGGAAACCAGGGGAGGACAGGCCGAAGCAGCACAGGCCGGAGCAACGTATGCCGGGGTAACACAAGCCGGAGCAAGACAGACCGGCGCAAGACAGCGACCGGGGTGCGCGCCTCGCCGGGCGAACGATCAAACGATCAGTAGCATTCCAGTCAGTAGTATTCGACGAGTACCTTCTTGCCCATGCCCTTGAGGACCTGTGCGAGCTCGTCGACGATCTTCTGCTTGAGCGCGAGAGTGACCGGCACGTCGGGGCTCTGGTGCGCGGGGTTAATGGCCCGCCCGACGATGACGCGGACACTGTCCGCCTCGAGGAGCGCGGCCGCTAGGCGGCTCGCGCCGTCCCTTTTCCACGCCACGTCGCGCAGCCTGGCGCCGGCTTTGAGCTTCTCCAGCGTGTACGAGAGCGTGAGCATGCCTTCGGTGACGAGGTCCACCCCCTCGATCTCGGCGGTGGGAGGCACGCGCCTGTCCTGGGACCTGAGATCGACCGCGATGGGTTTTCCGAGGACGCGCGCGACCATGTTGCCGGTGGTCCCGCCGCAAACGACCTTCTTTCCGGGCTCCTCCATGAGCTTCGCCACGACCACAGGGTCGTCCCCACGGTCAACGGGAGGGCCCACCAGCATCGTAAGGCTACGGGCGCGTCTTGTGCGAACCGCCACAACCGTGGCGTCGTCACCCGGCTTGTGGCCGTACAGTTTACTGGTGACCCTGGCGATCTCCTCGGCAAACTCGTGCGCCGTCTCAGCCCAGCCGGCCACCGACCTGATGTATTCCGCCACTCTGTCCCAGCCCCAACCGGTGTTCCACACGCCGCCGATGCCAGCGTGGAGAACCCCATCGCTTACCATCACGATCCAGTCGCCGTCCTCGACGGAAAAGAAGGCCTCTTTCACCACCCGCCCGCCGACGACACACTCCGACCTCGGCACGAGCCGGAGGTCCCGGCCCCGCCCCACGAACGCCGGCGGGCTGTCGTACTCGGCGATGTGGGCCGACCCGTCATGGAAGACCTGGAGGATGCTGAACGTGGAGTACGCGAGATGCCGCTTCTCGCACACGGGAAGCGTGCGGGCGAGGGTGTCGATGACGTCCTCGAGCGCAAGCCCGCCCTTCAACATGGTGGCGATCATCCTGACAGTAAGGGAGGACAGGATGTTCGCCTTGACCCCGCTCCCGAGCCCGTCAGAGAGGACCACGATGGTGGAGCCGGGCCCCTCGCCGACCTCGACGCTGTCGCCGCACAGCTCCTCGCCGTGCTTGTTCAGCTGGCTTTTCCCGACCTCAACGCGGAGGCGTGTGCTGAGGTCCACCATTCTGCGTGCCTTCTTCCCGGAACACGTTCATTAGCCGCGTCAACAGGACCTTGGTCTCAGCGGTGGTCTCGCCGAGGAGGCCCGCGATCTTCTGCGCGACCTCCATTTGCTTGTCTATGACACCCTGCGCCTTCTCGAGGGTCTCAGCGCGGAGCTTCTGCAGGTGAGCCGCTTGCGACTTCTCCTCCGTGATGTCCGCTATGACCGCCATCGCGAGCCTCTCGTCGGGCTCGTAGAAGATCGTCTGCCTGGTGACGAGGCCGAGCTCGGGATAGGCCACCTCGACCTGGAGGGACGTCTTCGCGGCAAGGACCTCCCGGAAGCTCGACGGGTCCATGAACGTGGCGAGCTTTGCGCCGACCGCCTCGTGCCTGGACCGCCCGAACATTCGCTCCGCCGCGGCGTTCAGATCGCGGATGACCTCGTCTTCGTCCACGACGATTATGCCGTATGGCGCGGAGGCGACGAAGACGTTCGCCATGGACTCCGCCCGCTCCCGCATGTACGGGATACACATCTCCGGGTCGGCCATCCCCTGAAGGACCGCGATGGCCTTGTCGCGGCACGAATCGTAGCCGCACGCGCCGCAGTTGAGCTCGTCCTCAGGCGCGTACTTCCCAGTCTTGGCGAGGACCGCCTTGATAGCGTCCTCGTCAGGGACAGGCGCCTCCGGGCGAAGGTTCCGGTACGACCTCCGAAGGAGACCGTTGGGAAGCTCGATGACAGGCTGCGTGCGAGGCCGGGCGCAAGACCCCGCCCGCTTCTCGTCGCTGCCACCGGAAGAATCGGGTATGCGAGACTCGCTCGATCGCGAACCGGGCCGCGACTCAGAGCGCGACCTTACATACTCGAGCACCCTCGCCCTGCGCGCGTAGATGTCCTCGCGCGCCGGGTTCATCGGCCCGTTGATGCACCCGCCCTCACACGCGAGCATCTCCACCAGGCGGGGCAGCTTGTGGGCGGATTCGGAGGCGGAACTCGAGACCCATTCAAAGACCGAGGAAGAAGCACTGCTCCCAAGCACGCCGCGCCCGTCACCCCGCCCGTCACCACGCCGGTCACCGCGCCCGTCGCCAGGCCCGTCGCCGCGCCGCTCACAGCGTCCGTCGCGGCGCGGGTCCGACACTGCCTCATGTGGGTCCGATGCCGCCCCGTGCGGGTCCGGCGCCGCTCCGTGCATGGTTTCGATGAACCAGCGCAGGACCTCCCGGCAGTTGTTCACGCCCGACACTGACAGCACCTCGCAGTCGAGCATGTCCGTGCTCAGCATTGAGGCCTTCAGCATGCCGCCGCCCACGGGGAACAGACGCGCGAGGTCGGGCGTGGGTCCGTCGAAATCCCCCGGCGCTACTCGATTGAGGTCTATCCCTTCTTGCTTGAAGATGCCGGCAAGCTCGTCGAAAGTGAGCACGAAATCCACGGCGTCGTCGAGTCCCGGCACCACGCGCTCTTCGTGCTTCGCGATGCATGGGCCGATGAAAGCGACCTTCACGCCCGGCACGAGCCGCTTTAGAAAGCGGCCGTGGGCGATCATGGGCGACACAATAGGAGCAAGGTATGTAATGGCTTCGGGGTAATGGCGTTCGATAAGGTTCACCACCGCAGGGCAGGAGCTCGAGATGAGCGGGGCGCCGGTCTCCTGGAAAACCCGTGCGTGCTCGGCGCTGACAAGCTCGGCGCCCACAGCGGTCTCCTGAACGATGTGAAAGCCGAGAAGGCGAAGGGCCGCCGGGACGGCCAGCGGGTCCACACCGGGAAACGCGGACGGAAACGAGGGCGCGAGGCTTGCGGCCACTTTCGTTCCGCCGGCGATCAACGAGCGCACCTTGTCGAGGTCGCTCACGACCTTCTTGGCCTTTTGCGGGCAGACCAGGACGCACGTGCCGTCGAAGATGCACCTCTCAGCGGCCACCCTGGCGTGGAGCTCGTGGGGCGCGTCGCCCCGCTCCATCCTGATGGCCTTCACCGGGCACGACCTGAGACACTTGTAGCAGTCCTTGCATTTCGCCTCGATAGTTGCGATCACGCTCACCCTACCACTCCCCCGTCTCCAAGCCGCAAGACCGGCGCGGCGGGGTGCCACACGTCACGGGTCACCCCGCGAGGCCCGCGAAGCGTCACCGGTCACCGGCCTCCTCGCAACCGCGCTCGATCAGCGGCACGACCTCCTCATCGAACAGCCGCGGCACGTCGTCCGGCTTTATGCCGGTAAAGACCTTGCCCCCGAGCTTTACCGTGACGCCCATGGTACACATATCCTGGCAGAACGTCCCTTTGAGCTCAACCTGGCGGGGCGCCCTCCGCTCGATCTCAGCCTCGAACGCTTTGATCACGTCAGGGGCACCTCGCAGGAAGCAGGAGCTGCCGACGCACACCCAGATCGTCACCACAGGGACGGCACCTCGCATTTCTCAGCCCGGACCAAGCTGCTGCTCATGAACTCCGGCGCCACCGCCGGCGAAGACGCCGGCCCCGGCGCTAGCGCCAACGTCGACGTCAAGGCCGAGGCCAGGGCCAACGCCGACGCCGACGCCGACACCAACACCGCCAGAGTCGACATCAACATCGAAGTCGAAGCCAACGCCATAGTCAAAGCCAAAGCCAGCGCCGGCGCTAGCGCTAGCGCTAGCGCGGACCGCGGGCCGCTTCCGGCGTCTTGCGGCATCTTCAGGCATCTTCAGGCATCGATCCTCATTCACTCCACCCGTTCATTCCGCCCGTCCGTCGCCCACGACGAACACGGCGCGCGGCGTCAGGCGCGACACGCCTGGCACGTTTCCTGGAGGAGCCGCGCCGCGACCTGCTCCCTGAAAACGCGCTCCGCGTTCTCAGGCGTGACCCCGGTTATGATCTCGTCGCCCACTTTGATGGAGACGCCGCGGTCACAGTGCTCCAGGCAGAATGTGGCCTTGAGGTTGACGCGCCCCAGGAACTCGTCGCTCTCGGCAAGCCGCGTGAACGTGTCGATCACGTCGTACGACCCCCGCAGGTAGCACCCGGTGCCGACGCACACGGAAACGTCGAGGGCTCCCGGTGCCGCGCCGTTTATCCTCATGTCGCCTGATATCCGCCGGCGAGGCCCGTATGCCGTGTGGAGCGCCTCGTGCGCCGCCTCGCTGCCCGGCCCGGCCAGGTACTTCTCGTAGAGCCTCGCAACCGCCAGGTTCTCGCTCGGGCTGCGCAGCTGCATCGTCCTATCGGCGCGGTAGAGGCCCTTCCCCCTTGCCTTTCGTGCCGGGACGTCATTCGGGTACGGCTGTCCGCCGCCTCCAACGCACCCGCCCGGGCAAGCCATGACCTCAACCAGATTGTAACACACTTCTTTTCTCCGCACCGCTTCGACTAACCTGCGGGCGTTCGCGAGGCCATGGACCACGGCCACGCGGATCTCGGCGTCTCCCAGGTGCACGGTCGCTTCGCGCGTCCCCTCGAAACCGCGGACCTCCCGAAACTCGATCCTGCCGGGCTCCACTCCAAGGGTGTCAGCCGCCGCCCGAAGGACGGCCTCAGCCACGCCCCCGGTTACGCCGAATATGACCCCGCCGCCGGTCGTGAGGCCGAATGGCTGGTCGAAGCCTTCCTCCTCGAGTTCGTCGAAGACTATGCCGGCTTGCTTCAAGAGCATGCCAAGCTCGTTCGTGGACAAGACCGCGTCCACGTCGCGAACGCCGCCCTCCGACGCGAACTCGGGCCTCGTGGCCTCGAACTTCTTGGCCGTGCAAGGCATGATCGAGACCACGAAGACATCCTCCGGCCGCACGCCGAGCTCCTTCGAGTAGAAGCGCTTTATGACAGACCCGAACATCTGCTGCGGCGACCTGCACGTGGACAAGTTCGACAGCATGTCAGGGTAATACTGCTCCATGAACTTGACCCACCCGGGGCAGCACGACGTGAACTGGGGGAGGTCCTCCCCTTTCTCGAGCCGGCCCAGGAACTCATGGCACTCCTCCACCGCGGTGAGGTCGGCTCCAAACACCGTGTCAAACACCTTCGCGAAGCCCAGCCTCCTTAGGGCCGCCACCACCTTGCCCGTTTCGATCTCGCCCGGCTTGCCGCCGAAAACCTCGCCCAGCGCTACTCGCACCGCCGGCGCCACTTGCGCCACCACGGTCTTCGACGCGTCGTGAAGCGCGGCCCACACGGCCTCCCCCCCGGGTTTGCCGGTGAGCGCCCCCGTGGGGCACACGGCCACGCACTGGCCGCAGTACACGCACTCGACCTCGGAGAGCTTACGCCCGAACGCCGGGTTCACGCACGTGTGAGGCCCGCGTCCCGCGAAGTCCAAGACGCCGATGCCCTGGATCTCGGAGCATACCCTCACGCAGTCCCCGCACAGGATGCACTTGTTGGGATCCCGAACGACCGATGGGTTCGAGTCGTCTATCGGAAGCATCTCCTCCCGCTCTCCGAACCTGACCTTCCTCACGCCCAGCTTGTACGCGAGGCTCTGCAACTTGCACATGCCGTTCTTCTCGCACGTGGTGCAGTCCCTGTGGTGATTCGCCAGGAGGAGCTCTATCACCATGCGGCGCAGCCTCAGCGTCCTTTCGGTGTTCGTGTGAATCACCATGCCGTCCGCCGGCGGCGTGGAGCACGCCGCGACGAGCCCCATGCCGTCCACCTCGACGGCGCACATACGGCACGCTCCGTACACGGAAAGCTCCGAGTGGTAACAGAAAGTCGGAAGCTCGACGCCTGCCTTACGCACCACTTCGAGGATGTTCTTCTCGCCGCTTATCTCGACCTTTTGGCCATCAACCGTCACATGCGGCATAGCCTGGTTCCCTCCTCCAGCCCCATATTGCCCTGTATCGCATCGTACCGCCCCGTGCAACTAATCCCGCCGGGCGAACCCAGCCCAGGTGGTCATGCCCAGCTGATCCTGCACGGCTGATCCTGTCTGGCTAAGCGCGTCTGGTTCATCCTGTCTGGCTACTCCCGGCCGTGTCAGCCCTCCTAGCCAAGCACGGCTAGCCGGGCTCGGTTCGCCGCATGCGTAGCCTCGCGCATCCAGCCTCGTGTGCTGATCCTCGCATGCTCGGCCTCGTATGCTTGCCCCAGCGCGTTCGGCTTTGCGTGCTTGGCCTCGCATACTCAGCCTCTTGCGTTTGGCCTCGCGTGTTTGGCCCTGCGTGCTTAGCCTCGTATGCTTAGCCTTGCGTGGCTAGCCTCGTATTGCTCCGAACCTGCACTTCTCGGCGCACGTCCCGCACTTGATGCACTTCTCCGCATCAATGACGTGGGGCTTGCTCCGTTCACCCGAAATGGCGCCCACAGGGCACACCTTCGCGCACAGAGTGCAGCCGCGGCACTTCGACGCGTCGATGGAATACGCGCGAAGGGCCTGACACGCCCCGGCCGGGCAACGCTTTTGGGTGACGTGGGCATCGTACTCCGGACGGAAGTACCTGAGCGTCGTCAGGACAGGGTTCGGAGCGGTCTTGCCCAAGCCGCACAGGGACCCGTCCTTTACCGCAAGCGCGAGCTCTTGAAGGAGCTTTACGTCGTCGGGCGTTCCCTCGCCTTCGGTGATCCTCGTGAGGAGAGCTAGCATCTGCCTGGTGCCCTCCCGGCACGGGACGCACTTCCCACACGACTCGCTCTGAGTGAACTTCATGAAGAACCGGGCGACCTCCACCATGCACGCGGTATCGTCCATGACCACCATTCCGCCGGATCCGACCATGGCGCCTACCTTTGCCAGCGACTCGTAGTCGAGGCCGACGTCGAGGTGCTCTTCGCCGAGACAACCGCCCGAAGGCCCGCCTATTTGGACGGCCTTGAACTGCCTGCCGCCCCTTATACCGCCCCCGATGTCGAAGATAAGGTCGCGCAGGGGAAGGCCCATCGGGACCTCGACGAGGCCGGTGTTGGCCACCTGTCCCGCAAGGGCGAAGGTCTTCGTGCCCGGGCTTGTCGGGGTGCCGTACGACCTGAACCAGTCCGGCCCTTTGAGGATGATGGACGGCAGGTTCGCCAGGGTTTCGACGTTGTTTATGACCGTCGGCTTCCCGAAGAGGCCGCTCGTCGCGGGATACGGGGGCCTGGGACTCGGCATGCCGCGCCTGCCCTCGATTGAGGAGATGAGCGCCGTCTCCTCGCCGCACACGAACGCCCCCGCGCCTTCCTTGATCGTGATGTCGAATGCGAAGCCGCTCCCCAGGATGTCGCGGCCAAGCAGACCGCGCTCGCGGGCCTGCGCGACCGCCTTCTTGAGGCGGCTCACGGCTACGGGGTACTCTGCCCTCACGTAGATGAACCCCTCGTCGGCGCCGATAGCGTACGCAGCTATCATCAGGCCTTCTATGACCTTGTGGGGGTCGCCCTCCATGACGCTGCGGTCCATGAAAGCGCCGGGGTCCCCCTCGTCGCCGTTACAGATCACGTATTTCTTGTCCGAGGCCGCCGCGCGCGCGAAGGCCCATTTGCGCCCGGTCGGGAAGCCAGCGCCGCCGCGTCCCCGAAGGCCCGAGGCGGTCACTGTCTCGATCACCTGCTCCGGCGTCATCCCGTCGAGGATTCGCGCAATGGCCCGGTAGCCGCCGTGGGCAACAGCCTCGCGGATGTCCTCGGGGTTCATACGCCCGCAGTTGGCCAGGACCACCCTCACCTGCCTGCGATAGAACGGGATCGAGTCCTCCGTGCGAGCGGGCTCGCCGGTTGACGGGTCGTGGTACAGGAGGCGCTCGACCACCTCACCCCGGACGAGAGTGGCCTCAACAATCTCATCCACATCCTCGGGCTTCACTTTCACGTACAGGATGCCTTGCGGCTCTATCCGGACGAGCGGGCCCATCTGGCAGAACCCGTGGCAACCACTGATGGATACGCCGACCCCTGCGGCTGTGGCCGCGGACGTAGCCGGCGCCGCGGTCGTGGTCGTGGACATGACCGCGCCCGTAGCCGTAGCTGCGGTCGTGGCCGCTGTCATCACGCCGGACGCCGCACAGCCTCCGGATGCGCGGGCGGCCCCTGCTGCGGCTTCGGGTGCGATCCCGGCCACGCCAGCGCCGGCGCAAGCGCCGGACGCGTCGCGCATGTCGCGGGCCTCGCAAGCGTCGGGCACCATGTCGAGGTCGACCAAGAGACCTTTGGCCCTGACCGCGTCCCTGAGCCCTTCGTAAACCTTGAGCGAGCCGTTGGCCAAGCACCCCGTCCCGGCGCACACGAGAGCGCGCACCTTCTGGCGGCCGAGCTTCTCCTTTATCTCGTTCGCAAACGACTCGACGTCCTTTGGCGTGTTCAGCCGCTCCGTCATTCGTGACACCCCTCTTCGTCCCCGGCTTTGTCGCCGGCTTTCTCCTTCGCTATGAGTTGGTCAAGGATTATCGAGAGCGCCTCGGGAGTGAGCTGGCCGTATACGTCGCGGTCGTTCACGGTGACTACCGGCGCCAGTCCGCACGCTCCGATGCAGGACACCGTCTCGACGGTGAACTTGAGATCGTCCGTGGTGTCCTTGGAGCCGTCCAAACCCAGCTTCTCACGCACCACGTAGCGGAGCCTCTCGGAGCCGCGCACGTGACAGGCGGTCCCGTCGCAGACTTTGATGACGTACTTGCCTTTAGGCTTCAGGGAGAACTGCGCGTAAAACGTGGCCACCCCGTACACGGTCGCGGGTGATATCCTCAGCGCCGTTGCGACGTACGTCAGTACTTCCTCGGGGAGATAGCGGTACTCCGCTTGGATCTCCTGGAGGATGGCTATGAGGTTGGACACCTTGCCGCCGTGCCTTTCGATGATCGCGTTGACCTTGTCGAATCTGCGCTGAAACACTTGACTCTGCGCCACCGCCATAAGCGATACCCCCCAAATCGTTCGCGCTGTTCCTAGCGCGTTCTCCTGCCCAGGAACGTTGCCTTCGTAACCCGGCGTAACCCGCCGTCAGCCGCCCGCCCGCGTGCTGCCCGTTCGCGCATGCTCCCGCCCGCGCGTGCTCCCGCCCGCGCGTGCTGCCCGGGTGTGTGCCGCCCCGGCTGTGGGCCGTCCCGGTGTGTGACGCCCTGGGTGTGTGCTGTCCTGGCGGGTTTGTGAAAGCCTGCACAAAGATGGGCGCACCTATCCATCCTCGCTCAGCCTGGGCTGGGCCCACGCCCTCAAACCTGCCTCCCGGCCAGCGTCCAAGCCCGACCTGACGCCCGAGCCGGGGCCCGAACCGGAGCCCGCGCCCGCGGACACAACCGCAACCGCACCCCCGCCCGCATCTGCACCCGCACACATCTGCACCCTCACACTCGCAAGGCGCACTCGCACGGCGGCTCGGGGGCGCGCACGGAGCGTGCCATCTGTCCGGGAGCCGGTCATGGCTCCGCCGCTGGTGTCAGCTCAGGCTGCGGCCCTGACTCAAGCCACAGCTCCTGCTCCGTCTCCTGCTTCGGCTTCCGCCTCCGCTGCCGCTTCCGCCCGCGCTACCGTTCCGTCGCAAGCCGCAGCCTGCGGCGTCGGTCTCGCCGCCGGCGTCGGTTTACCCTTCGGCTTTGGCGCCCAGGTCCACTCTTCGC
>JBLNDA010000006.1:0-38979 GCA_050261175.1 Clostridia bacterium
GGGCCCAACGAGATACGGCAGGCCAGAAAGGCGTCTGCCCTCAAGATGCTGGTTGACCAGTTCGGCGATTTCATGGTGCTGGTCCTCATGGCGGCCGCAGGAGTCTCCGTCGCATTGGGCGAGACGGCGGACGCCATCGCGATTCTCGCCATCGTCGCGCTCAACGGTGTACTCGGGTTCCTGCAGGAGTATCGGGCCGAGCGCTCCCTCGAGGCCCTCAAAGAGCTGGCCGCGCCGTCGGCGCGGGTCATCAGGGACGGCGTGCTAACGGAGGTGAAAGCCAGGGAAGTCGTGCCGGGCGATCTCCTCGTGGTCGAGGTGGGCGACAGAATCCCGGCGGACGCGCGCCTGGTGGACGCCATGGTGCTGGAGGCTGAGGAGTCGGCTCTGACCGGCGAATCGCTCCCTGTCGCGAAAAGGTCGGACGTGCTCTTGCCGGCCGCCACGCCTCTCGCGGACAGGCGCAACATGGTGTTCACGGGCACCGTGGTCACGCGGGGCCACGGGAAAGCGGTGGTGGTGGCGACGGGCATGGATACCGAGATCGGCCGGATCGCCCACCTCATGCAAGAAGAAAAGGACGAACCGACTCCCCTTCAACAGCGCCTCGAGCACCTCGGCCGCACGCTCGTGCTCGTTTGCGTCGGCACGTGCGCGCTGGTCTCCGCGGTGGGAATGCTGCGCGGCGAAGGGGTCATCGAGATGTTCCTGGCGGGGGTCAGCCTCGCGGTGGCGGCGATTCCGGAAGGCCTCCCCGCAATAGTGACCATCGCCCTCGCCCTCGGAGTCCAGCGCATGAGCACGCGAAACGCCATCGTGCGCCGCCTCCCTGCCGTGGAAACCCTCGGCTGCACCACGGTCATATGCTCCGACAAGACCGGCACCCTCACCCGGAACGAGATGACCTTGACCGAGTTCGACCTGGCGGGGAGGGTAATAGAGGTCACCGGCACCGGGTACGCCCCGCACGGGCAGTTCGTCGACGCGGGAAAGGCGCTCGACCCGTCGCGTGACGAGCATCTCGCCCTCGCGCTCCGAATCGGACTATACTGCAACAACTCCAGGCTCACCTTGGGCGGTCGCGTTGCGGGACCGGACGCGGTCATGCGACCGGGACGTGGGCGCTGGCCAGGCAGAGGATCTCAGGACCGGTGGGGCATCCTGGGCGACCCCACGGAGGGCGCGTTTGTGGTAGCGGCCGCCAAAGCAGGCCTGTTCCGCCATTGGCCGCCTGGAGAGCGGTGCCCGGTGCTCCTGCACGAGATCCCCTTCGACCCCGAGCGTAAGATGATGACAAGCATTTACGAGAATCCCGCAGGCCCGGGCGCCGTCGCCTACGTCAAGGGAGCGCCGGAGGTGGTGGTCGGCGCCTCGAGCTCAGTCTTCGCCGCTGGACGGGTGAGGTCGATGGCCGGGCACGACCGCGACCTCGTCCTTTCCCGAAGCGCTCAGATGGCCTCGCGCGGCCTCCGGGTACTGGCCCTCGCGTACCGGGAGCTTCCCAAGGGCTTTCACCTGACCGGCCGCCTCGAGGAGTCCGTTGAGACGAACCTCGTGTTCGTCGGCCTCGCGGGAATGGTGGACCCGCCTCGGGAAGACGTGAAGCGCGCCATCAAGCTGGCCCGCAGCGCCGGTATCAGGACCCTGATGGTCACGGGGGATCACGCGGGGACCGCCGTGGCCGTGGCGCGATCCCTCGAGCTCGCCGACGGCGACGGCCCGGCCGTTACGGGGCCGGAACTCGACCGCATGAGTGACGAAGCCCTCTCCCACGCCGTCGCCAGTACTCAGGTGTTCGCGAGGGTATCACCTGAGCACAAGCTCCGTATAGTGCGTACGCTGAGAGCTCAGGGGCACATCGTAGCGATGACGGGTGACGGCGTGAATGACGCGCCCGCGGTCAAAGAGGCGGATATCGGCGTGGCCATGGGCATGTCAGGAACCGACGTAACGCGAGAGGCCGCCGCCATGGTGCTTGCAGACGACAACTACGCCACGATAGTGGCGGCGGTGGAGGAAGGCCGCGCGATATACGACAACATCCGCAAGTTCATACGCTACCTTCTTGCCTGCAACGCCGGTGAGGTGCTCGCGATGCTCATCGCGGTGGTGGTGGGTCTACCACTGCCCTTGGTTCCCATGCAGATTCTCTGGATGAACTTGGTGACCGACGGACTCCCGGCCATAGCCCTGGGCGTCGACCCTGTGGACCCCGACGTGATGACCCGCAGGCCGCGGCGCCCGAAGGAGGGCGTCTTCTCGAGAGGCCTCGGGGCCAAGATCGCGGCCCAAGGTGTGTTCATAGGTGTGTGCACCATCGCGGCGTTCCTGATATCACTGTTCCTCCATGCTGACATCACAAGGGCGCGCACCGTGGCGTTCACGTCCCTCGTGATGGCGCAGCTCCTCTACGTGTTCCATTGCCGGTCGGAGTACCGCTCGGTCGTGGAGATGATTCCGTGGTCGAACCGGTACCTGGTCGGAGCAGTACTGGTATCAACGGCGATGCAGCTTTCCGCCGTGTACTGGCCTGCGCTTCAGGAGGTCTTCCATACCACCGCGCTCGAGGGGACGGACTGGCTGCTGGTGCTGGTGTTCTCCGGCTGGTCCAGCGCCCTTGCGGTCGTGGCGCGCAAGGCCCGCCGCGCCCTCTTGCGAAGGATGTCCGTCGTTCGAGCGTAGCCGGGCGCCCGCCATCCCCACTCGCGTCAACCGGACCCGTCACTTCGACGAGGCCGCACCCCGCCTCCCCCCGATCGGGCTCACGCATTGCCGGTTTCCCGCCAGCTTTCGCTGGATTGCGGGTGGGGGGCGTCGCCCGCGGCAACACCTTCGCCCCTTGGGAGATCACTGAGCGCCGGGGCGCGTCCGGTCCGCGCGCGCCCCGGCGGCGGCCGCCCCGGACGGAGAGCGCCCCACGGAGCGCGAGCAAACACCGCGTCACGCTGGCCGGGAGGACATGCCGGAGGCTTTGCCGTGGTCAACACGGCAATTCATGCCAAAAACCACTTGTAGACTGCAAATGCTATGTAGTAGAATAGGGGGCGGGAGGCCAGGAGCCTGATGCCAAGAAGCATGACGGGATACGGTCGAGGGACGTCCACAGGGGCAGGGCTCACCGTCACCGTCGAGGTGCGTTCCACCAATCACAGGCACCGAGACATCAACGTGCGCACACCGAGGGAGCTCTCGGAGCTGGAAGAGAAGCTGAGGGCTCTAGTCGCAGAAAGCGTGGCACGCGGGCATGTCGACGTGATGGTTGCGGTCGAAGAAGCCGGCGCATCCCTGAAAGCGGTCGAGGTGAGGCCGGATCTCGCGCAGGCATACTATGAGGCCGCAAAGAACCTTTCGGCTCGCCTTGGGCTTCCCGGGGAGATTGGCATCGAAGCCCTCCTCGCGCTGCCGGATGTAGTGACCGTCAAGACCGCGCCCATCGACTCGGACGCTGTCTGGAAGGTGGTTGAGACGGCGGCGCGTGAGGCCATGGAGGCGCTCGGCAGGATGAGGGCCGCGGAGGGGGATGCCCTCGCCCGCGACCTCATACATAGAACGTCATTGATTGAGCAGCTTACGGCCAGGATTTCAGACCGCGCCCATGTAGTGGTCGAGGAATACAGGGCCAGGCTCGAAGCACGATTGCGTGAACTCCTTGCAGACGTTCCCGTTGATGAAGCTCGCATCGCGATGGAGGCGGCGATATACGCCGACAAGAGCAACATCACCGAGGAACTCGTAAGGCTTGCAAGCCACATAACGCAGGTTCACTCCGTCATAGAACAGGCTGAGCCGGCCGGACGTCGGCTCGAGTTCCTTGTCCAGGAGATGCACCGGGAGGCCAATACCATAGGGTCGAAGTCGCAGGACGTCGAGATCTCCCATATGGTAGTGGAGATCAAGAGCGAGCTTGAGAAAATCCGGGAGCAGATCCAAAACATAGAGTGACCCCGCCCCAGGCTACTCGAGTCTTACAAGCAAGGAGGTGAGACCATGGCTTTGCCCGAACTCAGCACCGAACAGAAGAGGGCGGCTCTCAAGAAGGCTCAGGAGATGCGCTCCAAGCGGGCTCAGATCCGCGAGAGCCTGAAGCAGGGCACCCTCACGCTGGAGAAGATCCTGAACAGCCCCGACGACAACGTGATATCCCGCATGCGCGTCGCATACCTGCTGGAGTCGCTGCCACGCATCGGAAGAGTCAGAAGCCGCAAGATTATGGAGGAGATCGGGATTCACGAGTCCAGAAGGGTCCAGGGTCTTGGGGCCAGACAGAAAGAGGCGTTGCTCAAGAGACTGGCGAAATAGGGAGAGGTGCCGGACATGGACGTGAAGCTCATCAACATCGGGTTCGGGAACATCGTGGCGGCAAACCGCATCATCGCCATCGTGAGCCCCGAGTCCGCTCCCATCAAGAGGATTGTCCAAGAGGCCAGGGACCGCGGCAGGCTCATAGACGCAACGTACGGCAGGAGGACGCGCGCCGTCGTCATGACCGACAGCGACCACGTCATCCTGTGCGCAGTCCAGCCCGAGACAGTGGCCCACAGGCTCGGAGGGAAAGACTCGGGCCGCGAAGCTAGCGAGTGACCGGTGTGCGGAGGAAGCGCGGGTTCCTTGTGGTCCTTTCCGGGCCTTCAGGCGCCGGGAAGAACACCCTGGTGAATGAGCTGTTGAAACGAGCCGAGGGAATACGTTACTCCGTGTCCGTCACCACGCGCCCGCCGGGCCCTGGGGAAATCGACGGAGTCCACTATCACTTCGTGACGCCCGAACGGTTTCGCGAGATGCAAGAGGCGGGGGAACTGCTGGAGTGGGCCACGGTGTACGGCAATTCATACGGCACGCCTCGCAGGTTCATTGAAGAAACAATCGAACAAGGGCAAGACGTCATCCTCGATATTGACATCCAGGGCGCACGACAGGTGAGGGCCAGGTGGCCGGCGGGTGTGTTCGTCTATCTCATGCCGCCCTCCATGGAGGAACTCAAGAGACGTGCTACGCGACGGGGCAGGGATGCCCCGGACGCGTTGTCTCGGCGCCTTTGCGCGGCCGTGGGGGAGCTTGAGGCCGTGTTCGACTACGACTACGTGATCGTCAATGAGGATCTCGAGGCGGCCGTGGAGAAGCTGAAGGCCATCATCGCGGCCGAACGCTGCAGAATCGCGCGGTGCGACTGCAGGTCGTTCGTGGATCGGTTGCGCGGAGAAGCCTGGTGAGCGCTGCGTGGGCCACGTGACGTGTCGTGACGTCTCGACCGCGCTGCGGGTGGCCAAGGAGACGGTTGCTTCGAGGATCCATGCATGTTTACGGGAGGGACTTACCAGCATATGCCTTATCCACCTCTTGACGCGTTCGCTGACAAGGCCGAGAGTAGATACGCTCTCGTGGTGGCCACGGCGAAACGGGCGAGACAGCTCATGAACGGGGCGAAAAGACTAGTAGAGTCCAAGGCGGACAAGCCCGTAACCATAGCCATGGAGGAGATCCTCGCCGGAAGGGTCACGTTCGAGCAGCCCAAGACAGGTGTGAAGTAGACTGTGTGGCGCCCCGCCGGGGGCGCCACACGAATATGACAGGGTGAGTGCGCGCCGGCCTCGCGCGTGTGCGCGTCGGGCCTTGGACGGGAAAGATGAGGGAAGAGGGATGAGGAGCACCCCGCTGGACGAGAAAACCATAGTCCTCGGCGTAACGGGCGGAATAGCTGCTTACAAGGCGGCGGAGGTCGCAAGCCTCCTCGTGAAGCGCGGAGCCGAGGTCCACGTCGTAATGACCGAAGCCGCGACGAAGTTCGTCGCCCCCCTCACGTTCCGAACCCTGTCGCGCAATCCGGTGGTCGTCGACATGTTCGCCGACCCCGGCGAGTGGAACGTGCGCCACGTGGCGCTCGCGGAGAAGGCTGACTTAGTGCTGATAGCGCCGGCCACGGCGAACTGCATCGGGAAGGTGGCGTGCGGGATAGCGGATGACCTTCTAACCACGGTTGTCATGGCCACGAGGGCACCTGTCCTCTTCGTGCCCTCCATGAACCAGGCGATGTACGAGAACCCCGTCTTCCGCGGTAACCTCCAGCGCCTCCTCGCGCTTGGATACAGGGCGATGGAGCCCGCAACGGGGTACCTCGCGTGCGGCGCCGAGGGCAAGGGCAGGATGCCCGAGCCCGAGGAGATTGTAGCGGAGGTCGAGAGGATCTGCTGCGCACAGCGGGACCTCTCCGGCCTCACGGTGATTGTGACGGCCGGGCCGACGGAGGAGCCCATTGACCCCGTGCGGCACATCTCCAACCGTTCCTCGGGCAAGATGGGATACGCCTTGGCGGAGGCCGCGCGTGACCGCGGTGCGCGAGTCGTGCTCGTGAGCGGGCCCACCGTCCTCGCGGATCCGGCAGGCGTGGAAGTCGTCCGCGTGCGCACGACACGAGAGATGCTGGACGCGGTGGTGGAGAGGATGCCGGAAGCGAGTGTGATCATCGGCGCTGCCGCTCCGGCCGATTGGCGCCCGGCGGCGGTGGCTTCCCAGAAGCTAAAGAAGGAACACGGGCCCATGACCCTGCGACTCGAAACGTGCGAAGACATCATAGCCACTGTGGGCAGGAACAAAGCCGACCGCATAGTCGTCGGCTTCGCCGCTGAGACCCATGACCTCCTGGAGCACGCCGCAGCCAAGCTTGCAGCGAAGAACCTAGACTTCATCGTGGCCAACGACGTGACCCGTCCCGGCGCGGGGTTCGGATCCGACTTCAACGAGGCCAGGATCCTCCACCGTGATGGCCGCATCGAAGCGATCCCGCTCATGGCCAAAAGGGACCTCGCGCATAAAGTCCTGGACGAGGTGGCGCGGCTTCTCAGGAGGCAGCCGGAAGCGGGCTCATAATGCGGTGTCTCTCGTGTCCCTAAGTGAGGCTGCGTTGGTCCTTACCCCATCGCCAGTAGTTGCCGGGTTGCCGGTGTTGCACTCGGGGACGGCGTCCCAAGCGGGGCGCGCTTCGCCAAAATCCGCCCCGTCAGGCCAGTGGCCGGATTTTGACACCCCTCGTGCAATCACCGGCAACCCCTGCCAATAGTCGGAAGCATTTCTGCACCCCCACTCAATATCCGTCTAATCCCTCGTATCCCCCGTATCCGTCGAGAGTCATTACAGCGCGAATCCACGCAGCCCTGCCAGCAAGCGTGTCCTTTCTTGCCTTTTTTTTGGGTGGGCGTGCAGGAATTCCTTGGAGCATGTCCAAATAGGGAACGAATATCTCGTATTGTGACAACTACCACTATGTGTCATTAATGGCGCATTATGTCATGGTGCATGGCGCTGCAGGTCATGGGGTGTTTTGAGGAGGCATGAGCACGGCAGGGGGAGCCAGTGCGGGGCGCGCACCAGTGACCGAGGCCGCCGCGTCAGGCACGCAGGTGGCGCCTGTTTCGCGCAAGCGCAAACTGGGTGAGATCCTGATCGACGCGGGGGTCCTCACGCGAGAAGACCTCGAGAACGCGCTTTCCGCTCAAAAAGAGAGAGGCGGAAGGCTGGGTTCAGTGTTGGTATCATTGGGCCTAGTCGATGAGGACACCATGCTTACGGCCCTCGAAACCCAGCTCGGAATCCCCCGTGTCGAGCTCGCGAGGTACATCATCAACCCGGAAGTGGCGCGCCTCCTCCCTGAGGCGTTTGTGAGGTCTCACAAGGTCTTCCCCGTGGAGCGGGTCGGCGACCGGCTGACCCTCGCCATGGCTGACCCCCTCGATGTCTTCGCCATCGACGACGTGCGGATCTCCACAGGGCTCGATGTCGATCCTGTCATCGCCAGCGAGGCGGAGATCGAGGCCGCGATAGGCGAGTGTTATGGAGCGGGTCCCGCCGCCAAGCTCGTGAAGGAGGTTCAAGCCCAGGTAGCGGGGGCAGCGGGGAAGGATCAACGGGCCGCCAAGGCTGAGGAGGCCAGGCGGGCCGCCGATGAAGCACACGTGATGAGCGCCCCGGCGGTGCGGCTCGCCAACGCCATCATCGCCGAGGCTGTCAAGGCACGGGCGAGCGACATTCACATCGAGCCACAGGAGTCGCACGTCCGGGTGAGGTACAGGGTTGACGGCGTCCTGAGGCAAGTCATGACGTTTCCCAAGGAACTCGGCCCTGCGGTGGCATCGCGCATCAAGGTCACGGCGGGCATGGACATCGCGGAAAGACGTGCCCCGCAAGACGGGCGTGTTGAGATACGGGCGGAAGGCGAGGAGGTGGACCTTCGCGTGTCCACCTTGCCGACGCTCCACGGCGAGAAGGTCGAGATCAGGATCCTGCGGTCGAAGGGGTCCATCGCCCGCATCGACGAGCTCGGGTTTCTAGACGCAGACGCGGCGCGCCTCCGGCAGGCCATAGCGAGGCCGAACGGCATCGTGCTCGTGACCGGCCCGACGGGAAGCGGCAAGACCATGACGCTGTATGCGGCCCTCCACGAGCTCAACAGCCCGGAGAAGAACATCGTCACAATCGAAGACCCTGTGGAATTCCGCGTGTCTGGCCTGAACCAGGTGCAGACGAACCCGAAGGCGGGCCTCACGTTTTCAGCCGGGCTGCGGGCCATCCTTAGGCAGGACCCCGACATAGTTATGGTGGGCGAAATAAGAGACCGCGAGACCGCTGAGATCGCCATAAGGTTCGCGATGACCGGACACCTCGTGTTGAGCACGTTCCATACCATCGACGCGGCGGGGGCGCTCGTGCGACTGGTAGAGATGGGAGTTGAGCCGTATCTAGTGGCCTCGTCTGTGACGGCTGTGGTGGCCCAAAGGCTTGTGAGGAAAGTCTGCGCATACTGCGCCGGTGAGTGCCCGGTCGATGGAGCGATGTGGGCGGCGTGGAGCGCGCTCGCGCCTGACACGGCGGCAAAGGTTGAAGCGGAGCGGGGAAGGGTCTTGCGGCGGGGCCATGGGTGCAGGCAGTGCGCGAACACAGGTTGCTACGGCCGTACCGCCATCGCCGAAGTGATGGTGGTCGACGACGATATCCGGGCGATGGTCATGAGGTCCGCTTCAGCCGCGGAAATCGAGTGCGCGGCGGTGAGCGCGGGCATGACGAGGCTCGTGGTGGACGGCGCGCGTAAAGTGCTCCTTGGGGTCACCACGCCGGAAGAACTCGCCAAGGTGTGCCCAGTGCCGAACAATGAGGAGGGTGCTCGGTTGTGTCCATAGAGGAGTTGCTGAAAGCGGCTGTTGGTGGCGGCGCGTCTGACCTCCATATCACCACCGGGCTTCCGCCGGTCCTCAGGGTGGTGGGAAACCTAAGGCCAGTGGAAGGCTTGCCGCCGCTCACCCCGCAAGACGCGGAGGCGCTCGTCATGGAGCTCATGAACGATGAGCACAAGCGCGTGTTCGCGGAGCAGGGCCAGGTGGACTTCTCATGCGGCCTACCCGGAGTCGGGCGGTTCAGGATTAACGCATACCGGCAGCGCGGCACGTGTGGAGCGGCTATAAGGATAATCCCTCACGAGGTGCCCCGGGTGAGCGAGCTCGGGCTTCCACCCGCTATCGAGACCCTCGCCCGCAAGGCCCGGGGGTTCGTGGTGGTCACGGGTCCCACCGGAAGCGGCAAGTCCACGACGCTCGCGGCGATGGTGGACCTCATAAACACCGAGCGGAACTGCCACGTGATGACGATCGAGGACCCCATCGAGTACCTCCACCGTCACAAGAAGGCCATGGTGAATCAGCGTGAGATCGGCCAGGATTCCGCGTCGTTCGCCCTAGCGCTTCGAGCGGCACTGCGCGAGGATCCCGACGTGATCCTAGTGGGTGAGATGCGCGACCTCGAGACCATGAGCACGGCCATCACCGCCGCGGAGACGGGACACCTGGTGCTGGCTACGCTGCACACGGGCGACGCGGTACAGACCATCGACCGCATCATCGACGTGTACCCGCCGTACCAACAGCAGCAAGTCAGGATCCAGCTTGCGGCGACGCTTGTGGCAGTCGTCGCCCAACAGCTCGTCCCGCGGAAGGATAAGCCCGGGAGAGTACCGGCGGTTGAGATCATGGTAGGCACGCCTGCGGTGCGAAACCTCATCCGGGAGGGCAAGACGCACCAGCTCCGCTCCGTCATACAGACCGGAGCGCGGTTCGGGATGCAGACCATGGACCAGTCTCTACGGCAGTGGGTGGAACAGGGCGTGGTGAGCCTGGAGGACGCCCTTACGATCGCGGTTGACCAGGACGAGTTCAAGCGTCTCATCAGGGGCGCGTAGCAGGCAGGCGGACACGAGGGCTGGAAAGAGGCAGCGGCGGGGGGTCGGAGGAGTGGACCGGGTATTCACATACCGGGCGCGCGACGCCGGAGGGCGCCTCACTCAGGGCAGTATCAGGGCGGCCGACGAGGCTGCCGCTGCGGAGATGCTGCGAGCGCAGGGACTTTTCGTCACAGGCCTCTTCGGCGGGCAGCGGGCCGAGGCTGAAAGCGGCAGCGGCACCGGGGCACCGGCCCGGCCGCATGTCGGCGGGAGGCTACGGGGGCAGGACCTCGCCAGGCTGTCGCGGCACCTTTGTGTGATGATGCAGGCGGGAGTAGGGCTTTCGGCGGCCCTCCATACCCTGGCGGGCCAGGCCGAAAGCAAGCTGGAGAGACGCGTCCTGGATGTGGCGAGGGCGCGCGTGGACACGGGCAACCCGCTCGGGAGCGCTCTGGCGGAGACGGGCGCGTTCCCGCCGCTCTTCATCCACATGGTGGAGGCGGGAGAAGTGACCGGGCGCCTCGACGAGGTGCTCGCGCGGCTCGCGGATTACTATGAGAAAGACCACGACCTCCGCCAAAGGATCAAGGGAGCGCTCACGTACCCAGCCGTCGTGGCGGGCTTCGCCGTGATAGTAGTGGGAGTGCTGATGACCTTCGTGATCCCGAGGTTCGTCGAGGTGCTCTCGCAGTCCGACGTGCCGCTGCCGAGAGTCACCCAGGTCGTGTTCGGCGTGGGGAGATTCATCCAGACCAGGTGGTACATAGTGCTTGGCGTGCCGGCCCTCGTGGGGCTCGCAGTTAGCTCCTGGCTCCGGACAGATAGAGGGCGTTACTGGTACGACTCCACTGTGCTTCGTCTTCCCGTTGTGGGGAGGTTCATGGAGAAAGTAGTCGTGGTCCGGTTCGCCCAGACCTTGGCGAGCCTCGTGGCAGCGGGCGTCCCAATCCTCCAAAGCCTCGAGATCGTGGAGAGGGTTGTGGGCAACAGCCGGATCGCCATGGGTCTCCGGCAAGTACGGTCGGGAGTGAGGGAGGGGGCGGGCGTGGCGCTTCCGCTCGCGCAGGCCGAGATATTCCCCCCGGTCGTTGGGCAGATGATGGCCATCGGCGAAGAAGGCGGCGCGCTCGACACCCTGCTTACGAAGCTTGCCGGCTTCTACGAGCAGGAAGTCGACCGGGGGATCAAGTCGCTGACCAACCTGATAGAGCCGGTCGTCATCGTGTTCTTGGGCTTGTGCGTCGCCCTCGTGGCGGCGTCGGTGATACTGCCGATGTTCCGGATGGTACAAGTGATATGACCGAAGGGACCTCTCAGCTTCAGATGAACGGTGAGGGGAGGTGGAACAAGGCCGTTGCTGCTTACGTATCCTAAGTTCTTCACTGAAACGGAAAGGATGCCAGGAGTCAGCTAGTTCAACAAGGAGGGGAAGGAGACAGTGAGATCTTTCGTTGCCACTCTGAGGCGAAAAGCCCGCCAGGTTGTGAGGAACAACAGGGGGTTCACCCTCATCGAGATACTGATTGTGGTCGCTATCATAGGGGTCCTTGCGGCGATCGCGGTTCCGAACGTGACCCGGACCCTTCAGACTGCAAAACAGAATGCAGACGCCGCAAACATCGCCTTGTTGGAGAACGCTGTCAACATGTACTTCATCGACACAGGAGATTGGCCGGAGGAGGGACCTGGTTTTCAGACTGTGCTTGTGGACAGCGGGTATCTAAAGGAAGAGGTGGCATCCCCGCTCGGCGGGACTTATACGTTTACGCTAAGTGAGAACGATACGCCGATCGTCGCACGTCAGGCACAATCGGAACCACCGGCCCAGTGATTACGTCAGTCCCGTCGCAGTGCGCGTTAATCGGCCCGGTTATCGCGGATCGTCGGTGTACTTGCAGAGAAGGAGCGAGGCGCATCTGCCGTTCTATCTAGGGTTTCTTCGTATTACGCCGGCCCTCGGTTCGCCACATCCGCGACAGAGATGGGTGTCTTCACCTTCTTTACCTGGGCCGGGTGGGCGTGTGACGCGCGGCCGCGCCAAGCAAGGGGGGCAGAACTCATCGAATGGTTCACTGTGTTCGCTGCGGGCGCAATCGTAGGTAGCTTCCTCGGTGTCTGCATCAGGCGCGTCCCGCGAGGGGAGTCGGTGGTGTGGCCGCGCTCGCACTGTCGGAAGTGCGGGGCGGCGCTCGGGCCGCTGGAGCTTGTCCCGGTGCTGAGCTACGTGGCGCTCCGCGGACGGTGCCGGCACTGCGGAGAAGGAATACCAGTCTTCTATCCCGTCATGGAGGTGGGGATGGGCCTCGTTTTCCTCCTGATAGTGATGGGACGGGGGATGACGACTGGGGCGCTCAACTGCCTCGTGCTGGCGAGCTTGGTCGTAGTTGCCGCGGGAATCGACCTCAATCACGGGGTGATACCCGACAGGCTGACTCTCCCCTGGATGGTCGCGGGTGTCGCGGTGGGGGCGCTCTGGGGCCCGCACGAGTTTACCATGCGCGCTGTCGGGCTCGCCGTGTGCGGAGGGCTCGTGTTCCTCATCGCCATCCTGAGCCACGGAGGTATGGGCGGCGGGGACGTGAAGCTGATGGGGCTCGTGGGAAGTTTCCTCGGGCCTTGGAGTGGCCTCGCGTCGTTCATCATCGCGTGTTTCACAGGGGCGGCGGTGGGCGTCGGGCTCATCGCCGCAGGACTTAGGAAGAGAAAGGACGAGGTCCCCTTCGGCCCATTCATCGCGCTGGGAACGATCACCGTTTGCGTCGCCGGGGACCGGGTAGTCAACTTGCTGTTTCCGTGGCTCGGCCAGGTCTGGCGCTGAGCGTTCAGGCACTGGCGGGCACCGAAGGTGGCGCCACAGGTTTTCGTCGCCCTCTCTTAGGGTGCCTCAACGGTTGCAGGTCGAAGGGAGGAAGTCGTCTGAGCCCGCTATTTCCATTCGGCGGCGTGAAGCGCGCCGTTGGGCTTGACATAGGAACCACGCTCATCAAGGTGGTCGAGATCACGAGAACAAGGGACGCCGCGGAGATAACCCGGGCCGGGGTGCACCCCACGCCCGAAGGCGCGGTCGCCGAGGGGAGCGTCCTCGATCCGCCGAAAGTCGCCGCCGCCGTGAAGGAGGCCGTGCGCGCCGCCGGTATCCGCTTCAACGAGGTGTACGCCGCCGTAGCCGGCGAAGACGTGGTCGTCCGGCACGCGTTGTTCCCGCGTATGACCCCGGAGGAACTCGCCCAAGCGGTGAAGTGGGACGCGGGAGCGTACATCCCTTACCCCGCGAAAGACGCGAGCATAGACTATGAGGTCATCGGCTCCCCGGCGGACTCCCCCGACAAGGTCGAAGTCATGATAGTGGCCGCCCCTAAGAAGCTCGTGCAGAGCCACGTCGAGACGATGCAGCTTGCCGGGATGTATCCACTTGCCCTCGACATCCAGCCCATTACGCTAGACCGCATATTCCGTGACGGCGGTAAGGAGGCGGCGGGTTTCTACGCGGACATCGGGGGGGGGACCACTGACCTCGCCTACTCTGAAGGCGGCGTACTGCGGTTCACCCGCATTGTCCCTATAGGCGGCAACGACTTCACGGCCGCGGTCGCCAAGGCCACAGGACGCGCCATCGACTGGGCGGAGTTGGCCAAGCGCAGGTGCCGAGTGCCGGCGCTGGCGCCGGGTCTGGCCCCGGGAGACGGCGATGCGTCCTCTGAAGCGGCGGATTCCCAAGAAAGCCTCGTTCCGCGGGCGCTCGCTGGCGTTGCGTCGCGACTCGCCCTCGAACTCAGGCGGTCTCTCGACTACTGCAACGCGCAGTCGCGGACGAGGCGCGGCGATGACGCGCCCATCGCCTCGCTCATCCTCACCGGCGGAGGCTCGAGGCTCTCCGGGCTCTCTGAGTTCCTCGAGAGCAGCGTCGGCGTGCGAGCGATCCTCGGAGATCCTCTGAGGAACGTCTCCCTTGGGAGAGGGCCCCGTCTTCAGGAGGTGTTCGCGGCGCACGGACCATCTCTCTCAGTTGCAATCGGTCTGGCGCTCAGGGGGGTGGGGGAGCGGTGAACGGCGTCGACCTGCTGCCAAAAGGTTTGCCGGAGCGGCCCAAGACGAGCGTATCGCGAATAGCGGTAACGGCGTCACTACTCGGTTTCGTGCTTGCGGCCGTCCTTCTTTACGTAGGGAAGGCGCAGGAGATCGCGGACCTGCGCCGCGCCCTGACAACTCGAGAAGAGGACTACGCTCGTTATGCTTGGTTGGACAGCGACATCGCGAAGACCCGCAAGAGCGCGGATGAACTCCTTGCGAAGCTGGCGGCAGCCGAGAGACAGATCGGAGGCGGGCTCCCGGCAAAGGAACTCCTGGAAGACCTCCCACGACTCCTTCCCCGAGGCGTGCGCCTGCTCCAGTTCACGCTGGAGAGCGACGGCAGAGCGGTCATACACGGGGAGGCCGTCTCGTTGCAGGCCGTGGCCTCGCTCATCTTGGCCCTCGAAGACGCAGGTCTTTTCGAGGCGGTGCGGCTCACCCGCACGGACAGAACAGGCGAAGGCTCCGGGCCGTTTGCTTTTCAAGCGCAGGCCACGCTCTTGGGGGTGGGGGGCGAGACGCCGTGAAGACAGGAGGCCGCATCCCTCCGTACATCCTCATCTTGGCGTTGGGCTTCAGCCTTGCCGGCTACGTCTACTACGCGTACGTGTTCTCCCCGATGGCGCGCGAGGCTCGCGAACTCTCCCAGCGTCTCGAAATCGTGGCGAGGAGAATAGGGTCGGTCGCTGAGAAGGGCGAGACCCTCGCGGGCCTGCGGGCCCAGTACGAGCAGGCGCTGAAGGACCTTCAGGCCGTCGACTCCACGGTAACGCAGGAGAGAGCCGTGCCATACTTCCTCAGGGATCTGGAACGCGCTTCGTCAGCTTCGGGAGCGAGTCTAGAGTCCCTCTCCATGGGTTCCCTTTCCGCGTCCAGCCCCTATGCCGAGGTTCCCGTAACGATCGAGGTCAGGGGTTCCTACCAACAGATCGGGACGTTTGTGAAGGAGATCCTTTCCCTCGGACGGGCCCTCAGCGTCATGGGCGTCCGCCTTGCCGCCCCAGGAGGGGCAGGCGACGTGGACGCGAAGACAGCGGAGACTGTGGACGCGACGTTTTCGCTGCTCCTGTATGTGGTGCCGAAAGGTGGGA
Source organism: Clostridia bacterium (assembly GCA_050261175.1). Classification (GTDB taxonomy): domain Bacteria; phylum Bacillota; class SHA-98; order UBA4971; family UBA4971; genus UBA6256. Next base: position 15,364 of record JBLNDA010000006.1, read on the forward strand.
GTGACTGATGGGACCTCTTTTGGGCGCCAACACCGGCACGACTCCCGGGCCAGGCGTCCGAAAGCCGGCGAGGAAACTCGTGGTCAGGCTTGCGGCAGGGTTAGCGCTTGCCGTGGTCGCCGCAGCCGTGCTCGCGGGCATGAGGATCGGACGGCAAGCTCTGGACGAGAGCATGGCAAAGGCGCCCTCAACGGAGGCCGGCCGGCACGTCATGCCTGAAAAGTGGCACGAGTTGCAGAAACCGCTTCCCTCCGTGGTGCAGACTGGCAAGGACGAAGAAGCCATTCCATTTCGGGCGAGGGCTTCTGCGGACCCCTTCGCCCCTGACAGTCTCATCGCTCAGTATTACCGGAAGCAAGAACAGAAGCCCGATACCGCCGCCGGCCAGGTGATGGACGCCACCACTAGAGTCACCGCGGGGGTGCCGGCGGCGGGTGTCCCGAACGCCCGGACAGAACCTGCGGTGCCCTCAGGAGAGAGACCGCCGGACCGAGGAGGGGAAGCCGAGAGTTCCCTTTCTTCCTCGACGGCGCCGGGCAGTCCAGAGCCTGTGACGGTAGCACAGCTACCAGCCGTTCCGCCTGCTGCGCCTCAGCCAGAAGGAACACAGCCTGCAAACGAGGCCGCGCCGCGCGCCGCCTCACCAGCCGCTTCGCCTGCGGGGTCGCCGATAACGGCAGGTTGGGACGACAAGAAAAGCGGGTCCGCAGGCGCGAAGGCGCAGGATGTGGCCGACGTCCCTCCGACGTCCAAAGATGGCGGCCGGAAGGCCGCGGAGACTGCGGCGCCGGAACGTATGGCGCCGCCCGCGCCGCCCGTGGAGCCTCCGGCGATGCTCGTGACGGGCATCATCTCCGCCGGGGACTCGGTCGCGTACGCGATAGTAAGGACGCCCCGGGGCAGCATCATCGTCCGGCCCGGTGACGAGGCTGAGGGCGTGACGGTGAAGTCCGTGGGAGACAAGTGCATTACTGTAGTCAAGGAAGGCGAGGAGTTCGTGCTGGAACTCGGGGGAGGCAGTGAACGATGACAATCGGTCCGCGCCCGGCCAGGGGCATTGCCTTCGTGATCACGCTCGTGCTTGTGCTGTGTTGCTCGGCGGTGCCGCAACCCTGGAAAGCGCTCGCACAAGACGCGGCTGGCAGCCAGGACGAGGCGCCGCCGTCGGAGCCGCAAGCCCAGACTCACCCTCAACCCGCACCGGTCACAATCGACCTCAAGGGCGCCGACGTGCGCGACGTCCTCAAGATCCTCGCCGAGCTGAGCGGCGTCAACATCGTTTCCGACCCCTCAGTGAGAGGAGAGGTCTCCCTCACCTTGAAGGCGGTTCCCGTGACCGACGCTGTCGAGCTCGTCACGCGCGCGACCGGCCTCGCGTACAGGTACGTAGGTGACACTCTCGTGGTTGCCGCCCCGGGAAGGTTCAAGGAAGGTTTCGACAAGGTCGAGACCAGGGTGTTCAAGTTGAGCTACTCCTCGCCGGAAGACATCAAGCAGGCTCTGAGCCTCGTGGTTTCAGCGGACAGACTCCAGGTCGAGACGCGCACCAACTCGATTATAGCGTCAGGTTCTCGAATAGAGCTCGACGAGGCTGAACGGATCGTGGACAAGCTGGACGTGCCCATCCCCATGGTCCGAATAGACGCGCGCCTCGAAGAGATCGCCAAGGATGCCCTGGACGACTTCGGGATAAACTGGCAGGGGGCGGGCGAGTTCGGAAGGGTGTCCATACGAACCGACCCCGTGACAGGGGCGTTCGTCGGGCTTTCGCTCGCTGTGGGTCCGTTCCTCAAGATGCTCGAGGATTCCGGCAAGGCCGTTACCATTGCCAGGCCGGGCACAACCACGCTCGACGGCACTGAGGCCCGGATCTTCATCGGCGACAAGATCCCTGTCATAGTCACAAGCTCCAGCGGCGGCGAAACGAGCCAGAGCGTGTCGTTCATCGAAGCCGGAGTCAAGCTCATCATCACGCCTCGCGTCAACCGCAACGGTCTCATAACGGTGCACGTACATCCGGAGGTGTCGTCCATCCTCGGCAATGAGCAGACCCAGGGCTACCCGCATGTGAGGACGCGGGAGGCCGACTTCGTAGCCACGGTGCGGGACGGCGAGACTCTTGCCATTGCCGGGTTGCTACAGCGAGAGGAGATCGAGAGCGTGCTCAAGCTGCCCGTCCTCGGCGACATCCCCGTCTTGGGGGCGCTCTTCCGGAGCAAGAAGGTGGAGGCCAAGGAGACGGAAATGGTCATATTCATCACGCCGACCATAGTTACCGTGGATGACACCCAAGGGCCGACCGAGAAGGAGGAGGCGCAGGTGAGGGAGAATACCCAGATTCCGGTGGCTCCCGCGGCCAAGCAAAGTCAAGCCGCGGGCGCGACGCCGTAGCCACCGCCGCTCACAGGCGGGCGGACGGGGATGACAGGCGGCCGCCGCGCCGCGCCCAGCGCAAGGCGCGGTTTTGGGGCGGCTTCCCAGTTGTGATTACGACAGGTGGGAGGATTGAACATGGCACGCACGTCGGCGAGACTCCAGAAGCTGCGGGATTCTCTCAAGGAGCACGAGATCGACGGGATCCTCGTGACGCGCCCCGAGAACAGGCGGTACATCACAGGGTTTACGGGATCGTCGGGGTACGTCGTGGTATCGCAAGACCACGCCGTGCTCATCACGGATTTCCGGTACATCGAGCAGGCGTCGTCCCAGGCGCCCGGTTTTCGCATCGTCAAGCACGGCGTGAAGGTCGTCGACACCATCAAAGCGGTCCTCACGGAAATTGGGGTTTCCAGCCTCGGGTTCGAGAAGGATGTCATCACATACAAGCAGCACGAGACGTTTTGTTCAGAGCTCGAAGGCGTCAAGCTGGTGCCGGTGGAAGGCCTCGTCGAAAAGATGCGGATGGTGAAGGACGAGGATGAGATCGAGAAGATCCAGAGGGCGGAGGCGCTTGGGGACGCCGCGTTCTCTCACATCCTCACTGTGCTCCGGCCGGGCATGACCGAGATCGAGGTCGCTCTCGAGATGGAATGGTTCATGAGAAAGAACGGCGCCGAAAGACTGGGCTTCGACATAATAGTCGCGTCCGGCGCGAACGGGGCCATGCCTCACGCCGTGGCCAGCGCCAAACAGCTCGTTCCGGGTGATCTCATCGTGCTCGACTTCGGCGCCGTCGTCGAAGGTTACCGGGGCGACACCACGCGCACGGTGGTCTTGGGCCGGGCGTCGGATGAGCAGCGCAAGGTGTACGACACCGTCCTCCGCGCGCAGCAGGCCGCGCTCGATAGCATAAAGGCCGGCATGAAGGGCGAGGAAGCGCACGCGATAGCGCAACGGGTCATCGAGGAAGCCGGTTACGGCGAGAGCTTCGGTCACGGGCTCGGGCACGGTGTGGGTCTCGCCGTGCACGAGGAGCCGCGCCTCGCTCCTTCGTCCTCCACGCTGCTCGAACCCGGCATGGTGGTGAGCGTCGAGCCGGGCATCTACCTCCCAGGAAAGCTCGGCGTTCGCATCGAAGACCTCGTCGTCGTCGAGGATCGGGGCGTGCGCAACCTCACGAAATCACCGAAAGAGCTCATCGAGGTGTAGACCCGCCGAATGCGCCAAATATTCGCCGATGGGAGAGGATAATCTAGAGACGGCGCGAAATATGTCTGTATTTGATCCAGTTCGGGGGTGGGTGCATGATATCTACTAACGACTTCCATACGGGCCTTACAATCGAGCTCGACGGCGAGGTCTACACCGTCGTGGACTTCCAACACGTGAAGCCCGGCAAGGGCTCAGCGTTCGTCCGTTCCAGGCTCAAGAACGTCAAGACCGGGTACGTCGTAGAGAGAACCTTCCGGGCGGGTGAGAAGCTCCCGAGGGCTCACATAGATTACAGGGAAATGCAGTACCTCTACAGCTCGGGTGACGAGAACCATTTCATGGACACGTCCACTTATGAGCAGCTCGTCCTGAGCGACGAGACGCTCGGACACGCGAAGAAGTACCTCAAAGAGAACATGGTCATCGGCGTCCAGATGTACGAGGGGTCGCCCATCGGGGTCGAGCTGCCCAATTTCGTGGAGCTTGCCGTCGTGGAAACCGACCCCGGCCTGCGGGGCGATACTGCCACAGGCGGATCCAAACCCGCCACCCTCGAGACTGGGGCGGTGGTTCAGGTGCCCCTCTTCGTGAATGTCGGCGACGTCATCAGGGTGGACACCCGCACCGACCAGTACCTCGAGAGAGTGTAGCAGGGAAGAGAGTATAGCAGGGAGTACCGCCGAGAGCGTAGCCCCCGCGTACGCCGAGACCGGCCAATGCGACACGCCGACGCCCGCCGCGGAGATGGCGCTCCACACGCGCCACCTCCGCGCTTCGTTCTTGCCCGGGTCCGCTTGTCATAAAACCCCCCCCTTCCGCATAAGCATGGTCGTACGAGGGGGGACGTGCCGTGGTGGCAGAAGGACGATGCGGGCGGTCCATGGACCGGGTGATCCTCGATGAGATCCTGCCCTGCCTTCCCGTCAAGCTGCGCTCCGCGTTGCTGACGCTGCCGGCCGAGCTCCTGGCGAGGACTCACGAGATCCGCCTGCGCCGCGGCCGCCCGGTGATGCTCATCGCCGGGGATGACGAGGTGTTCGTCTCCTCTCGAGGGGGGGTCGCGCCCGGACCGGACGAGGGCTACATCCTGAACGATCAGGAGGCGCTCGCCACTCTTCAGCTCATGGCGGGGTCATCCATCTATTCGTTCGAGGACGAGCTTCGCCAGGGTTACATTACGCTCCGCGGCGGCCACAGGGTCGGCATCGTCGGCCGGGCCGTGGTCCAGGACGGTGCGGTCAAAGTCATCAAGGACGTCTCCGGATTCTGCATCAGGGTATCCCACGAAGTCCTGGGGGCAGCGGACTTGGTGATGCCGCACCTCGTCAAGTCCCGCAACCGTCTCTTCCACACCCTCATCGTCTCGTCCCCACGCTGCGGCAAGACGACGCTGCTTCGCGACATAGCCCGTCAGGCGAGCGACGGGATCCCGTCCCTCGGCCTCACCGGCCTGCGCGTCGGCATCGTCGACGAGCGCTCGGAGATAGCTGCCTGCTTCGGGGGCGTTCCCCAGAACACCGTGGGCCTGCGCACCGACGTCCTTGACGCCTGCCCGAAAGCCGCAGGTATGATCATGCTGGTGAGATCGATGTCCCCCGACCTCGTGGCCACGGACGAAATCGGCAGGGAAGAGGACGCCGTGGCCGTCCGTGAGGTCATGAACGCTGGAGTGAGCATCGTGGCGACCGCCCACGGTGAGTCGCCCGAGGACGTGGCAAGGCGCCCCGCGCTCCGGTGTCTCTTCGAAGCGCAGATGTTCGAGAGAGTCGTGACCTTGAGTTCTGCAGAAGGTCCAGGCACTGTCGAGACCGTCCTCGACTTGAGGACGGGAAAGGCGATCTTCACCCGCTCGACCCGTCAGGGCCCGGCGGGAACCGCGGGTCGGGGCCTCGCCGGCGCGTAGGGCCGGCCGATACGATGGCAGTGGGGATCGGAGCAGAACGCGCGGCCCGGCGGGGCCTTGCCGAGCGCCGTGCCGTCAAGGAGGCGACGCCTGTGGTGAAGCTTCTCGGCGCTGCCCTGGTTGTGGGGTCCGCCGCCCTCATCGGAAACACGGTTGCACGGAACTACGCGGAGCGCCCCCGTGAGCTGGCCCAGATATCGTCGGCTTTCGCCGTCCTCCAAACGGAAATCTCCTACGCGAGAACACCCCTGGCCGAGGCTCTGACGCGCGCGTGCGGCACCCGCCGAGGCGCGGGTGCCCGGATTTTCCGTGTCGCGGCGGACCTCATAAAGGGTTCCGAGCTCCTTCCCGGCGAAGCCTGGCACACGGCGGTGCATCGCGTGTACGGGTGGTCCGCCCTCGCTCCCGAGGACCGCGACGCCTTGCTCGCGTTCGGGGAGACCCTGGGGGCGTGCGGCGCTGAGGACCAACTCCGGCACCTCGCTCTCGCGCGCGAGCGGCTTCGCGAGAACGAGGCCAGAGCGCGGGACGAGGCCGAGCGCATGGCGAGGATGTGGCGGTACCTAGGTGTGACCGTGGGCGCCATGGTGGCCCTCCTCCTGTACTGATCGCTGGGAGCCGCGTATCGTGCCGCGGTCAGCCGGGACCTGGCGTCCCGCCTACGCTGATGAAGGGAGATGACGGTATGCCGGGCGTGGACATCGTCTTCAAGGTGGCCGGGATAGGCATCATCTCCATCGTCGTTGCCCTCATCTTCGAGCAGGTGGGCAGAAAGGACTTCGCCTGGGCCGCCACGGTCATCGGCGCCGCTCTGGTCTTCGGCGTGGCGCTCCTTCAGTTCAAGGAGCTCCTGGATGACATTTTGACCGTGTTCAGGCTTTGGTAGCTTGGAACGCGCAGGTGCGAGGTGCGGGCCTTGGATATCGCTAGGGTGCTTGCAGTGTGCGTCGTGGCGACCGTCCTCGTGGTGCTCCTGCGGTCTCAGAGGCCGGACGTGGCCATCTGGCTCAGCATCGTGACGGGCGTCGTGGTGTTCGCGACCATGCTCGGCCACATCAGCTATCTCGTGCGGGCTTTGACCGACATCGCGTCGAGAACCAAGTCGGGCAACGTGTACTTCACCACGGTCCTCAAGGTCATCGGCGTCGCGTACCTCGCGGGGTTCGGGGCGGAAGTATGCCGGGACGCGGGTGAGGGCGCGATCGCGACGAAGCTCGAGTTCGCTGGGAAGGTGATGATTCTCGTGATGGCGCTCCCGGTGCTCGTTGCCGTGCTCGAGACCATCACGCGTTTCCTGCGGTGATCCGGCAGGCTGCAAGGCCGCGAGCCAGGACGCGACAGCGCGCCCCCGCGCGCCCACAGGAAAGGTGTCTGGAATGCGTGGAGCGGCTTCCCTGAAAAACGCGACGCGAAGGGCGGCGGCGAGTCTCCCTCGCCTGCGAGGCCCATGGAGGGCGGGCGCGCTTGGCACCGCCCGAGCACGCGCCCCGTTGGCAGAGCACTCGGCCGCAGCGTGGCTGGCCGTGGTGATCATGGCGGCAGCCGCGTGGTTCGCGGGATCAGGCGCGGGCGCCTCCGCGCAGGCTCCTCCCGCAGCGAAAGGCGGTGTCGCCTCCTCCGCTTCGGAAACGGGCCGGGCACCGTCACCCGACGACGTCGTGAAAGCGCAGATGGACGCCATGGACACCGCGGCCCTCGAGGGGTTTCTCCGGGACGTGGACGCCGACGTCAAGGAGTTCTTCCCGGATCTCGACCTCGCCACCATGTTGAGATCGCCGCGGGACGCGGCGGGACGGCTCGATCCCGGGAGGATCGCCGCCGGCCTCGCGAGACTCGTCGCGGCGGAAGTGCGGGCGAGCCTTTCTCTGCTTGGGCAGCTCATCGTGATCGCTGTCATGTGTTCCGTGCTTTCGGAGTTCGCGTCGGGCCTGGGAGCGGAGCAGGCGACGGGGATCGCGCGGGCCGCGTGTTTCATGGTGCTGGCCGTGATCGCAGTCAACAGCTTCCTCCTGACCACGCGCGTCGCGACCGCCGCCGTCGACAGGATGACGTCGTTCGTTCACTCGGCCACGCCCCTTCTCTTCACGCTGCTCGCGGCGGCCGGAGGCGTCACGTCGGCGGCGGTGATGAGCCCCGCGGTGGTAGCTGCGGCGGGGACCACGAGCGCCTTCGTGAACAACCTCGTGTTTCCGCTGATATTCCTCTCGGCGGTGCTCGAGGTGACGAGCATGATCACCGAGCGCGTCCAGCTCACGCGTTTGTCGACGCTCCTGCGCGACGGAGCCGTGGCGGTGCTCGGAGGGTTCATGACGCTGTTCGTGGGTGTGATGGCCGTGCGGGGTGTCGGCGCAGCCGTCACAGACACCCTGTCCATCCGGGCTGCGAAGTTCGTCTCGGGAACGTTCATACCTGTCGTCGGCAAGATGTTCTCCGACGCAGTGGCCATGGTCGCGAGCTGCTCCGTGCTCATCCAAAGCGGTCTCACGGTGGTCGGCCTTCTCGGTGTGTTCATGATATGCGTCGTTCCCGCCGCCAAGATCTTCGTGGTGGCGGCCATGTACAGGATAGCAAGCGCTGTGGTGCAGCCCATGGGCGACGAGCAGTTGGCGCGCTGTCTCGGGGCCCTTGGCAACGCCCTCGTTATGGTCCTGGTGTCTCTGGCCGTGTCCGCGTTCGCGTTCGTGGCGGCAATGACCGTGGTGGCGGGCCTTGCCAACCTGACGGCGGCGATGAGGTAGGAGGAGCGCGGTGAGAGGTGGCGTGAGATGATAGACGCCATATCCGCGTGGGTGCGTGACCTTGCCGTCATGGCGCTCATTCTCGCGTTCGCTGAGATGCTGTTGCCACGGAACGACCTTCGCAAGTTCGCCAGGGTCGTCATCGGGCTCGTCTTGGTGGCGATCATCCTGGGATCACTCGTCGATCTCTCTTCCCTGGAAAACACCCTGGCGACGCCCCTCGTTCCCGACGTACTGGAACCCGCGGGCAGCGGGGCGCGCGACTACGCGGCCGAGGGGAACAGGATTGCCCAGGCAGGGCTCGAAGTGGCGGGCAGGGACCTCCGCGCGCGTTTCGAAAGGCAGGTCCAGTCGCTCGCCCGCCTCGCCTCGGGCGCGGAGGGGGTGGACGCCCGGGTGGAGCTGGGCCCGTCGGGTAACCTCTCCGGCATCCACGTGGTCTTGCGAATCACCCCGGCCGGTCAGCAGGATAGTTTTCCTTACCCCGCCGGAGAGACCGAGGGGAGCGGTGGAGGCCTGGAGCGGCCGCATCGGCAGGGAGGCTCGCAGTCGCTAGCACAGGCGCAAGGGCGGGAAGAGACAGCGGCAGGGCACGAGGAGCGTGTGGGAGAGGAAAGCAGCGTCACTGGCCCCGCCGCGACCCGAGACGGTCCCGGGGAGGGAGGCGCGGCGGGGACCGCGCTCGCAACGGAGGTTGAGCGCTCCATACGGGATTTCTACGGTCTCGATGAGGACGTCCCGGTCGTTGTCGAGGTGCGCGGGTAGATCATGCGAGGTGACCTGACATGGCGCAAGGCATCATGGACTACATCGCGAGGCTGCTGGAGGGCAAGGACGAAGCGGGCAGCGGGCTTAAGACCCCGCAAATCCGCAAGATCGGGTGGCTTCTCCTCATAGGCCTCGTGGGCGTAATCCTCCTCGTCATCGGATTCTCACCGAGGCTGCAAGGCCCGCCTGGGACCTCGGGCACCCCCCGCCCCGAGGCAACGGACGGCGCCGCACCGGTTGTCGCCGGGTCCTGGACGGGAGGGGCCGACCCCCTCGGATCTCAGGAGTCGTACCTCGAACGCAGGCTCGAGGAGATACTTCGCCAGGTGGAGGGGGCCGGTCGAGTGAGCGTCAAGCTCACGTTCGCAACCGGGCGTATGTACGAGTACGCGGAGAACGCCACCCGTGAGGAAAGCAGCACGACGGAGCGTGATTCAGCGGGCGTGAGGAGGGAGACCACGGAGGTCAGGACGAGCGGAGAGGTGGTTACGACGCAGGAGCGTGGATCCGGGTACGCGGTCCCCGTGGTCCGCAACGTGCTCGAGCCCCGTGTCCAGGGGGTGCTCGTGGTGTCGGACGGAGCGAGGGACGCTCGCGTGAGGACGGCTCTCACCGAGGCGGTTGCGACCGTCCTCGACATACCGCCGCACAAGGTTGCGGTACTGCCCAGACAAAGGTAGGTGACGCCCATGAAGGACAGAGCGAGGTCTGGCTTCGCGCTGATGGTGGTCATCGCGGTCGTCTTGGGGGTTCTCATAGGTACGAGGAACGTGCAGGTTCCGCTGGAAAGCACGATCGATTCGGCGCTTGGCGGCGATGCGCTGCCGACCGCCACGTCGACCGGAGCCTCGGGGGGCAGCGGGTCCGCCGCGACACCCGGCGGCGCCGCCGGCGCGGCGAGCGGCCGGGGCCAGGTGGACACGGGCGCCTCGGCACCGCTTCAAGCCTCAGGGCTGCAGGCCGGCGCGACGGACGCGAGAGCGAGCGGTGCCGGCGCGCAGGACGCGGGTGCCGCCGGTGATGACTTCTTCTCTGAGTACAGGCTGGAGCGCAGTCGCGCGCGGTCGAAGAACATCGAGCTCCTTCAGCAGATCCTGGCCGACGAGGGAGCGTCCGAGGAGGCGCGGGCCGCCGCCAGCACAGAGCTTGTGGACCTCTCGAAGAGAACCGAAGCGGAGGCCGAGGCGGAGGCGCTCATACGGGCGAGAGGGTACGACGACGCCCTGGTGTTCGTCCGCGGCGATACCTGCGACGTGGTCGTGTCGGGGCCCGAGCTGATGCGGTCCGATGCCGAGCAGATCGGGGACATCGTTGCAAGGTGCCTGGGACTCGAACTCGCCAACATAACCATAATCGAACGGGGGGATTGAGCCCGCTCGCCCGGCCCGGGATGTCCGGGGCCCGCAGGCGAGAACGGCTGATCCGGTCGCATGCCGGTACTTGATACCAGGCGGCCCAAGCAGGAAACGCGGCACTTGTGGTGAATGTACCAAGGCATGACCCGGGAGCCGGGTGCGACTCCCGTGGTTAGTGGTTCGAGTTGCTGCGAAAACTACGAACGCGCATATCCATCCATTTTCAGGGAAGGCAGGCTGCAAGAGTTGGAACTGAAAGGACTGCGACGCGAGATCGCCGGGCTCGCAAAGATAATGAACGCCCATGACATCGAGGAGATAGAGGTCGCCGCGAACGGGGTGTCTCTCAAGCTGAAGCGGACGGGCGCGCGCGCCCGCGCCCAGCAAGGTCAGGAAGTCGCACAGCGCGAGGCGTCGGTCCAAGAGAGAGACGCGCTGGCCGGGGCGACGCCGCAAACCAGGGCGGAGTCGACCGCCCCCGAAAACCATATCACGATTCCCGCTCCGATGGTGGGCACATTCTATAGGGCACCCGCTCCCGACGCCAAGCCCTACGTGGAAATCGGCGACGTGGTCTCCCCCGGGCAGGTACTGTGCATCATCGAGGCCATGAAGATCATGAACGAGATACAGGCCGAGGTGAGGGGCAGGGTCGTGGAGATCCTGGTGGAGAACGCCGAGCCTGTGGAATACGGGCAGCCCCTCTTCGTCCTCGAGGCTCTCTAGGTTCTGAAGCGACAATCGCTGCAGTCCGCACGCGCGCCGTTCACGCGCGCAGTATCGTAGGTCACAGGAGGTAAGGCGTGTCAGAGATCGCTATCAACAAGGTCCTCGTGGCGAACAGGGGAGAGGTCGCGGTCCGCATCATACGGGCGGCGAGAGAGCTTGGCATAAAGACCGTCGCGGTGTACTCCGAGGCTGACAGGGGTTCGCTGGCGACAAGGCTGGCAGACGAGGCGTACTGCATCGGACCAGGGCCCAGCATCCAGAGTTACTTGAACGTACCGAACATCATCAGCGCGGCGTTGGTTTCGGGTGCGGACGCCATCCATCCTGGCTATGGGTTCCTGGCCGAGAACCCTTACTTCGCCGAAGTGTGCGAGTCTCACAACTTGAAATTCATCGGCCCAAGAGCGCGCGTGATGAGCGTCATGGGAGACAAGGCCGAGGCGAAACGGGTGATGGCCGAGGCCGGTCTACCAGTGATCCCCGGGACCCCAGGAGTGATACAAGACGAGAAAGAGGCGCTGGCCTTCGCGGAGGAGTACGGGTTTCCGGTCATGGTCAAAGCTGCCGCCGGCGGCGGGGGAAAGGGAATGCGCGCCGCCTGCAGCAGAAACGAACTCGTGACCGCCATCAGGTTCGCTCAGGCAGAGGCCGAGGTCGCCTTCGGTTTGGCAGGAGTTTATCTGGAGAAGATCCTCGACCGCCCGCGACACGTCGAGGTGCAGGTGCTCGTGGACGAGGAGGGCCGGGCGATCCACCTCGGCGAGCGGGATTGCTCCGTGCAGAGAAGGCACCAGAAGCTGGTCGAGGAGTCACCCTCGCCAGCCACGGACGAGCGACTGAGGAGCGCCATGGGCGAGGCGGCGGTGCGGGGTGCGCTCGCTGTCGGCTACACCAACGCGGGCACGATAGAGTTCCTGGTGGACGCTTCCGGCAAGTTCTATTTCATGGAAATGAACACCAGGGTACAGGTGGAGCACCCCGTGACCGAGCTCGTGACAGGCATCGACATCGTGAAGGCGCAGTTCATGATAGCGGCGGGCGAGTCCATCGCGCTGACGCAGAAGGACATCGCGCTTACGGGCCACGCGATCGAGTGCAGAATCAACGCCGAAGACCCGTCACGGAACTTCATGCCGTCCCCCGGCCGGGTGTCCTCCCTCATGCTTCCGGGTGGGCCCGGTGTCAGGGTCGACACGGCGCTGTTCGCGGGTTGCGAGGTGCCGCCGCATTACGACTCGCTAGTGGCCAAGGTGGCCGTGTGGGGCCGCGACCGCGAGGAAGCCATCGACAGGATGGCGAGAGCGTTGATGGAGATTGAGATCGAGGGCGTTTCCACGAACGTCGCTTTCCAGCGGAGGCTGATAGGCAGTTCCCGGTTCCGCGACGCTGCGATTTGCTGCAACGACGACGTTCTGGCTCTTGTCGCCGGGGACGAGCCTTAATTTGCCAGGACATATGTACGCTGGTATAATACAAGCGGAAGGAGGGCCAGGACGCCATGCAGCCGGTAGACCCGCAGTATTATGATGACGCCCGTTCGCACGGAGCCCATGAAGGCCTGGGGAGTATCAAGATCGCCAGCGAGGTCGTGGGAGTGATCGCAGGGCTCGCTGCGACCGAGGTGGAGGGAATAGCCGGCATGAGCGGCGGGATCACCGGAGGTATAGCTGAGCTGCTCGGGCGCCGGAACCTGTCCAAAGGGGTCAAAGTGGAGGTCGGCGAGAAAGAGGCCGCCGTCGATCTCTTCGTCGTAGTCAACTACGGGGTGCGGATCCCCGATGTCGCCTGGAAAGTGCAACAGAACGTGAAGAGGGCCATCGAGAGCATGACCGGGCGCGAAGTGGTGGAGGTGAACGTCCACGTGCAGGGAGTGAGCTTCCCGCACGAGGAGAAGCAGGAGACCCCGAGGGTGCGCTGACCAGCAAGGTGAAAGGAGCAGCTTTCACGATGAGAGTCTACGACCGGGTCGTCGTGTTCATTTCATCTCTTGCGATGCTTGGGACAGGCTTGCTGTTCTTCGTGATGGCATTCGGGCCGAACCCCACGAGGCTGTTCACCGACGTCTTCCTCACCGGGCCTTTCGGAAGCCTGCGCCCGGAGACGATCGTAGGTGCCGCCGTGGCCGGGGCTCTCGGGCTCTATCTCATGTGGCTCGCCACCCGCGGACGCGGGCGGCGCAAGCCCATCATCAGGGGGACAAGCCTCGGCGAGGTCAGGATAGCGCAGGCCGCTGTGGAGGCGCTGGTCCGGCGGGCCGCCAGGGAAGTCCAGGGAATTCAGGACGTCGACACGGTGGTTGACACGTCCAGTGAGGAATTGGAGATATACGTGTCAGTGACGGTCAGCCCGGACATCTCCATTCCAACCGTCGCCGAGCAGATCCAAACGAAGCTCGCGCGCTACATAGGCGACACCGTGGGAGTAGACGTATCGAAGGTGTCCGTGAACGTCAGGAACGTCGGCCACGAGCAGAGGACCTCGAGAGTCGTGTAGTCGGAGAAGGGGGGGCAGGTCCATGCGGCCCGAGGTGCGGGAGATGCTGCGCATTGCCTTTGAACACCCGGGGAAGGTGTTCGGGTCGATCTTCGGTTTTATCGTCGGATGGGTGATGATCCTCTTCAGCCCCATCGCCGGCCTCTATCTTGCCGGCTGCGTCGCCGCGGGCTATCTCATCGGCCGGCACCTCGACAGCCGTAGGAGTATCAGGGAAGTCCTCGAGGAGTTCCTTCCTCCCCAAGACCGCTGAATGGGGACGGAGTCGTACCCCCGGCTCGCGGGACGGGTTCTCCGGCTTCGCGCTCTCTGAAGCGCACGATTGCCCATCCCGAACTCCGGGGGCGCTGCGGGAGACGCCGCGCAGGTTCAGCGAGGTGAGAGGGTTGACGAGGAGAGGTGCGCGCGAAGCCGCGTTTGCCGCGCTCTTTCAGATGGACGTCGGCCGGGCCGCGATGGAGTCCGCCATCCAGGCCGCAACCAGCGGCAGACGCATCGACGACAGAAGTCTTGATTACCTCCGGAAAACCGTGTCCGGCGTCGTCGAGCATCGTGCGGACATAGACAAGACCATATCCAGGCTTGCCATCGGCTGGTCGCTGGATCGCATGGGCGCGGTCGACCGCAACCTCTTGCGGCTGGCGGTATACGAGATCCTTCACGTCGACGACGTGCCCGTGGGCGTGGCCATCAACGAGGCTGTGGCACTCGCCAAGAAATTCGGGGACGAGGAATCGGGCAAGTTCGTCAACGGCATTCTGGGAAGGCTTGCGAAGGAGGTTGCCGCGAGCCCAGGTGACACTCGTGAGTAGGCCTGGGCGGACTCTCGGAGCGCCTCAGGAAGGCCTCGGCGAAGGTGCTGCCATGCTTACAGTTTATTCGGTCTCCGAGGTCAACAGGCACATCAAGCAGGTCGTCGAGGGCGACGAGCTTCTCTCCGGGATCTGGGTGCGCGGCGAGATCTCCAACTTCACCCACCACACGTCGGGACACATGTACTTCAGCCTCAAAGACGCGTCCGCAAGGCTCCGGTGCGTGATGTTCCGGGGGAACAACATCCGCCTCAAGTTCGCGCCTGCCGAGGGAATGCTCGTATTTGCATACGGCGCCATCGGAGTGTACGAGCGGGCCGGTGACGTGCAGCTGTACGTGGAGGACATGATGCCCGCTGGCACAGGGTCGCTGTACCTCGCCTTCTTGCAGCTCCGCGAGAGGCTCGCAGCCGAAGGCCTCCTGGACGCGGCGAGGAAGAGGCCCCTGCCAAAGTTCCCGTCGGTCGTGGGCGTCATCACGTCGCCGACTGGCGCCGCGGTGCGGGACATCATCACGGTGATAAGCCGGAGAGCTCCAGGCACCACGATCCTCATCGCCCCCGCGCAAGTGCAAGGCGATGAAGCTCCCGAGAGCATAGTGAAGGCTCTTGACCTCGTGAACCGCGCCTCGGCCCTCATAGACGTGGTCATCGTCGGGCGCGGCGGAGGCTCGATAGAGGACCTGTGGGCGTTCAACGACGAAAGGGTCGCGAGGGCCATAGCCGGCTGCAAGGTCCCGGTGATATCCGCGGTCGGGCACGAAACCGACTTCACCATAGCCGATTTCGTAGCGGACCGCCGGGCGCCGACTCCATCCGCGGCGGCGGAGATGGCCGTGCCTGACATGGCCGAGACGAGGCAGGCCGTCTTGCAGCTCTCTCTGCGGCTCGAGGCGGCCGCGCGGGCGGAGATTCGTAAGCAGAGGGAGCGCCTCGAGCGCGTGGCCCGGTCACACGTCTTCAGGTTTCCCCAAGATCTGACGAGAGAGCATCGACAGAAGCTGGGTGAGGCGAGCCAAAGGATGGCGGCGGCCATGGTGCATAAGCTATCGGGGAAGCGTGAGGCGTTCGGGGCGCTCGCCGCCAGGCTCGACGTGTTGAACCCACTGGGTACGCTCGCGCGTGGTTACGGGGTCGTCAGGACCCTTCCCGGAAAGCGCGTCGTGCGCAGCGTGCGCGGAGTTGCGCCGGGCGACGGCCTGGAGGTGGTCCTCGTCGACGGAAGCCTCGAGTGCATCGTGAGCGCGATCAAGGAGGGAGGCCCTGATGCAGGGAGATGACGTGAACATCGACTTCGAAAAAGCCATGGGAGCGCTCGAGGAGACGGTCTCCCGCCTGGAGGCGGGAGAGCTCACCTTGGAGGAGTCGTTGGAAGCGTTTGAGAGGGGCATGTCACTGGTGAGGATGTGCCGGAAGAAGCTGGACGAGGCGGAGACGAGAATCGCCAAGCTCGTGGAGACGAAGGGCGGCGAGCTCGTCACCGAGCCTTTCCGCATCGAGGATGATGGCGGATGAATGAGTGGGCGCGCGCCATGAAATGCCTGGTGGACGAGGCTCTCGACCGAGCTCTGCCCCCGGAGACCGTGGCTCCCGCTGCTCTTCACAAAGCCATGCGGTACGCAGTGTTCCCAGGAGGGAAGCGTGTGCGGCCGCTCCTGGCGCTTGCCGCGGCGCTTGCGACGGGGCGCAGAAGCCGCGCGTCTGGAGACGGTCGCGACGACCGCGAGGAAGCGATCATCCGGCGCGCCATGCCGTGTGCGGTCTCGGTGGAACTATTGCATTCCTACTCCCTCATCCACGACGACCTTCCAGCCATGGACGATGACGACTTCAGGCGCGGCCGCCCCACGGTTCACAGGGCTTTCGGAGAAGCGCTCGCCATCCTGGCGGGTGACGCCCTCCTCTCCCTGAGCTTCCAGGTCCTGTCAGGGGAGGACGCGTGCCGCGTGATGGGCCTCGAAGCGGCCGCAAGCGTCGTGTGGGAGATTGCCCGTGCGTCGGGGAGCCTCGGGATGGCCGGCGGGCAAGCTATCGACGTGGCTTCCGCGGGCAGCGCGAATCCGCTCGATCCCGGCGGCGGCCACGGCGGCGGCGTGCGCCTTTCCGACGTGGAGCACCTCGCAGACCTCAAGACCGGCGCCCTGATACGGGCGGCCGTGCGTTGCGGCGCCATCGCGGCAGGGGCGCAGCCGGACGAACTCGACGCCCTGACGCGCTACGGGGAGCTCTTCGGCCGGGCGTTTCAGGTGTTCGACGACATCGCTGACGCAGGTGGCGACGATGCCCAGACCTTTCCCCGGGCCCTGGGAGTCGCCGGCGCGCGGGAGTACGGCGGGCGCCTCCTGGCAGCGGCCGAGGAAGCACTCGCGCCGTTCAGCGCGGGCGAGGCCGCAGAGCTTCGCGCGCTCGCGGGGGCGCTCGGCGGCGCCGTTGCTTGAAGGCAAGGGGCGCGTGTGTTATAATCATTCGTGCCAGGGCAGGTGGTGCAGTATTCTAGTCAGCACCACCATCTTTGAAGACGGGCCTAAAAATCCGTCAAGGGCACATCGATGAAGTCCCTGGTGCTGGCCGCCGACGCCCAGTCGGGGGCTGGTGCTGGGGGTTAAGAGGAGAGGGCGATCTGCAACGGCATGCGGGCGTGGACCCTCTCCTCGCGGAGACCCGACCCCGTGGCGAGACGGCACCGACCGGCTGCCACGGCCGGGGGGTAAACCTGCACCTAGGTGCGGGCAGGTGCGAGGTACACCGTGCTTGGTGCAGTGTAGCCTGCCTTGAGTGGCGGGAGCGGGATTGCGGGTACCAGGGCACGTGTCTCCTGGCCAGGAGACAGGCTCGTTGCCGCATGAAACCCTAGCTGCAAAAGAGGCTAGAAGATGGTGGGGGCTGCCGAGGAAAACTCCTAGACTGTCCGAACACGTGGGGCATTCCGGGGATTGCAGTGTGCGCTAAGTGGTAATCCGGCCACCCGCAGGGGCAACCGCGGGAGGCGGTCGTAAACGGGAAACCGCCCGAGCGGCGACGCGAGGGAGTACCGCAGGGAAAACCAGCCGGACCTCAAGCCACAATATTTACCCGGGGTGCTACCACCTGCCTGGAACATCTTCGAGGTGATGCGGTTCTTGGACCAACGTCTCGCAAGAGCTGTGTCCGTCGGCTTCACAACGTTTTTCCTTGCAATACTGGTGAATTTCGTGTCCAAGATACTCCTGGGTCAGGTCGGGCTGGTTCTTGGACTTTTTGTTCTGTTGGGCATAGTTCTCATAGGGGTCGTGTTCGACGTCATCGGCACGGCTTCGACAGCCGCAAAGAAGCAGCCGCTTCACGCGATGGCGGCCAAGAAGGTGTACGGCGCTCACCAGGCTCTGAGGATCGTGCGCTCCGCCGACCGCGTCGCGAACTTCTGCAACGACGTGGTCGGCGACATGGCCGGCACCGTGAGCGGAGCGGTTGGCGTGAGCATAGCCATGCGGCTCGCGGCGCTCATGCGCCCCGGCATCAGCGAAACCCTGGTGAGCACGGTCGTCATCGGAGTCGTCGCCGGCCTCACCGTCGGAGGAAAGGCGTGGAGCAAGAACATAGCCGTGAGCGACGCCGAGAGGATCGTGCTCGCCGCCGGAAAGGTCATGGCCGGGGTCGAGTCCATCACGGGGCTCACGTTCCTTCGCCACGGGAGGGCGAATCATCGCCGACGCGCCCGGCCGCCCGCCAGGAACCGGGAGCGACAAGACCGCCGCCGGAAATGGAGAGATAACGAGAGTGACGAGACTCCTTGACTCCTTGGATCTGCCGCACGATCTGAAACAGCTTTCACCGCGCGACCTCGACCGGCTTGCGTCGGAGATTCGCGAGGAGATCATCCGGACCGTGGCGAAGACAGGGGGCCACCTCGCATCCAGCCTCGGGGCCGTGGATTTGGCGATCGCCTTGCACGCCGTGCTGGACAGCCCCAGGGACAAGATCATCTGGGACGTGGGCCATCAAGCGTACGCGCACAAGATCATCACGGGGAGGCGCGCGGTTTTTGGCAGCCTCAGGCAATTCGGCGGCATCAGCGGTTTCCCCAGGCGCGACGAGAGCCCTCACGACGCTTTCAACACCGGCCATTCGAGCACTTCCGTCTCCGCAGCGCTCGGCATGGCGAAGGCTCGGGATCTCAAGGGCGAGGATTTCACGGTCGTCGCGGTCATAGGCGACGGCTCGCTCACAGGAGGTATGTCTTTCGAGGCCCTGAACCACGCCGGCCACGTGAAGACCGACCTCATCGTGGTGCTGAATGACAACGAGATGTCCATATCCCCGAATGTGGGGGCGCTCGCCTCCTACCTCGCCAGAATCCGGACGGAGCCACGCCTCTTGAAACTGCGCCAGGACATCGAGCGCGTCCTCGAGGGAGTCCCCCGGATCGGAAGAGACCTTGCCGAGAGCCTGAGAAGGCTCAAGGGAAGCGTCAAGTACCTGGTCGTGCCGGGGATGCTATTCGAAAGCCTGGGTTTCACATATCTCGGACCGCTCGACGGCCACGACATCCCGTCGGTCATGCGGACGATCGAGGACGCGCGCGCCAAAGGCGGCCCTGTGCTCGTGCACGTCGTCACGAAGAAAGGTCGCGGTTACGCGCCTGCGGAGAAAGACCCTCGCAGGTTCCATGGTGTGGGGAAGTTCGACGCGGCTTCGGGGGAGCTCCCGAGGCAACCGGGGCCGCCCACCTATACCGAGGTGTTCGGCGAAGCCCTGGCCCGCTTTGCGGCCGACGACGCCAGAATCGTGGCCATAACAGCTGCGATGCCTGACGGTACGGGGCTGGATGTCTTCGGCCGCCTCCATCCGGATCGCTTCTTCGACGTGGGCATAGCGGAGCAGCACGCCGTGACCCTGGCCGCCGGGCTGGCGAGCCAAGGTCTCGTCCCTGTAGCAGCCATTTACTCTACCTTCCTCCAGAGAGCGTACGATCAGATCGTTCACGACGTGGCCCTGCAAGGGCTTCACGTGGTCTTCGCCGTGGACAGGGCGGGACTAGTGGGGGAGGACGGCCCCACCCATCATGGCGCGTTCGACCTCGCCTACCTGCGCAGTGTTCCAGGCATGACGGTGATGGCGCCGGCCGACGAGGAAGAACTCGTGGCGATGCTCCGTGCCGCGCTTTTGATGGACGGGCCCGTCGCCGTGCGCTACCCGAAGTCCCAGGGGTGGGGACACGCCGCCCTGCGGCCGCCGAGACCAGTGGAGCGAGGGAGGGGCGTCCTCGTCCGCGAAGGAGATGATGTGGCGATTGTGGCCATCGGAAGCATGGTCCACCCGTCCCTACAGGCAGCGAGGATTCTCGAGCGGCGAGGCGTAAGCGCCGCGGTGGTCAACGCGAGGTTTGCGAAACCCCTCGATGAAGACCTCCTCCTCAAGGTGGCCGAGCGCTGCCGCCGGATGGTCGTGGTGGAAGAGGGGACCTCGTTGGGCGGCTTCGGAAGCGGCGCGCTCGAAACGCTCGCGAGACGCGGCCGCGGCGGGGACGCACTCGCTTTCCGCCATCTGGCCCTCCCGGACGCCTTCGTCCAGCACGGCCCCCGCGAAGCGCTCCTCGCCTCGTGCGGGCTCACGCCTGCCCACATCGCCAAGGCGGCGATGGAGCTCTGCGCGGCCGACACGGACGCGGCCTGGAAGCGGCGCGGTTCTGAGGACGAAAATCGTGACCAGCCATCGCCTGGCGCGGAGGTGGCCAAGTGGCAAGCTCAGACGATGCTGTCGAGAGAGTAGACAGCCGGAGAGCCGGCGCGGGCGATGTAGGGCGCCGCGTCGAGGCACGCAGCCGCCTCGACGTGTTGCTCGCAGACTTCGGGATGTTCGAGACCCGGGAGAAAGCCCAGCGGGCCATCATGGCGGGAGAGGTGCTCGTGGACGGGGTGCGGCAGACCAAGCCCGGCGTCAGGGTGCCCCGGTCGGCCCGGATCGAGCTCAAACCGACGAGAGTGCGATACGTCAGTAGAGGCGGCGAGAAGCTGGAGAAGGCGCTCCAAGAGTTCGGCGTGGAGGCGGAGGGCAAGGTCGCCATCGACGTCGGAGCGTCCACGGGAGGCTTCACCCATTGCCTCCTTTGCCACGGCGCCAAGAGGGTGTACGCCGTCGATGTGGGATACGGCCAACTCGCGTGGGAGCTCAGGAACGACCCCAGAGTGGTCGTACTCGAGCGCACCAACGTGAGATACCTCCAGCCCGACGCCGTTCCCGAAAAAGCCGACATCTGCACGATAGACGTCTCGTTCATCTCCATAGAGAAGTTCCTCAGGCACCTTTTGACCTTCCTCTCCCCCGACGCGGCCGTGGTGGCGCTCATCAAACCCCAGTTCGAGGCGGGTAGGGAGAAGGTGGGGAAAGGCGGGGTCGTGCGCGACCCGGAGGTGCACGCCCAGACTCTGCTGCGGGTGATGGAGTTCATGATAGAGTGCGGTCTCGAGGTCCGCGGCATCACCCACTCCCCGATAAAGGGGCCTGCAGGAAACATCGAGTTTTTGGTGTATGCAGTAAAGGGAAACGGGCGGCAGGCCGGTTCCGGCGTCGGCGCGCTCGAAGAACTCGAAGAGAGAGTGCGCGAGGTGGTGCTCGCAGCCCACCGTGATCTCGACTGAGGCGGTCCCGGCGGTCCCCGGACGTCTTTCATCACGGAACGTGTGCGTCGCGGTGGTGAGTTGCGCCGCACGCTAGTCATCATACGGGCAGGAGACTGCGGAAGATGAGGATAGGCCTCATAACCCACATCGGAAAGCGCGCCGCGGTGGACGCGGCGAGAGAGCTCCTGCGGTTCCTCCCGGCGCGCGGGGTTCAGGTGCTCCTAGACCCTGACTCCGCCCGCGAGCTCGGCCTCCCAGGGCTTTCCTTCGGCGCCGACGCCCTCGGCGGCAAGCTCGACCTGGCGGTGGTCCTGGGAGGAGACGGCGCCCTCCTCAACGCCGCCCGCCGCCTAGCCGGCTCCGACGTTCCCATCTTGGGTGTGAACGTGGGCCACCTCGGCTTTCTCACCGAGGTCGAGCTGCCGGACTTGTACGACGCTCTTGACGCGGTCCTGAGCGGCCGCTACACCGTGGAGGAGAGAATGATGCTCCGCGCGCAGGTGACCCGCGCCCCTAAGGGGCCGGTGGCGGACTTCATCGGGCTGAACGACGTGGTCGTAACGAAAGGCGCGTTCGCCAGGATGATAAGACTCGAGACGTACATCGGGCCGAACTTCATCGGCACGTACCCCGCGGACGGAGCGATAGTCGCGAGTCCGACGGGCTCCACCGGCTACTCGCTCTCCGCGGGGGGCCCAATCGTGGACCCGGCGGTCGACACCTTGATACTGACTTTCATCTGTCCGCACACTCTGGCAGCCAGATCGTTCGTCGCGTCACGAAAGGACACGGTGAGGATAGTGCTGTCCGCTCCCAACGAGGAGGTCATGCTTACCGTCGACGGCCAGGTGGGCTTTCGCTTGGAGAATCGCGACGAGGTGCTGGTGGGGGCCGCCGCGACGAGGACCCGCCTCGTGAAGCTCGGGCGTCGCAGCTTCTACGAGGTCCTCAGGACACGTCTTGCGGAAGGGAACGTGTAGGAAGGTGAAATCGTTGAAGGCCAAGCGGCATGCCAGGGTGCTCAAGATAATCAGGGACAAGGTGGTGGAGACTCAAGAAGACCTTGCCCGCGAGCTGCGCAAGGAGGGCTTCAAGGTCACGCAGGCCACCGTGTCACGAGACATCAAGGAGCTTCGCATAACCAAGCTGCCGACGAGCGACGGTCGGTACCGCTACGGCCTTCCGCACGAGCGCTCGCAGGAAGAGGCTCACCGGCGCCTCGCGAGGCTTTTCGCTGACTCCGTCGTCGCAGTCGACTTCAGCGAGAACCTCGTGGTCGTGAAGACTCTGACCGGCAACGCTCACGCGGTGGCGGCGGCCATCGACGAGGCGGATTTCAAAGAGGTGGTGGGCACTATCGCGGGCGACGATACCATCCTCGCGGTGGTGCGGCCGAAGTCCGCCGTGCCCGAGGTGATCGAGAGGTTCAACAGGCTGCGAAGGCCTTCTCTGGAAGGGCGCGACGTCTGAATGGGAGTGCGACAGCGCTTCCGACTGTTGGGAAGGGGCGGGGGAGCGAGAGGAACCCGCGGGTCTCCGCCCGGGCCGGTGGTGAGCTAGCGTGCTTCGTGAGCTTCAAATCAGGGACTTCGCCCTCGTCGACGAGGTCGAGCTCGAGTTCGAGGAAGGCTTCAACGTCCTATCGGGAGAGACGGGCGCGGGCAAGTCCATCATTATCGGCGCGGTGACGCTCCTCCTGGGCGGTCGAGCGTCGTCTGATCACATCCGCACCGGCGCCGACGAAGCCTCGATCCACGGGATATTCAGCGTCGCGGACGGTTCGGCGGCCAGGCGAGCCGTGGAAGACCTCGGCATCGCGGTGGGCGACGACGGTCTCGTGGCCATCTCGCGTACCATATCGAGGTCCGGAAGGAACCAGTGCAGGGTGAACGGGCGCCCGGTCACACAAGCGATGCTCTCGGGCATCGGAGAGCACCTTGTGGACATCCACGGTCAGCACGAGCACCAGTCGTTGCTCCGGGTCGGCCGCCACATAGAGTTCCTCGATGACTTCGGGGGCGCCGAGGCGCTCAGGATCCGCGGGCAGGTGAGGTCGGACCATGCCCGCCTGGTCGAGCTGGAAGAAAGGCTCGCGTCCCTCCGGTCGGGCGAAAGAGAGCGGGCGCAACGCCTGGATCTTCTCGAATTCCAGGCCCGTGAGATCGACGCCGCGAGCCTCTCGCCAGGGGAGGACGTTCGTCTCGCCCGGGACCGGGCGGTCCTCGCCGCCGCGGATCAGCTCTATGCGCACGCCGACGCAGCGTACGCCGCGCTGCGCGGGAGCGAGACGGGCGCCGCGGGTGCGTGCGACGCCATAGCCGCGGCCGTCTCGGAGATCGAGGCCATCTTGAAGGTGGATGACTCGGTGAAGGGCGCAGTGGAGCTGCTTCAGGGCGCGCTCGCGGCGTCCGAGGAGGCGGCCAGGGTCATCCGGATGTACAGGGACGGTATAGAGCTCGACCCGGCCCGGCTTGCCCAGATCGAGGAGCGACTCGCCCTGCTGCAGCGATTGAGGAGGAAGTACGGCGACACGGTGGACGAGATCCTCGAGTTCCGCCGCAGGATAGGTGAGGAACTCGAGAGAGCCTCGTCCTCCGAGGAGGAGATGGCCAAGATCGAAGGCGAGCTC
>JBLNDA010000007.1:0-3961 GCA_050261175.1 Clostridia bacterium
TGAGGTGGTTGTGGAACGGGATGGCGATGCTCGTGCGCCCCGCGAGCTCGGTGACGGGGAAGTCCCCCTCCTTGAACCCGAACTCGGCACGGTAGAAGGGCTGCAGGTGGATGGGGGTGAAGTACGGGCGGCACCCGATCCCCGCCTCCTGGAAGCGCCGCATCACGTGGTCGCGCACGGCGGACTGGCGCTCGGGGGTGGGCTCGTCCACGCCGACCCGGATCACATGCAGGCAGTGAGGGCATTCTTGATATGGCTTACATCGACATGGCTTGTCCGGGACCATAAGGCTAATTAGCATGAGCCCGTATCTCGGCAGCCACCTTTTTCTCAATACTAGCCAAATCCGTATTGACGAGCCTCACGACCTCAGGGTCACCTATCCACCCTGCCTTTGTACGAGGTGCCTGATCCCCCTGGAACTCAAGATATCTGAGCATCACGGATAGCCTATATAGTTTCTCGTAGGAAGTCGCGACGTCGTCAGGAAACTCGGTAGCCACGACGGCCTTGCGATATTCATGGAGCGATTCATACCCTTTCAGTCTGTACTCCCTGCTGCAGTGCCGTCCTTCAGTGAAAGCCAGGAAGGCCTCCACAAAATGGAGCGCAGAATAGAACGCCACGATAATGGCCCAGTCCCGGAAGGCAATCGGATGGCAGGCTATGAGTTGATTGGCGAGGGCCTTGTTATGTTGTGCCTGATCCCAATGGCTAACCCACGAAGACATCAGGCGGCCTCCCCAGGCTCTCCTCAGTCCAGGAAGCACGAGCAGTCATCATCGTCCGGGTCCGGCGAACTGGCAAGCTCCTTTGGCAGAAAAGTGAACTCCAGCACGTAGCCGTGCTTCTTCGCGAATTCGTTCGCTTTAGCCTCTTCTGCGATCAGCCTGCTCATCAAGGCATCATCGTATGTGGGCATGTGGACGACGACACACAAAGCCGCGTGATTCCTGTCTGGATCAACCTTCGGATACACGTTTTCCACTGCCGGTATGGCCATAAACCTATCGACCGCGCTAGCGACAGGTAGAGGCATCCCCCTCACCTCGGCCATTAGTTCAACCACCCGTTGCGTTGCTATGTGGAAGCTTTCAAGGGTTAATCTCCCCGGATCAGTATACTGTATGCCTCCGGTGGTAGAACTGCGTGTTTGTAAAGGTGCAAGGCTTGCCGACAGCAAAGCGAGTTCTAGATTGACATAATCCTCAGCAGACAACGGCGAACACGTTTCTTCGGCTGAGACGCCCAATGCTGCCGTACCGCGAAAACACCCAGTGGCTGCCATTTTGATCCTTCCGATCGCAGCGTAAGCCGGCCGCCACGAGAGACTGCTGCTCTGCGTTGCGAGATTACCACTCAAGAATGGCATCCGCATCACTCCTGAGTTGGTCTAGACAGGTCTCCACGATCTTCTTGACCGCGGTGGCATCAAGGTCGAGTTGGTCCTCAAGAAGAGTATGCGAACGTGACAACAAAGCCTAGACGCTGGACCTTCAACTCGGCTTGGTCGACAAAGTAACGCGCCAATTCCTCGCTCAGGGCAGTGACCCTGTTGCGCCAGTTCTGATCCCTTCGCCACTCTAGGATAAGGTCAGCTCTTGTATACCCAAGTGTAAGTTGGCCCACACCTCGCTCCTGCATGATTATTCGGGGGACTTCGACAGGAGCATCCGAAGGCAAGACGGTCGGCTCTATTGAGAATAGTCCGGACAGCACCTGCTTTACCCCGGCTGCTACCTGAAGCGTCTGGAATGTACCAGGAGCAAAGAAGAGAGCCAATTGGCTAAGGCGAGGGAGTAGCAAGCCGTTTAACACGTTTTCGCCCAAATGCCATCCCTCCATTTCGGCAGGCGTGCAAGACGCTTCTTCACGAGCAACCATCGACACAGAATCTTGAGTCGTCGTTCTTGTGGTGACAAATCGAGAACGAATCGTTTGCAGCACGGAGTTCAGTTGCCAGAGATAGACATTGGCACATTTCGCCATGTCAGCCTGTATTCCTCCTGGCCGCAGCGAAACCGAGTTGCGGGGCCCTCGTACGGGACACGGTGAGCATCCGGCCGTAGGTAACGGATTTCCGGCCTGTGCAGCTGCCGACTACCAGCATGCGGACTAGGCTCATGACATCTCCCCCAGCGCACGCTCGAGGACGCTGGCGACGTAGCCGATCTCCTCGGCGGTGCGGTCGTGTAGGGCGGTTGTGAAACGGGATGGCGACGCTCGTGCGCCCCGCAAGCCGGGCACGGTGGGCAGACTCGGCGAGCTCGGTGACGGGGAACTGCCCTTCCTTGAAGCCGAACTCGGTGCCGCAGAAGGGTTGCGGTGAATGAGCCCCTTGACAGCCCCTGCGGGACCAGGATCGGGCTGTCATCTGAGGTCGGCAAGCCTCCTGAGATCTCTGGAGAGTTCGCGTGCGACTCTGCCGAAGTCGGGCAATCCTACTATCTGGTGGTGCAGTCGCTCGTCCCATGAGCGCCGGAATCGACTCAGTCGCTCGTCACTGAGCAGCGCATCGAACCCTTCGAAGCGTACCCGTTTCTTGATGCATTTCTGGACCACCATTTCCTGCAGGTCGACGTCTGCAAAGTCTTCCGGAGGTTCCTGCAATATGCGCCATACGTCATAGAGGTCGCGTGGTTCGGTGCGCTGGAGCATGCTGCGGATCTTCTCAGCACAGATCTCCTCCAGCGTGTACGCTCGGATTGCAGCTCTGCACTCCATTTGATCTGAGTACTCTGCGAAGACCGCCCGATGCTGGGGTGGAGTCAGCACGACCTCATCCATGGATACGTCGACCTTGATACGGCCTAACTGGCTTGTGCGACTCAGTGGTCCAACGTACGATATGTTCAACGACAAGGTGGCATCGTCACTGTCCAGTGAGCTCGGGTCAACGGATGCGACAAGGCCCACCCTTTCACGGAGCTCAGCGCATGCATCCTCGATCTGTTCAATGACTCTGGCAGGATCGACGCGCCGCGCTGCCGTAAAATCCAGGTCCTCGGAGTACCGCCACTCGGGGAAATAGACCTTCCGAAGGCACGTGCCCCCTTTGAATGCGAGGAGGTCATACAGAAACTCTCGCGAGCCAAGCGCAATGAGCACCCAACTCAGGCAATAGTCATGCTCAATGGACCGCTCAGGCAAACCCTTTTCCGCCGCGCGCCGACCGACCTCCGCCCGCCGGACCACCTAAGAAAACCTCCAGGACATGATCTCGACCTCAGGAATGTTAACCTGAACCCTCCACTTGGACGCAAACCTGCCCGACTTCGTGAGGGTGGGATCGAGCAACGCGTACCCGGCGCTGAGGGACCCACGCAGCGTCTCCAGCACGTCCCGTCCGCGTCTAGTGGGCAATAGCTCCGTAAGAAACCCCAGCCTTTTGGCGACCGCGAAGTTGCCCATCCGGACACAGTAGTCCGCCACCTTGTCCCAGTCAAGTCTGTCTCGGACGTTCCATAGCAGCTTGGCAACCTCTCTGATCCCCCCGGCGTACTGGGGCAGGTCCAGACAGTCAACAAGAAGCTTCTCCGGAGTCGCTATCTGGACCTGGTCGGCGCCGATCCACTCCGGCTTATACCCAAAGAACTTGCGCTCAGCCAGCTTCACAAACCGAAACACGCGGCCGGAGAAAATGATGTTGCGCTTTTGCTTCGTCGTGGCCACGAAGACCGTGCGTGGCACCTGCTCGGTGTAGCCGTAGTGGTAAATTGCAGTCCAGTATGAGATGTAGTATGGCTCCACGAGTTTCGAGGCCAGGGCAAGCTCGTTTCCGAGGTAGAGGTCTGTCGCCCCTGATTCCATTGGAAGCAACACATGTTTCCCCTTCTCCACCCGAGCCACCCACTTGCGTGCTCTGAGATCAGACAGGAGCTTGGACGCATTCGCGGGTCGCTCGCCCAGGACAGTCGCCGCGTCCCTCACCGTAAAGCAATATCGCCCCTCTTCAGCTAGA
>JBLNDA010000008.1:0-10462 GCA_050261175.1 Clostridia bacterium
CGCCGCACAGGGCGGCGCGGTTGGCGCGGATCTCGGCGGGGGCCGGGATAGGCAGGATGACTACGACGCTCGCGGCGGCGAGACGGAGTTCGTGTCCGGGTTCTATGGCCGCCGCACCCACGACGTGGTCGACTTCAACGAATGCCTCATCCAGAATCGGACCAACAACGAGGTGTTCCAGGCGCTGAACGCTCTCGTCGCTGAGCGTGCCATACCGGTATACGGCGGCGATGCGCCGGAGCCGGGCGCTGGCGCGCCGCGGACCGTCAGCCGGTGTCGAGAGGGTTCCGCGCCGGCATGTGGAGGGGCCCTCAAGCATCTCGTGGTCCGATGCACCCGTGACGGCGAACAGGCCCTGGCGGTGCTCGGCGGGTGCGGCGGGCCTCTTCGCGACGTCGAGCGCGCTGCATATGAACTCATGCTCACGGTTCCGAAACTGGTGGGAGTGGTCGAAGAGACTGAGCCCGCGCGTGACCCTGGCGAGGGAGCTGGAGGCGGTAGGGAGCCCAGTCGAGGTGGTGGGCGGCGGCAGCTGTGGCGTGCAGCCCCCAGGGTCGTGCGGGGTGCTGGTTTCCTACGCGAGCGCATCCTCGGCCTCGAGTTCATGGTGTCCGCGGACTCGTTCCTCCAGGTCAACCCCGAAGGCATGGAGGTGCTCTACGGTGAAGCGCTACGCGCCGCGGACCTCTCTGGAGACGAGGTAGCTCTCGACGCATACTGCGGTGTTGGTTCCATCTCGCTTGCCCTGGCCCGCGAGTGCCGGCATGTGTACGGTATCGAGGAGGTGAACGCCGCCGTTGCCGACGCGAGAAGGAACGCCGGGCTCAATCGCCTTACGAATTGCGCGTTCATCGTCGGCAGGGTGGAGGACGTGCTTTCCGCGCGTTTCGGGTTTGGCATTGACGTTGACGCTGGGGGTGGCGCCGCTGCGAGCCCAGGCTGTGAGCCGGCGGAGAGCCGCGGGCATGCTCCGGGGCGGGGAAGGCAGGCGGGGCGGAAGACCAGCCCTCTGCCGTGCCACGTGGACGTGGTGGTGCTCGACCCGCCGCGGGCAGGCTGCGACGTCCGCGCTCTCCGGGCATTGGCCCTCCTGGAGCCCAGCCGGATGGTGTATGTTTCCTGCGACCCGGAGACCCTTGCCCGCGACCTCGGGATTCTCGCTGGAATCGGCTATCGGCCGACGCTGGTGCAGCCGGTGGACATGTTCCCCCAAACGTCGCATGTGGAATCCGTGGTGCGACTCATGCGGTCTTGAGTCCCGATTACATGGGTAATAGCCGTCGCATATTACGCAGTTAACTGGCAGTCTACGTGTTTGCCCGTATATGCCTCCAACGTGCATCCTACCATCGTCCGAGGCAGAGTAGGCACCGGGCCTCACGCTCCTGGCGCAACACCTGGCGTACTCTATCGATGGTGCATTGAGACAACGCTCCGTCAATTCGTTTCGTGGTGCCTCCGGCCCCCAGAAGGTGAGAGTGCTGTGCGGACTCAGGGTACCAAATGGCCTAGACATCTCTCCACCAAGTCATGGAGGTAGCAACACCGTGAGCGCGTGTTTCATGCTTCGAGCGGCGGCAATTCACTACCATGGACGACTGCTGCGGAAAGCGGGCTAAGGAGCACACAGGCCAGAACAGTCGGCGGACACAGCGAGGTAAATGCCTTGTGAGGAGTCTATGCTGGTGAGGGGCAAGAGAAAAAAGTAATGACGGGGCGATGGCTCCAGGCAGGATTCTACTCCATCACGTAGAATGCTCCTTTTGAGAAGAGCCACTGCAACGAAAAGAACAAAACAGGTGCGCTATCGGGCGGCTTGTCTCGGTTTCGGCTCGGAGATGAGGAGAAGGCTGAACCAGAAGTCGGTTGCTTCTGGATTTGGACTTCTCTTTGTTTTATGCCCATCTGACCATGGAGGCCGTCACTAACCGTTTTGACTTGACTTGCTATTGTGCGGCGGATAGGTGTGCCTGGTGTTTGATTCCGTCACCATGTACGTCACAAGTGGACTGGGGGCGCAGCGCCGGTGACGGGCTTGGCTTATACACCGAGGAGGCGGAAACCGTGGGAGAACAGCGCAGCCCATATGCTCTCATGGGAACGGCACCCTTGGAGCACCTTGCGAAGCATCCTGTGATTCCGGCAGTCAGGCAGGTCGCGGAGGTAGACGAAGCCGCAAGCTGTGGTGCACGACTAGTGTTTTTCTTGACCGGATCCATCTACGACGTGCGCGACGTCGTGCAGAAGGCTGCGACACACGGTCAGCAGGTCTTTTGTCACGTAGACCTGGTCCAAGGCATCGGGAAAGATCCCGTCGGCATGAGGTGGCTTGCCAGGGAGATCGGCGTGAAGGGGGTTCTGACGACAAGAAGTTCGCTCATCAGGGCCGCCAAAGATGAGGGGCTCATTGCAGTGCAGCGTCTTTTCGTTCTCGACTCGGAATCGCTTAGGACAGGTCTATCAGTCGTCGCGTCGTCCCAGCCGGACGCCGTGGAGATCCTACCTGCACTCGTGCTTCCGAACATCATTCATAGGTTACCTGTGGACGAGATCTCGCCATTCATTGCGGGCGGCCTGGTGGAAAGCATATCGGAACTCGAAGCGGTACTCGCCACTGGGGCCCTCGGAGTCTCGACAAGCAAGAGGGAGTTGTGGCACTATGCACGCGCGTAGGGCCGTGCTGTCTGCACTGCGGAAAGGCATAGGCCTCATGGTCAGCGCTCTGTGCTGGCTTGCCGTGTTGGTAGGCGTTCGTCCGGCATCGCTTGGGCCGGACGCTTGTCGAGCTCTCGCTGCCGCAGCGACCGCCGTCTCCTTATGGGCGTCAGGTGCTCTGCACCCTGCAGTGACGTCCCTAGGAGGGTTGTTCTTGCTTCTGGTGATGCTACTCCGCCTCGGCCCTTTGGCTCTTCTTGCAGGCTTCTCTGAGCCGGTGTTGTACTTCCTCGTCGGCGTTCTCGCGCTCGGTTCGGCGGTAGCGTCGAACGGCCTTGCCCGCCGTATGGCGGGGTTCATGGTAGTTCTGTGCAAAGGGAACAGCTTTCGTCTCATGGTGCAGTCGGTCGCGTTCCTTCCGTTGATGACGCTCATTGTCCCTTCTGCTTTGACCAGGAATGCGATCTTGTAGTGAACTTTATTGCGGTCCCGTGGTGGGGCGCGTTTGGACTCATGCCTTGAGTGGGGCCAGCGTTCTCTCGGGTCGAGGCGGCCTATGCACTGGGGGTGGTTTCGGGAAGAGACGTACCAACGTGCGTGCACTTGGAGTGGATGGTTGTGAGCTACTTGCGAACAACGGCGGCTGACCGGATTATGCAGGGAGGTGGTTGAGGTGAGAAGGTGTGGGGTTCTAATAGCCGCGGTGCTCATAATCTGGGCCAGCGTGGGTACCATTCCCTTGTCTGCGCAAGCTCCTATCGAGTCAGAACTGGTGCTCATTACGCCTGTCTCCAAGTTCGTTGTTGATGCGTCTTTGTCAGCGTTTACGGAGTATGCAAAGCAGAAATGGGGCGTGACGGTCAAGGCTAGCGCGACACACGAAGGTACCCCCACATGTTACGGCAAGATCGTTGAATGGAAAGGCCGCCCCCAGGCTGACATATTCTGGGGTGGCGAGAGTGCTCTGTTTGACAGCTTGGCCGATCAGAAGCTGCTCGTGAAGCTTGATCTCCCGAGGGGAACATGGGAATCGGTTGCGCCTTCCATAGGTGAGCCTGTACGTCTTCCGATGAAGGACCCGAGAGGATTCTGGGTAGGAACGGCACTTGAACCCTATGGGCTCGTGTGGCACCCGAAGCTTCTGAAGCGGCTCGGGGTAGATGACATCAAGGACTGGGACGATCTGTTGAATCCGAAGCTCAAAGGTTGGATCGCCCAGTGTACACCGGATCGATCTAGCTCGAATCACGCGTCGTATGAGGTCATTTTGCAGATGTATGGCTTGGAGAAGGGATGGGAGTGGCTCGAGAAGCTAGCTGCTAATACGGGCCAATTTGTGGCAAGAAGCAGAGACGTCCCCTCGGTGGTTGCCAAGGGAGAGTACGCTGTTGGATTTGCAGTCCCGAGTTACATGGCCTTCGAAGAAGTGGTTGCTGGATATGACCTCCGATTTGTTGCCCCAACCGCATGCTTTGTGACCCCGGAACCCATGGCTATACTCGCAGGATGCAAGAATCCCAAAGCCGCCAAGGCATTCGTCGAATTCCTGTTGACAGAACAAGGGCAGCGCGTGTTCATGGAACGGGGTCTATTCTCAGTTTCCCCTAAGTATCGAGTGGAAGGGGCTCCCGGATCCATCGTAGAAAAGGCGGTTGAATTCACGGGGGGAATAAGATCGTACTTCGACGCGCCAATCAGGAACATTTACGACGATAAGGTCGCGCAGGAGCGATACAGCGAGGTCAACGACGTATTCCGAAAGCGAATCCTCGAGAGGCATGAGGAACTCAAGAAGAAATACTAGCTAGGATTGTGCCACGTACTAGGATTGTGCCACGTAGCGGTGGCCGGTCCAAGGGGAGTCGCCGGTGGTATTGACAAGGCAACGTGAGGGCATTCGCTGGCTGATGCGCGTACCCATGTACCGGCGACTCCCGCCCGGTCTTGCTAAGGCGGGAGCAGTTGCGCTTGCCTCGAGTCCTAGTCGTGATTCGGTCGGACTATCGACGATGTAACGACGAAAGCAGACGGAGGTGCGATATGAGGATATCGCTTCGTGGTATCGTAAAGCGCTTCGGGGATTTCCAGGCGCTTGCGGGACTGGACCTCGACGTATACGACGGAGAGTTCTTTACACTCCTGGGTCCATCTGGTTGTGGGAAAACGACAACCTTGCGACTCATAGCTGGCTTTTACCAGCCCGATGCTGGCCAGGTGCTCTTCGACGGGAAGGTTGTGAACAGCGTTCCAACTGCTGAACGGAACATAGGCATTGTATTTCAGAACTTCGCACTCTGGCCTCACATGACTGTGAGGCAGAACATAACGTATGGTCTGAAGCTTCGGAAGGTACGGCCCAGTGATACTCATCGTAGGGCAGACGAGATCCTCAAGAAGATCGGCCTTGGTGATATGGGTTCGCGGCGCCCGGCAGAGCTATCCGGTGGTCAGCAGCAGAGGGTGGCGCTCGCGCGGGCGTTGGTATTGAATCCAGACGTACTTCTTCTAGATGAACCACTGTCCAATCTCGATGCAAAGGTGCGGACTCGCCTTCGCGCGGAGATCCGGAAGCTACAGCAATCCCTCAAGATCACCACGATCTATGTCACCCATGACCAGGAAGAGGCGCTCACTCTGTCGGACAGGATCGCCGTGATGAACCAGGGGCGCGTTCTGCAGATGGGTACTCCGAAAGAACTCTACGAGACCCCGAAGAACGTGTTCACCGCCGACTTCATCGGGACCAACAACATACTGAGGGGACGGCTCTTGGAACAGTCATCCTCTGAAGGACGTTGCTTGGTCGACACGGACCTTGGTCGACTCCAGGGAACCTCGTACCTTCGTTTCCGGTCGGGCGACAAATGTGCTATTGCGATACGACCCGAAAACCTGACCCTGAGGAGCCCAGAGAGTGGTCAGGCAAGTGTCGATGCTTGTGCAAACGTTCTCACTGGCACGATCGGATTCTCCTACTATATGGGCAACGTCATCCGCTATGATGTGGAAGTTGATGGCAGGCACGTGATAAAGGTCGACATAAGAGACCCCTGGCACCACGCGATAATCCCTGTTGGCGCGCGGGTCACGCTCGAAGCGTCGGCGTCTGTATGCTTGGTGATTCCTGATGCGTTTGAAGACGAGACTTGCAGCCAGTCCGGCGACGGGGTGAGCGGCGACGGGGTGAGCGGCGACCGGGCTGTGGTAGGGAGAGGGGTGAACCCGGCATGAACGGTCGCAGTCGCAGCCGCAGGCGGGTGGCGGGTTTGACCTCAGCGGTACTAGGGTTCAAACGCTGGCCCATGTGGCAGCAGTTGCCCATTTACCTCTTCCTGTGCGCGTTCGTAGGATTCCCTCTTATCAAGCTCTTTGTGGACGCTTTTGCGGCGCCAGATGGGTCGTTCACTCTGGAGTACTTCAGCGGGTTTCTCTGTGACGGCTACTACCTGAAAGCCCTGCTCAACTCCATGATACTGAGCATGGGGACTGTGATCGCGGCCTCCCTGCTCGGTTTCGCGGCGTCCTACTTCCTGGTGAGATATGATTTCCCAGGCCGGAAGGTCTTCTCATATCTTACGATGGTGCCAATTATCATGCCCCCTCTCGTTGGGGTGATGGGCTTTGTGTTCATCCTTGGACGCGCAGGGACGCTGAATGTGGTTCTCATGGACTACCTCGGGCTCAGACATCCTATCAACTTCATTTACGGGTGGCACGGTGTCCTTCTTGTCGAGACCCTGCACCTTTTTCCTTTGATCTCAATGAACGTTGTAGACGCACTCGGGAAGATCGATGCATCGCTCGAGGAAGCCGCTGAGAGCGTCGGGAGTACCGGACTGCGCCGCCTGCGCGACATCACCATGCCACTTACCACTCCAGGGTTTGTCACAGGGGCACTCCTCGTATTCATGTGGACGTTTGCTGATTTCGCGACCCCACTTGTGGTCGGAGTGCAGAACCTTCTGGCCCCGCAGGCCTATCTCAATATCGTCCAATTCGTTGACAGGCGCCTGTTCCAGATGGGCATAACCATCGGCGCCTT
Source organism: Clostridia bacterium (assembly GCA_050261175.1). Taxonomy (GTDB): domain Bacteria; phylum Bacillota; class SHA-98; order UBA4971; family UBA4971; genus UBA6256. The sequence goes on from JBLNDA010000008.1 coordinate 6,698, forward strand.
GCTGGTCCTGATGGCGATAGTATTCCTAGTCGCTGCGAAGCAGTACATCGCTGCGAAGGACTACGCGACGCTGTCCTATCGCCCAGTGGAACGACGCACTCTCTCAGGGGCGCGGGCTTGGGCGATTACCGGCTTTTTCGCGGTGGTACTCGCTATGGCATTCATACCGTATCTCGGGGTGGGACTGGCGGCGTTTGGCAGAGGATGGTCGCTAACCCCGTTCCCCGTAGAGTACACCCTGCGCTACTTTGAGAGAGTGATCGTGGAGACGCCCAAATTCGTCGTCAATACGTTTCTGTATTGTGGTCTTGCAGTGATCCTGTGCGTGTTAGTCGGTGTGCCGATCGCATGGACGCTGGCGCGGACCCGGCTGCCAGGGAGGGGGCTCCTGGATGCGCTTGTTACGCTGGTACTGGCCCTCCCTGGTACTGCGATTGGAATCGCGTATATTCGCGCGTTTAACGTGCCGCTGCCGCGTCTCGGTGTTGCGCTTACAGACTTGTGGCTCATAATGCCAGTGGTGCTCGCCGTCCGGCGTCTACCCTACACGGTTAGAAGCACTCACGGCTCGCTGCTAGTGCTTCACGAATCGTTGGAGGAGGCGGCACGAAGCGTCGGAGCGCGAGGCATGAGGGTGTTCATGGATATTACCCTCCCCTTGATATGGAAGGGCATACTCGCGGGTGCCTTGTTCTCATTCATGACTTCCATTCAGGAGGCGGCGGCGACCATCCTCCTCGCTGTCCCAGGGTGGGAAACGATGACGGTAGGGATATTCACGTTTTACACGTCCGGTTCCATCAACGAAGCAGCGGCGCTTGGGTTCATCCTAATCGTCGTAGGCGCCGCCAGCCTGTTCGTCGCCAACAGGCTAGGCGGGGCCAGAATGGGTGGATTCTATGCTTAGCCCGAACTCAAAGCCAGTCTGTTCGACGGTAGTCTCCGACTCATACCGGGCCAGGGTACATACCTGCCCTTCCCTCGAGGATTTCGAGGGATACATCCTCGATCTGGATGGCACCGTGTATCGCGGTGACAGACTGATCCCCGGCGCGCAGGAGGTAATAATAGCACTGCGGGCGATGGGAAAGCGGGTGGTCTTTCTCTCCAACAAACCCATCCAGAGCCGGGACGAGTACGCTGTCAAGCTCACGCGGCTTGGCATACCTACCGAGGCAGACGATGTCGTCAACTCCTCGCTGGTGATGGCACGTTATCTCGCGGACCGTGCACCAGGCTGCCGAGCATACGTCATCGGAGAACTAGCGCTTGTGCAGGAGCTCAGGGCGGCGGGTGTGGAAATCGTGGAAGACCCGACAAGCTCGGGCACCCGCGTAGACTACGTCGTCATCGCGTTCGACAGGACGTTCACCTACGCGAAACTGAACTGCGCTTTACAGGCCGCAAGGTCCGGGGCCCGCCTGGTAGCTACCAATGCTGACAGGACCTGCCCGGTAGAAGGAGGGGAGATCCCTGATGCCGCGGGCATGATCGGAGCGGTCGAAGGTACTACCGGACTCAAGGTTGAACTGGTTGTAGGCAAGCCGAACCCCATGATGCTTCAAACTGCGCTCAGGCGCCTCGACCTTGGGCAAGATCGGTGTCTCGTAGTGGGTGATCGCTTGGAGACTGATGTATTGATGGGGAAAAAAGCGGGAATGGCGACGGCTCTGGTGCTGACTGGGGTAACTCATCGGGAGGACTTGTCTAGGTCAGCGCTTCAACCCGATTATGTATTGGACTCCATAGCAGCCTTGCTATGCCGGGAGTAAGAGTGGAGCGGAGGATTTTGCTCCGGAGGCTGGGAGTCAGGCGGAACGGACGGGAGACTTTGAGAGAGTCCTATCTGCCAGGCTCGTTGCTCGGCAGCGCATTAAGCCGACTTCGCTTGCTGCATGCGCAACGGAGCTTGTCGCAGGCTGGACTCTTCTTTATGGTTTATGGCCAGGCCTGGCGGCACGGAAAAAGCTCATCACGCGGCACGGGGGGATGTAGGTTGCACGGTACACGCTCCACGCAGTCGACGATCGTGAGAGCTGATGTAGCAATCATCGGAGCTGGGGTAATTGGCGCCGCAATCGCGAGAGAATTGGCGAGATACGATCTGGCGGTGGTCCTCCTCGAGCGCGAGGCGGAAGCGGCCTTCGGCACCAGCAAGGCCAACAGCGGCGTGGTGCATGCGGGCTTCCACTCCGCTCCCGGGACCTTGGAGGCATCGCTGTGCGTCAAGGGGAACGCCATGTTCGACGAGATTGCGGCGGAGCTATCCGTGCCCTTCAGGCGCAACGGGTGTCTCATGATCTCCATGTCCGGCGATGAGACCGGCGTGCTCCGCGAGCACTTCGACCGCGGGCGGCGCAACGGCGTGCCCGGCCTTCGCCTCCTCGACGCGGAAGAGGCTCGCAGGCTGGAGCCCGGGCTTTCCCCGGACGTTGTGGCGGCGCTCCACGCCCCGACCGGCGGGGTAGTATGCCCGTACCAGCTCACGTTCGCCCTGGTTGAGAACGCCGTGGCCAACGGCGTCCGTTTCATGACCGGCTCGCCAGTGACTTCGCTTCACCTGCGGGACGGCCGGATCGCGGCGGTCGAGACGCCGGAGGCGATCATCGAGACCGCGTGGGTGGTGAATGCCGCGGGGCTCTTCGCGGACCGGATCGCGGCTATGGCCGGGGACGAGTCCTTCGAGATACGCCCAAGGAAAGGCGAGGAGTATCTATTGGACAAACGCGTCGGGAACCTGGTGCGGTCGACGGTGTTTCCCGTGCCGACCCCCGTGTCCAAGGGAATCCTCGTGATCCCCACGGCGGACGGGAACATCATGGTCGGCCCCACCGCCGAGGACACCAGCGACCGCCTGGACCTTGCGACGACCAGGGCGGGGTTTGAAGCGGTGTTCGCCGCTGCGCGTCGCATGGTGCCAGCCGTGTCGCCGCGCGACGTCATAGCGTCTTTCGCCGGCCTGCGCGCGGCGTCCTCCGAGGGCGACTTCATCATAAGGCCGTCCGGGGTGGCGAGGGGTATGGTCCACGTGGCTGGGATAGAGTCGCCGGGTCTCACCGCGGCGCCCGCCATCGCTCGCATGGTTGCCGAGATCCTGCGCGATGAAGGGCTCAATGCGCGCGCCCGGCGCGGGTTCAGCCCTGTTCGCCCCGCGCCCGTGCGGTTTTCGCAGCTTTCCCGTGCTGAGCAGGCCCGTCTTGTGGAGTCCGACCCTGCGTTCGGTCGCATCGTGTGCAGGTGTGAGACGGTGACCGAAGCCGAGGTGTTGGACGCGATCCGCAGGGGTGCAAGGACGGTGGACGGGGTCAAGCTCCGGACACGCGCCGGGATGGGAAGGTGCCAGGGCGGGTTCTGCATGCCGAGGGTGATGAAGATACTCAGCCGGGAACTGGGAGTCCCCTTGGAGAGAATCACCAAGCGGGGCTGTGGGTCGCTGATTGCGCCGTACCCGGCCAAAGCCTTGCTGCGCCAGGGCCGTGGGGAGGTCGGCGATGGGCCAGCGGAGGCCCAGGTGACGCCGGCAACAGGGAGGTAGGTTCTTTGGGACCGTCGTTGGGACCGGAAGGGAAGCATTTGCGCGCCGACGTGGCGGTCATCGGTGGAGGTCCGGCGGGCCTTGCCGCGGCTGTCGCCGCAAAACGGGAGGGCGCGGTCCGGGTGGTCGTCATCGAACGCGACGTCCGCCTGGGTGGGATCCTTCCCCAGTGCATACACACGGGATTCGGAGTGAAGTGGTTCGGCGAGGAGCTCACCGGCCCCGAATAC
>JBLNDA010000009.1:0-17304 GCA_050261175.1 Clostridia bacterium
GGACCGTTCCGCCTGTGCGCCACCTGTTGTCCCAGTCCGACGACAGGCTATACCTCTCCGACTCCTTGCTGTACATCCAGTCGTGCATGAGCCTTCTCGCCATGTTGGTGATGCACATGGAATTCCGCCACTCGTCCTCGGGGAGCACCCTGTTTCGATATTCCTCGGGCTGCGCCATGAACAGCTCGTAGCTTATCGCCGCCACGACCTTGACGTTCAGGCCCTCCTCGGCCAGCCTCGGGAGGACCCGGCACATGCCGTCGGTCGTGCTCGTCCCGGAAACGATCACCGTGCCCATCTTCGGCTTGCCAGGCTCGAAGTCGCGCATCACATATGCGCCCTTCGCCGCCTCCAGGTGCGACGGGATCCCCAAAGCCTCCCGGTCCGGGATCGTAATGGGCGGCCTTGTGAGGTGTATCGCTATGAGCGGGATATCACGCTCTATCGAGAGCGCAAGCGCCGCGCCCAGCACCACGGGGACCTCGTTGTACTCCCATGGTTGGACGTTTATGATCCTCCCCTCAGGGAAGAGCTGCGTGACTCCTGGCGCGAATATGCCGAAGTGGGTCCTTGAATCGTCGGCGGTCTCAGGGCCCGAATGGCCCACGACCCAGATGACCTTCCCCACCTTGAGAGGGGAGTCCTGAGCAACCTGACTGAGCAGGCGGAACATCCCATACTTGAGGTATGAGAACGACCCGTACGTCGATGCGGCCCCGAGGAATCCGTTGAACTCGCCAAATCCATCCCTGGCGAAGTTCATTGTCGCAAGCCCCGCCATGATGCCGGAGTTCACGAACTCGGTGATCTCCTGCGGGAGCACGACTCCATCGAGGTTCTTCTCCCGGTCGTACCAGCCGAAGCCAGCCTCGTCACTCCACCCTTCGCCGAAGCCTGCGATCTGGGTTGACTCGGCGAGGTCCGCGGACGCGACAAGGAAAAGGGGCCTGCCGTACTTCTTCTTCGACCACCAGTTCACCCAGGCGCCCCAACGCGCCAGGCCCGTGCGGTTCGCGGCGCTCTTGCCCGCCGGAAGGAACATCTCCTTGGGATAGCTGCGGTAATCCACAAGCTGCGGGTCGGCAAGGGGGTTCCTGTCGAACGACACACGCATGCCAGGGATCTCCTCAGGCACGCTCTCGCCCAGCTCGACGAGCCTGTCTGCGAGGTAATCAACCAGGGCTTCGTCATTGCGGATGACATCCGCCACCACCTTGAGGTTAGCCAAGAACTGCTCCTGCAAGTCCTTGGGGTCTTTCGGCGCAGGTTCGCCGTACCCCTCGAACACAGCGCCGTACTTGTCCATGAAAGGCCTCTTTGTCTGCCAGAATACGTCGCTGTTCAGGGCATGGGGAGCGCCGTGGGAGGCGTTATCGTATTTCAGATATCCGCGCCCTTTGCGAGTCTTGAAATAAGCCATGCTGGGGACCTTACGGGGGTTCTCACCGAAACGAAGCTCGAGAAGGGTCTTCGCGACAGCTTCCCAGTCGCTGCCGTCATCTGTGCCGCAAGTCCTCCACCCGTATGAACCGAACCAAGTCGCAGGATCGCCGTACACGACGTCGCTCACCCGGTGCGGGTCGATCCCGTAGTCGTTCCAGTCTATCAGGAAGTAGAGGTTGTCAAGGCCCAGCCCCCAGGCGGAGTTCTTGGCTTCGTGATATACACCTGGGGTAAGCCCTCCCTCCCCTTCTATGGCGAACACCTTCACCTCGTCTGCTCCAGCGCGCTTCAGGGCGAGCGCCTGTCCCACCGCCGCAGCCGAGCCGTGTCCCGAGGGGCCTGTGTTGAACTTGAGGATAAGCGTCTTGTTGTGGACTTCCGCATGCCCTGGCAGGCGCCCGCGGCGTCTGAACCCGGCAAGGTCCTCGGCAAGAAGCGCCCGCTCGCGCGGGATGAGATAGCGCTCATCCCCCGTCCTCTTGTACTTTGCGTCCATGGCCTCTGAAAAGACCGCGAGTACCGCGTAGACCAGAGGAATCGTGTGGCCTCCGACAAGTATCAGACGGTCGGAAAAGCGCTTTGCCTGCTCACGCACGTCCCAGCGCATCACCCCTGAAAGGAGGAGCGCGACCAGCGCGTGCATCTTGGACCGCGACCCGCCAGGGTGCCCGCTTTGTCTGTAGTTCACCATGATGTCAATGAACTGGTCCACCGCGTCGCCGATCTTGTCCCAGTGCGTGAAGTGCGGCGCGATCTGGTCAAGCAGGCCCGACTGGTTGTCATCCGCTGCGTGCATCATGATATCCCCTTTCCGTCGAATGCGTATTGTGGTTGGATGGCCGAATGTGTGTTGGGCTCCCCGCCGTTCAAAGCCTCGCCCATGCCTCGTTCAAGGTCCTCTTCGCGTTGGCGATTACTATCTCGGACGCCTCGCCCGGAAGCGGTTTGACCTCGAAGCTTACGATTCTGGGCCCGCCCTTCCCGAGATATCCGACTTCGAACAGGACCCGCAGGAAGTGGGTGAGCTCCCCGACGTCGTTCTCCCCACCCTCTATCCCGAATCTGGGGTGGGCGTCCCCGTACGCCGGATGCGACGGATCCGCCACGACGGCGTTGCCGATGTGAACGTGCACGAGGTAATCCTTGACGGGGACGAGCGCTTCCTCCGGAGTCTGGCGGAGCAGCGGAAGATGGCTCAAGTCCACCATGAGCCCGAAGTTGTCGTATTCCTTTCTCACATTCGCCGCGATCCTGAGCGCCACATCGTTCGGACCCACCAGAGACCTCTTCTCGATGTCGCGGTCGAATATCTCCAGCACGACCGGCATGGACCCTTTCGACTTAGCGTGGCTGCAGAGCTGCTTGATGGAGTCCTCCAGGGCCTGACAGGCGGCTTCCTCTTTGTCTTTGCCCGGGTACTTCCCGGCCAGGAAGGCAAAGCCCACGGCTCCGAGCTCGTAGGCCTCGTCGATTCCTTCTTTGAGCAGGGCGACGGCCTGTGCGCGCATGGAGTCGTCGAGCGAGTTGATGTCGAGGCCGGTGACAAGCGCCCTCGGCTGTGCCCCGTAGGCGACGGTCATGTGGGCCGCCTTGAGCAGGTTGCGCGCCTGCCTGCGAACCTCAGGATCCTTCATCCACGTGACCTCCACCGCATTGAAGTAGTCATCCTCGGCGATCTTCGTCAGCGTCTCAAGGATCGGCCCCTCGCCCTTCATTATCTGGGGATAAGCCATGAAGTGAATGATCCCGACCCTCATGTACTCGTACATCGAACCCTTCACTGTCCATCCCCTCCCTGAGTTTCTAGGCTGGAACTCCACGCACATGATGGGTGGCAGATGGGACGGCCCCGTCATGTGCTGTGCGGCACGTGAGGGTCTCCCTCCCCTGACGGAGACCTCTGCTCTGCTAGGCTCACGAGCACGTGGCCGCCTTCAGAGCCGAAGGTCGCTGAAGCGCCCAAGTGCCCGCAAGTTGCACAGGACAAAGGGATATCGCTTCTTCGCGTTGGCGGAGGGAACTCCCGCCTGCGAAGAGTTTCGTCGCGCATATGCCTTTCCCTGCCTTGGGTGGTGATGTGGTTGCATGTCCGCCACGTGTTGTCCTGGTCAGACGATGGGGTGTACCTCTTTGAGACCTTGCGGCGCCCGAACCCTACCAGGTCTTCTGCAACAAGCGCGTGTTCGCGGGGGACAAGATGCCGTGCGTCGCCCGTCCCCTGGCACTTGGCCTCCATTGCTTCCGAAAACACAGCAGGCGTAGCGTAAACTACCGGAATCGCCTGTCCGCCGACAAGCATCAGGCGGTCACCAAACCACTTCGCCTGGTCGCGAATGCCCCGGCACATCACGCCCGTGGGGCGGTAGGTGGCTCAAAGCGCCGAGTGGCTGCGGGAAACGAGAGAGAAAGGTGGGTGCGACCCCACGTCACAGCCAGCAATGCGACCGGCCCGGTCCTGAACAGACTGCCGACCAAAACGGCCAGACCAACCAGCGTCCGGGTGGCCTTGCTGGAAAGCCGACGGCCTCTCCCCTTACCCTTCTCCCTCCCCCTTTCCGAAAGGGCCATGCGCGAATGTGGGGTCCTCATGCCCGCAATCACCCCGTCACCTCCACATTGGCAAGCCTTTCATAGAAACGGACTATGGCACCGTGGTCATTCTGCCCTTGTCCGTCCACTTTCAAAGCCTGAAGTATCTCCATCACCACTGCTGTCAGCGGTAGTGGCACGCCCACTTGCCTTGCGGTATCCATCACGTTGGCGAGGTCCTTGATATGCAGGTCGATCTTGAAGCCCGGCTCAAACCTGCGCTGCATCATGAGGGGCGCTTTGGTGTCTAGAACGGTGCTGCCTGCAAGACCCCCCCTTATGGCCTCATGAACCAGCTTGGGAGAAACCCCCGCCTTCTTTGCCAGCACCAAGGCCTCGGATACCGCGGCTATATTCAGGGCGACGATGATCTGATTTGCCAGCTTGGCCATATTGCCGCTCCCCACAGGTCCGATGTGCACGACGCTCTTCCCCATGTGTGATAGGAGGCCCTTGTACTCCTCGAAGTCCTCGGGATCCCCGCCTACCATTATGGAGAGAGTTCCCGCAATGGCCCCGGGCTCTCCGCCGCTCACCGGGGCATCCATCATACGGACCGCTTTCTCCCTGGCCTTTTGAGCCAACTCCATCGAAACCAAAGGAGCGATGGAACTCATGTCTATGATCATGGTGCCCGCTCTTGCGCCTTCGAGCACCCCGTCCGGACCGAGCACGACCTGCCTTACGTCAGGCGAATTGGGAAGCATTGTGATTACCACATCCGTCCTCTCGGCCACTTCACGGGGTGACCGGGCAGCCTCCTGTCCGAGAGACACGAGTTCCTCAACGGGTGCCGGGTTGATGTCGTGCACTACAAGTCTATAGCCTGCTTTGACGAGGTTCCTTGCCATGGGCCTTCCCATGATGCCGAGCCCGATGAATCCTACCCTGCTCTTTTCCGCCGTCCACTCCATGACTTGTCCCTCCCGAACCCACTGTCACCACTGTCAATCAATATGGCTCACAGTGCAACCCACGGCAACCCATCATGCCGCCACGGACTCGTCCGGTCGTGCCGCCACGAATTCGCCGGGTTACCGGAGCAACTCTTTCGCCATCGCAGCAACCCATCCGTCACGCCGTCACGGGGGCAATCCCGTCGTCACCGGAGTAATCCCGTTCACCACCGGAGCAATCACGTCGTCACCGGAGTAACCTACCTCCATCGTCACTGGAGCAAGCCCATCTCAACGAGTACCTGGCGGAGCTCCTTTTTCTTTTCGTCACCCATCGTCCCGACGGGCGCTCTGGCTATTCCGGCATCTATTCCCATCATGTTGAGGGCTTCCTTTATGACAACGGGGAAAGTGCCTAAGTCAAACGCCAACCTCAGGGGCGCCAGCTTGAACTGAGCCTCGAGAGAGCGTCTCAAATCCCCGGCAATAAACGCGTCGTAGATCTCAGACACGAGCCTTGGAGCCACATTTGCGGTCGCGGTTATCGACCCCTTGCCACCATAGCACAAGGTGCCGTAGATCAGGGTATCCCGACCGGCCAACACCGCAAACCCCTTTGGGGTCCTCCGTATGAACTCGGCCGTCAGGGTCATATCACCGCTCGAATCCTTGATGCCGACGATGTTGTCCACCTTAGCAGCCTTCTCTACCAAAGAAGCGGAGATCTTGCACCCGGTCCTCCCGGGGTTGTTATAGAGCAACACGGGCAGGTTGGTGGACTTGGCCACCGCGGTGTAATGCTCAAGAAGCTCCTGCTCACTCGGGTTTATGAAGAATGGCGTCAAGACGGAGACTGCCTGCGCCCCTGCGGACTCGGCCATTTTGGTGAGGGCGATGGTCTCCTGTGTTGTTATGGCTCCCGTCCCTGCGTACACCGGGACGCGCCCGCGCGTCTCATCCACTACGATCTCTATGACCCTTTTCTTCTCTTCCGGCGTCAGAGCGTAGAATTCTCCCTGACTTCCAACAGGGAAGAGCCCGTGGACGCCCCCCTCAATGAGGTAATTGGTCAGCCTTCTGAGAGCGCTCTCGTTGATCCTCCCCTGTTTGTCCATTGGCGTGACCATCGCGGGTATAATGCCCTTTATCTCTAGCGACATTATCCGAAATCCCTCCTCGCCCACGAATTCAGACCGTACACCAGGGCCTGTAGGCACGGACCATTTCGTGCCTTCGCAGCGACGAGGCGAGCCCACAACGAGGCGGCACCCGGATACGAGTTTACCACAGGCCCTATCCCCTGCATTACAATGCGATCTCAACGCCCACCGAGGCGCCCGTCGCCCTCAGCTCCTCGAACACAGCCCGGTCCAGAGGGATACCGCTCTGCCGGCGTTCCCTCTCCGCCATGAACTCAGGCTCTCCCGGCAAGTACACTCGGTCGACTCCGCGGGCCGGCTTAGCCATCTTGAGCTCCCTTATCACCTGGTCCATCCTGGCCTTGAATGCGGCCGGCTCCATGAAGTCCGAGATGTTGACGGCGCACATGAAATGCCCCGCGCCCTGGGGCTCCACAAGGTTATCGTAGAGGGCGCCAACATGGCTCCCGCAGTGTGCTCCCGTGAGCACCCCGGACAGGACATCTACCATGAGCGCAAGCGCATATCCCTTTGCGCCGCCCAGCGGCACCAGCGCTCCCTTGAGCGCTTCTCTGGGATCCGTCGTAGGCTCTCCCTGGCCATTGATGCCCCACCCGAGCGGTATCTCCTTGCCTTCCTTGGCCGCAAGGATCACCTTGCCCCTGGCCGCGGCGCTCGTGGCCATGTCCATGACCACGGGCAGCTCCTCCCCGGCCGGCACAGCCATTGAAATGGGATTAGTCCCCAACATGGCCGTGCTTCCGCCCCAGGGAGCCATGGTGGGATTGGCGTTGGTCATGGCTATCCCGATCATGTCTCGCTCTATCGCCATCATTGAGTAGTACGCTAGCGCCCCGCAATGATTGGAGTTCCTGACCCCGCAGGCCCCGATGCCACGCTGGCCGGCAATGGACATCGCCTGTTCCATTGCGGCTTTGGCTATTACCTGCCCCGGACCGTTGCCGCCGTCGATTATCGCCACATTCCCACGCTCCGCCACTATCCTGATCTGCGGCGCGGGCGAAACAAGCCCAAGCTGTAACCGCTTGATGTATATCTGCAATCTTGCGATACCATGCGAGCTTACCTTGCGAAGATCTGCGAATACGAGCGAGTCGGCAACGACTTCGGCGTGCGCCTCCTGCATTCCGGCGCGCGTAAGACATCTAGTGGCAAAAACCTTCAGGCGAGCTGGGTCTATCAGTACCGTATCATCCTTCGGCGCCTTCGGGGCGTTCGAGGCCTTCGAAGCCCCCGGGGCGGCGTCATTGTGGAAGGCCTCCGGAGCCCTTGACGCGTCCGCATTCGGCATCATCTGCCATATACCTCCGGGTTGACAACATGTCTCGCTCTCCCGCCGAGCAAGACATCCCTCACTGCCTCAGCGGCCCCCGTGGCCATCCTAACCACGCACTCCTGCGTGAGTGCCCCGGAGTGGGGCGTCAGGATGACATTGTCCAGGTTGAGGAGGGGGTTCTCAGGTCTCGGCGGCTCCTCGACGAATACGTCGACGCCTGCACCTGCCAACTGGCGTTTGCGAAGCGCCTCCGCAAGCGCGTCCTCGTCAACAATACCGCCTCGCGCCACATTGATAAGGAAAGCCGTGGGCTTCATCAGAGCCAGCTCTCTAGCTCCGATCATGCCCCTTGTCTCCCCCGTGAGGGGGACGTGAATCGAGACAAAGTCGGCCTGCGTGAGGAGCTCATCAAGGGACAAGGCGTTCGTGACATCCGCCTGCCTCATGACATCCTCGCCTACATACGGATCGTACGCGACCACCCTCATGTTAAAGGCGGCGGCACACTTAGCGGCAACCTCGCGCCCTATCCGCCCGAAGCCAATGATCCCCAGGGTCTTGCCGTCCAAGTCCACTGCGCTGTATGTATTTCGTATCTCAAACTGGCCCCCCCTGGTGGCGGTGTCATACCTGAGAAGCTGTTTGGCAAGAGCTGTCATGAGAGCGATAACGTGCTCCGCAACGGAGATTTGGTTGACTTGGGGGGTGGTCGCGACGGGTATACCACGTTCTGTAGCAAAGGCAACATCGATGTTGTCGACGCCAACCCCATGCCGGGCTATGACCATGAGGCTGTCAGCAGCTTCAATGATAGCCCGTGGGAACGGCGCGGTCCTGACGATCACCCCGTGAACACCCTTAATCTCCTTTATCACCGTGTCCACGGAAGGGTCCGGCGCAACCCTCACCTCGAAATGTGGCTCGAGGACCTCTACGCCACTCCTGTGGATGGGCTGAACAATGAGAACGCGCTTTCTCACGAGAACACCTCCTCACAACATGACCCGAGGCCACCGTGGTCGCGAGCAACCACGGCCGTCAGCCGCTCCAGCCACCCGTGGTATGCCATCCCCTATGTAAGCGTGTCGCGTATGTGGCGTGTCGCGCGCTATGGCGCGGCACGCCGTTCCATGGTGCCACTCGCTACGTGGCTACGTCCTGCGCCCTACGCCCCATACCCTACGCCCATACCCTACGCCCACCCCAAGATCGCCTTGATATCTGCCACCTGTTTTGAGGCAGCGTCCACCAACATATTGACATCATTGGAGTAGCCAATGAGCCTCATTCCGGCCCCCACCCACTCCTTTACGTCGTCCAGGTTGGAAAGATGTGCACCCGGGGCGACACCGTACGCGTTGCATACTTCGATGAGCCTCTTGTAAGCAGCGATCATCTTGGGGTGCTTCATCTGGCCGGGAACGCCGTAAGACTGAGACATGTCGTTCGGCCCTATGAACGCCGCATCAACCCCTGGCACGCTTACGAGCTCCTCCAGGTGGTTTATGGCCTTCTCGCTCTCTATCTGGATGACCACCAAGGCCTCTTCGTTGGCGTGGGCCATGTATTCGACTGTGTTCACCTTCTGATAGTCGCTGTGCAGCCGCCGCAGGGCACATCCCCGCTCCCCGAGAGGGTAATATCGCGTCTCTCTCACGATAGCCTCGACCTCTTCGCGTGTCTCCACCTGGGGCACCAATATCCCGTCGGCCCCGGCGTCCAGGGGGCGGGATAAAGAGCATCTCTCCATCCCGGGAGTCCTCACGACAGACTGGATGCCGGCGGCCCTGCACGCCAGGACCATATCCTGAACCGTCTCCATGTTGAACGCCGAGTGTTCCATATCGATGAGAATAAACTGATACCCTGCGGTTGCCATCATCTGGGCGATGGCAGGAGTCCTCACTTCTGAAACCATGGTGCCTACGACGACTCCGCCCGCCTTGAGAGTCCTCTTGATCTTGTTCTCGCGCACGTGGACCTCCTCCTCATTCATCTCACTAGTTCGTCGCCGCCGAATTCCCGAAAGGGTATTCCTTTGCGGTCTCCTGCTTCTTCTTGAGGAACTCGATGAGGGCGGCAAAGGGCGCGTCCGTATGCCTCGTCACCAGTTCAGCCGCGGTGTCGGGGTCATTTGCCCGAAGCGCCCTGATGATCGCCCTGTGGTCTGCCATAGACTGGTCTAGCCTGCCCTTGAGCGCTGTACCCAGGGTCCTGTAGTAAGCGCTTTTCTCCCATAGGCTTTTCAGAAGCTCCGCGAGCGTCTCGTTTCCTGAAGCCCGGAAAAGCGCGAAGTGAAACTCATCGTTCTTCTCGTGAAAGGCGGCCTGACCATCGCGCGCGACCACGCTCTCTGCCTCATTCGCTATCCTCTCCAGCTCCGCGAGTTGCTCCTGGGTTGCGAGTTCGCACGCCTGTCTCGCAGAATACACCTCAAGCACCCTGCGAATGGCATATATCTCCTCGATGTCCTTGACGGAAAGCCCCGAAACCACAACCTCCTTGTGGGGCACAGAATAGACAAATCCCTGGGCCTCCAGGCGCTTCAGCGCCTCGCGCACCGGCATCCGGCTCACGCCCATCTCTTCCGCGATTTGCTGGGCCACGAGTCTTTGCCCGGGCTGGAATTTGCCTGAGATGATCATCTCCTTAATCCGGTTGTACACCTCGCGGGCAAGCGTATGATACGTGTCCACTCTGCCAATCCCAAGTCTCTCTCTCATAGACGATCCCCCCCAAAGCGCTGAAAGGCCCGATCAGCTTGTGGCGCGCATCAATCGTACCTTCGTCAACTCAACCTCGGCCAAGGGCAGAAGGCTTGTCAGGATTATCTCCTCCCATTCTACCCCGGTAAGAGGGCTCATCTCAAATATCCTGGCAATGCTGCCCACCGTAACGCTCGCCACTATGAGCAGTACCGAGACCCCTATCGCGGCCACAAGCTGGAGGTTTGAAAGGGGCGATACGTTCCAAACAAATCTCTTCTCCGACCTGCTTCCGAGCGCCTCCAGAGCTCTGCAAAGCCCATGACCGCGAGAAGGCAATGGTCCTGGCCCTCAGAAGCGGAAGCGCTGCCTCGAGGGCAATGTAAAACGGTATGAGCGTGGCCGCCGCAATCAGAACGCCTATCATTGCAAGACGCGCTATTATCGGGCCTGTCAGAATCCCTTCGCGTGGGTCCCCAGGGGGCACCTTCATTATCCCCGGCTCAGCCGGGTCCACCCCTAGGGCCAGCGCAGGGAGGCCGTCCGTCACCAGGTTTATCATAAGAATCTGCACCGGCACGAGAGGCCTCGGTAACCCGGCCAGAATGGCTATGAGGAATATCAACAGCTCACCTATGTTGCATGAGAGGAGATAGATAATGAACTTCCGTATGTTCTCAAAGATCGTCCTCCCCTGCTCTATGGCGGCTATGATGCTTGCGAGACTGTCATCGGTCAAAACCATGTCCGATGCGCCTTTTGCCACATCCGTGCCGGTGATGCCCATGGCCACCCCGATGTCGGCCTTGCGGAGCGCCGGCGCATCATTCACCCCGTCGCCGGTCATGGCCACGACCTGGCCCCTTCTCTTCAGCGCCTCGACTATCGTGAGCTTGTGCTCGGGCGAAACCCTCGCATAAACCGAGACGTCCATAACAACGTTCTCGAGCTCCTGGTCATGCATATCCTCAAGCTCGGCGCCGGATACGACTCTTCCGGTCTCCCCGATCATGCCCAACTCCCTTTTCCCGGGCAACATCCTCAGATCTTACGGCATGATGCGCCGCGTAGCCGGTTCCCGCGTAGCTTGCCGCGCTCCGCCATTCATCCTTCTTTGATTCTGCCCTTACGCTCTCGAACTGCCTGACGCTCCCCAACTGCGACACCTCTCCGGCCTTCCTGGCGGCAGGTGCGCCCGCCGCCAGGAAGGCGACATCCATGGGCTGGCCGCCACGTGCACGATGCACGCAAGTTGACCCGTTGACTCGGCGTCACGCGGCAGAGGCCCGTGCGGGAGACACTACAGCATGGCTCCCCCCGTCAATCCATGGTCAAGCCGAGTTCCTTTATGAGCTTGCCGTATTCCTCGAAGGAATCCTTCAGGTACTTTGCGTACTCGGCAGGTCCCATGTAATCTACGGGCTGCCCCACCTCTTTCATGGCCTGTATGAACTCGGGGTCCTCGCATATCTGCTTAAACTTCTCGTTCAGGTAGTCTATGAGCTCCTGAGGTGTTCCCTTCGGCACCGCAATTCCCTTCACCGATCCGGCAGTCGCTACGTCGTAGCCCAGCTCCCTGAATGTGGGCACGTCAGGAATCGACGGGTCACGCTCCGCGCGGGCCACGGCCAGTGGCACCAGTCGGCCGGACTTGAGGTGCGGGAGAATTTCGCTAGGATGCCCGCCACCGAAGTCCACCTGGCCCCCAACTATGGCCGGCACGGATTCGCCTCCGCCGCTGAACGGTATCACGACGACCTTGAACCCGGCGCGCTTGGCGAAGGCCTGCTCCACTATTTCCACGGCAGCGCCTTTGCTCGAGGCCGCAGCGGTGACGGACGGCTTGCTCTTGGCGTACTTGACGAACTCCTCGAGCGTCTTGTACGGCGCCTTGTCGGAAACCACCAGAGCCACGGAATGGATGGAGATCCGGCAGACAGGGACGAGATCCGTGAACGTATCGAACGGCAGCGGCCGGTAGTTCGGGACCACCAAGTCCTCACCAGAACCATATCCGAAGAGGAGCGTATAGCCGTCGGGCTTCGACCTCACAACGTACTCGCGCCCGGGAATCGCACCGCCTCCGGGTTTGTTGATCACCACGAGCGGTTGCGGGAAGTACTTCGGTGCTATCTTCGCCACCATCCGCGCGCACACGTCTGTCGACCCGCCGGCCGCATAAGGAACTATCAACTCGATAGGCTTGCTCGGATACTTGTCGGCACCTTCCACGAGGGACAACGACATGAACCCCATGATGAGCGTGAAGGCTAGTACCCCGGCTATCCTTGTACGCATTGACATCCTCGGCACCCCCGTTCTCGTTTAGTCGTCCGCCTTTTGACCTACTCACCATAGTCCTGTCCTTCCCAGAATCCTCATGATCGACACCGACGAAGCCATTCGCCGCCCGTCCTTACCGCATCACCACCTTGCCACGATATTGCCCGACACCTTCCATATCCACGACATCCATGGGATGGGTTGCCGAATTCGTCGACGAAGGGCCGGTTCTCCCGGGTAGACCGCCACTCGTAAGGTAGACTTCCACTCGTCGGGTAGACCGCCACTCGTCAGGTAGACTGCCGTTCACCTATCTTGACGCCGCCTTGCCCTGCGCTATCGTTCTTCTCCGAACCGCTGCCAAGGCATTGAATGCCAGGAACAGCACGCTCATCAACATCAGTGTCCCGCTGATGGGACGTGTGAAGAAGATCGTAGGACTCCCGCCGGACATCAAGAGAGACTGCCTCAATGACCTCTCCATGAGTGGACCGAGCACAAACGCCAGCAGCATGGGCCCGGAGTCATAGTCCAGCTTCCGAGCGATATAGCCCAACACGCCAAAAATGATCATGAGCCAGATGTCGAAGACGCTGTTCTGCACGCTATAGACGCCGACGAGGCAGAAAAGCCCGATAACCGGCGCAAGGTATGCGTACGGAACCTTGAGGAGCTGTACCCAGACCCCGACCAACGGAAGATTGAGAACAAGCAGCATTGCATTGCCTATATACATGGAGGCCACAACGCCCCAGAACACGTCCGCATGTTCCTTTAGGAGGAAGGGACCTGGCTGGACGCCTTGAATCATTAGGGCCGCGAAGATCATCGCGATCGAGGCGTTGCCCGGTATCCCCAGTGTCAGAAGAGGAATGAAAGATGAGCTTGCCGCAGCGTTGTTCGCCGACTCGGGGGCGGCGACACCCTCGATGGCGCCCTGTCCGAATTTCTCAGGATGCTTCGAGACCCTCTTTTCGATGGCGTACGATACGAGGGAAGAAATCACGGCGCCGCCTCCGGGGAGGATGCCGATGACAAATCCTTCTATGGAACCCCTTAGAATCGCCCACTTGGACTCCGCCCAGTCTTTGAGACTGGGGAATACCTGCTTGAGCTTTGTGGTGATGATCTGAGCCGTTTCCGTTTTCTCTAGGTTGTACAGCACCTCTCCGATCCCGAACATGCCCATCGCCAGAGTGACGAAGTCGATGCCGCCCTGCAAATCCGTTATGTTGAAGCAGAACCTTATGGTGCCGGACACAGGGTCGAGGCCCACGCAGCCCAAGAGGAGGCCCAGAAAGACCATGACGAATCCCTTGGCAGGCGATGAGCTGGCCAGGTATGTCGCGAGCAAGAGCCCGAGAAAGGTCAGCGCGAAGTATTCCGGCGGCCCGAACCGCAAGGCAAACTCCGCAAGAACCGGGGCCACAAATGTGAGCCCGATGATTCCGATGGTACCTGCTATGAAAGACCCTATCGCGGCAATGCCGAGCGCGGCGCCGGCACGCCCCTGCTTGGCCATCTGATAGCCGTCTATGCAGGTCACAACGGACGCAGCCTCGCCAGGGATATTGAGGAGTATCGACGTGGTTGAGCCACCGTACATAGCCCCGTAGTAAACTCCGGCCATCATGATGATCGCCGTCACGGGAGACCCGATCTGGTAGCTGATCGGCAGGAGCAGGGCTATTGTGGCCGCGGGTCCCAGCCCAGGTAGTATTCCCACTACGGTGCCCAGCAGTGCCCCCATGAGAGCGAATAGGAGGTTGACGGGACTCAACGCGAGGAGAAAACCTTGTGCCAAGTGCTGAAGGCTCGACATAGCGGTGTTCGCCCCCCGAAGTTGCATAGCCTGGGAACCTGAAACCCAAGACACTTACACTTAGGGCTGCCACTATCTCAAGAACCCGCCGGGCAGCGGGACCTTGAGCAGAAGTCCAAACACCACGTGTATTGCGAGCGACGAGAGCACACCGGCAATTGCCCCAACCACTATCCCCTTGCCCTCGACCGCCAGGAGCCAGAAGGTAACAAAGATGAAGATGGCCACAAGGTAACCGAGTCTCTCGAGCATAAGGCCGTAGATCACGAAGGCAATAAGGGCAAGGAGCGGCCTGAGCCACGACCTCGCCCGCCAGAATGGCACCCCTTCTCTGTCAGGTCCTCGGTTTTGCAGGAGAATCACGATGGCAAAGGCCCCAAGCGCAAGCCCCAAGATGAGTGGGAAGAGCCCTGACCCCGGCTGGCCACGCCGCACAACATGAAGCGCCATGGTGGATTGCTGGATGGCCACGAGCGCGATCAGCAGCAACACATATGCGCCAACTCGCTGCCACTTCTTCATACAGTCACCTCCCCCCAACACGAAAAGTCTGTTTCGAGCCAATCAACCCGAGGCAACCAAAACTCGCGGCAACCAACAGGCTTCGCGTCATCCGTCGCGATCGATCGTAGGTCTAGGCGGGAACCGGCCTTGTGACAGTCAAGTCGTCCGTGCACGTGCTCACATGCCATTCACGTGCCTTATGCAGGTCCTTGAGCGCCGCGCGCGTGCCTTATGCATGTGCTTGAGTGCCATGCGCGTGCCTCAAGCATGCGCCTGAGTGCTATGCAGGTGCTTGAGTGCTGTGCGCGTGCCTTGAGCACGTGCTTGAGTGCTGTGCGCGTGCCTTGACTACCTGTGCACCGCACTTGTGCACCTTGTGGAGGCGTGACGTCTCGGCAACAATGTGACCGGGCGCGACGCTGGACGTTCGCCCGGGATGCCAAAGCCCGCCGCGCTTCTGCACTTCAGGCGAGGACCGACGGCCATCGGCCCGTGGTTAGGTCTGCCAGATCGGATATCGTATCCGATATATCGGATGTTGTATCCAATTGCTCCATATAATACGCCATCGCCTAGGCAAATCCTTCAAAGGTCATGAAAAACGCTACGCAGCAGTGTAACTCAAACTCCTGACTCAAACTCCTCGCGGAGCGTGTTGGTACCAACATCCCGCCGCGGCCTTGGTCTCTAAAGGGGGTCGATGAAAGCGTCCGCGGCACGTTCCCGCATGACGAAATCCCCACCAAAGGGAAAGTAGTCCATCCGGCGCGGGACCGGCATGCGCAAACGTGGGCCTGAGGAAGGGCCTCGAGAGATTGCGGCGTTATCAGCGAGGCTCGGGGCGACGTTCACCGTATCAGGCGCGATGTTCATGAACACCGGCTTCGCCTGCCTACTCCATTTCTCATTCGGAAAGTCAGTTGCTCGACACAACAAAGCTCACACGCAGATACTTCTGCAGACAATCCCAGCACGGCTACACCGCACCAAGCCCACCAAAACGCAGATAGTGCCACCGAGAAGAGGAATTCCGCGGCGAACTCGTCAGCCTCGTTTTCGTGCTCCAAGTCCCCGTGATAGCGGGCAATGTCTTGGGGTGTACACGAAAACGCGTTTCTCTTGTGGTGAGGCATATAGAAATGACCGAACTCATGGGCGATAGTAAAGTGCTTTCGGCTCTCGTACCGGATTGAGACCCGAACCAGGATCCTAGCTTTCTCGCCGGCCCATAGCAAACACCCCTCGAAACGATCGAGTTCCTCCTCGTATACCGGCACGCCAAGGGCGTCCGCTACAGCCATGACATCGACGGGGCCTGACAGACCCAGCTGGAAGCGAAGATTCCTGGCATATTGAGAAGGCGAGAGAGCCACCCTCCCCTCATCCCCCCTGCTCCCGGCTCATCTGTGCCAAATGCTTTCTTATTATCTCTTGGTCCTTCGGGGACATGTCTTCCATGCCGCCGCCTCGGGCTGCCAATGCTACTCGGCCCTCGCGGACTGGCGCATCTTCTCGGGATCCCTGACGGTTAAGCGCTTCCAGAACCTTCTCGCGATTGAACCTCCACTCACGCCCCATCTTGACAGCCGGCAGCCTCCCAGAGCGTGCGAGGTTGTAGACCGTTTGGGTGCTTACGCGCAGGAGGTCAGCCACTTCTTCCACATTCATGATCTCGGGATAGTCCTCGACGGACATGGTCCCCCGCATAAGGGTCTGCATGAGCCGAACGTCGTCAGGCTCATACACCTCCTCACCGCATGACTGGCACACCCATGGCTCCATGCCCCGGAAGACCACCTGCCGCCCCTTCCAATTCGCCTCTATGTCTTTCTTGGTGCGCTTCATTTCCCCGCCGCACATATAACATTTCATAAGTTCGCCCCCGTCCCAATGTAGCTAGACTCTTCGCTTCGTACGAGATCCAAGATCTTCCCATGCGTCTTGCCGGAAACGACAGACGGTGACTATAACAGGACACGGACAGGCAAGAGCAACCACCACGTAGAAGACCTCGCCTTCACCATCGATCCCATGGACGAGGAGCTTAACGTCTCCGCCGTGGTCCTGCTTTTCGAGAATCTGCCCTTTGAGGACGCACTTTTCTATGTCTTCCTCAGTTATTCCCCTCTCGCCCATTCGCTGGAAAGCGTGACGGCTGATGACATAGCTACGCTGACGCGCAGCACTGCGAAGATAAGCCTCTTGAAGGTTCACCGTCGGTGCCTCCTATAAGATATTATAATTTGACGTGATATGCAATAGCCTAACGTCACATAGGAATACAGTGCCACAGCGTCCCGGGGAACCACAAAATGTCGCGGCGACGCCAGCGTCTTAGGCCACTTGTCGTCGACTCTTCGCCCGTTCAGCCAATTCGCGCGTACGCGACAGTGCGACATAGGCACTAGGCAAACATCACGCCTGGGCGTAGTCCGTGCGTCAAGTCTTTCGCTGCGCATTGGCAGATTCCTCCAAGATGAGGAGCACGGCTCCCGCGCCGGACCCGCGCAGGAAGCGACTATATCCCCGGCGGGGACCGGGGCGGTGTTAGTGCGAGGGCGAGGCTCGACACCCACGAACACCCGCGTCACTCTCTCAAAATCAGAATTATGGGGTACATGTTCGC
>JBLNDA010000010.1:0-11585 GCA_050261175.1 Clostridia bacterium
CGACCGTTGATCACAAGCCGCGCATCTGGTAGAATATGTGCGCGGACAGAACAAAGAAGAATCGTTTTGCGTGCGAGAGTGGCGGAACGGCAGACGCGCCAGACTTAGGATCTGGTGGGCAACCCCCGTGAGGGTTCAAATCCCTCCTCTCGCACCAAGGTCTTCTCAAGCTGTCGAACCTGTCGACAACGACAACCCTTGCCCAAGGATCGTCGTTGTCCATCAAGGGCACGTCCAGCTCTCGACGGAAAACCTGCAGACTCAGATCTCGCCCGTCTTCTCAGAGAGTCTCGTTTCACTCGTTCCAGAATCTGCCCCAGAACCGCCATCGAATGCGCCGGCTGATCGCCGGCTGCTTCGTTCTTTGGGCAGCGGTCACGCGGGAGCCTTGCGCGCCGGATGCTCACAATTCGTTCCTCGGGCAGCCGCGCGGGCGGGGACCGTTTCCGCACGGCATCGCGCTCGGACTGCTGTCAAGGGCATCAGCGGGACAAAATCCCTTCAGAGAACAGCGGTCTGAGAGGAGGAGTGAAGCGAGACGGGACGAATTAATATGCATCATATGGCCTCCGCAGGGAAAACGTGCCTATCCGGAGGGGTCCCCAGTCGTCCATGCTCAAGGAGTCAACCGAAGACGAGAAAACCCGACGGGGCGGGTGGACGCGTGTGAGTCCCTGCGAGAGGAAGAGATCGACAGGAGGTGTCTGAGAAGTGAGAGGTTGTCGGTCGCGATTGTATCTCGTCTTCTTGGTGACGATTCTCGGGTTGGGGTTGGGAACGTCGGCGTTCGCCGCCAAAGAGCCCATCCGCATCGGCCTTCAGGCGCCCATCACGGGTCAGTGGGCTTACGAAGGTGAGATGGCGCTGAACTGCGTGCAAATAGTGGCGGACGGGATCAACAACAAAGGGGGTGTGCTGGGACGCCCGATCGAGATCGTCCCGGGTGACGACCAGTGCAGCCCCAAGCAGAGCGCTTTGGTGGCCCAGCGCATGGTGAGCGAGAAAGTGGTCGCCGTGATAGGCACCTACGGCTCGTCGGTGACGGAGCCCGCGGCAACGATCTACGAGAGGGCAGGGCTCCTCAACATTGCGTACGGTTCCACAGCTGAACAGCTCACGACGCACGGATGGAAGTTCTTCTTTCGCACGTGTTTCCGCGATGATCGCCAGGGTGCTTTCTTCGCGCAGTTCGTAAACGACACTCTCAAGCTCAAGAGGGTCGCCATCTTGCACGACAACACCACGTTCGCAAAGGGTCTCGCCGAAGCGGCGCGCCGCTCGCTCGAACAAGCGAAGAAGGCCGAGATCGTGTTCTACGACGCCGTGACGCCGGGTGAGAGGGACTTCACGCCCGTCCTCAGCCGCATGCAGACCACCAAGCCCGAGGTCGTGTACTACACGGGCTACTACCCAGAGGCGGGCCTCATCATCAGGCAGATGAGAGACCTCGGCAGCAAGGCGGTTTTCGTTGGCGGGAACGCCGCCATCAACGACGAGTTCATAAGCATCGCGGGGCTGGAGATAGCGAAAGGCGCCTTGATGACGCAGGAGCCTATGCCCACGGACCTGCGCTACCCTGAGGCGAAGTCGTTCCTCGACGAGTACGTGCGCCGCCACAAGGCGCCGCCCAGCAGCCCTTGGCCCGTGTACGCCGCGGACGCGCTCAAAGTCATCGCGGCGGCCATCGAGGCGACCGGGTCCACCGATTCCAAGGTCTTGGCCAGCTACATCCGTGACAAGATGAAGGACCTCCCCGGTATCACCGGCCCGATCTCGTTTGATGACGCGGGCGACCGGGAAGGGGCCATCTACCTTGCGTATGAAGTGACCGCCGACGGGAAGTTCAAGCCATACCAGCAGTGACGCGTGGCGTCCGAAGGACACGCCGCGCGCGGCGCGGTGCGGTGGTGCGCACGCGGCGCGGCGCGGGAAGGTGGACGGCCGCGCTCTGAGATTGGCATTCGGATTGGAGGTGGCGGCACGGAGGCCTGCCTGCAAGGTAGGCCCTCCGTGCCGAAGGTATGGCTTTGTTCGTGGAACAGCTCGTCAACGGTCTCACCGTGGGCGCGGTGTACGCCTTGGTGGCGCTAGGGTACACGATGGTGTACGGCGTGATGCGGCTCATCAACTTCGCCCACGGTGACCTGTTCATGCTCGGGTCGTACCTCGGGTTCACCCTGCTCGTGAGCACATTTGTAGGCAGTTCTTTGCCGTTGTGGGCCGCGCTCGTCGTGACCGTGGTCGTGTCGGCCTTGGGGATATCCGTCCTCGGAGTGCTGGTGGAGCGCGCCGCCTACCGTCCCCTGCGCCGGTCGAACCGCCTCACGGCGGTCGTGTCTGCCATGGGGGTCTCGATCTTCCTCCAAAACGCGGCCATGCTCATATGGGGCCCGCGATACAGGGCGTATCCGCCTTGGGCCGTCCCCGACCTGCGATGGGAAATCGGAGCCATCCATATAGGGTTTATGCAGGTGCTGATCCTGGTGGTATCCGTCCTCTTGATGGCAGGCCTGTACCTCTTTGTCCAGCGAACGACGGTGGGGGCAGCCATACGCGCCACCGCCATCGACCATGATACCGCAAGGCTCATGGGCATCGACGTGGACCAGATCATCCGGCTCATCTTCATCATCGGGCCTGGGCTCGGGGCGGTGGCCGGGGTTCTGCTCGGCCTGTACTACCGGCAGATCCACTTCACGGTCGGGTGGTCGTACGGCCTGAAAGCCTTCACCGCGGCGATTCTCGGAGGGATCGGGAACATACCGGGGGCCATGGTAGGGGGCCTGCTGCTAGGGATCTTGGAGATGCTCGGAGCAGGCTACGTGTCGGCCGCGTGGAAGGACGTGTTCGTGTTTCTCATTCTGATCCTGCTCCTCATGTTCCGCCCCACCGGCCTGTTGGGTGAGCGCGTCGCGGAGAAGGTTTAGTCTGAGCAGCGGAGAGTAGGGGAGGAGTATAAGACGTGACGTCGTTGCGTGTCACCCCGGGGCCGGCGCCGGGACGCCGAACGTGGATATCCAGGGTAGCGGGGCTTGCCGGTCGCAACCCGGCTTGGACGGTGGGGGCGATGGTCGCGGCTGCGGTCGTCTTCCCGCTGGTCGCCAGCGATTACTGGATCGACGTGGCGGTCTTCTGGGGCGTGTACGTGCTCCTCGGCCTCAGCTTGAACATGATCGTGGGCGAAGTCGGCCTTTTCGACATGGGCCACATGGCCTTCTTCGCCATCGGGGCGTATACCACTGCCATCCTGAGCGGGCGCTTCGGCATCTCGTTGTGGCTGCTCCTGCCGCTCGCCGGGATCGTGGCCGGTCTTGCCGGCTACGTGCTGGCAAGACCCATCATCCACCTGCGGGGGGACTATCTCCTCATAGCCACGATAGGCCTCAACGAGATAGTCCGTATCAGCCTTCTCAACAACCCCTGGGGGCTTACAGGCGGTCCGAACGGCATCATCATGCTAGACCAGTTCCGGTTTTTCGGCCTCGTGATACAGAGGCCCATACACTTCTACTACCTGGTCTGGGCATGTGTCGCCGCAAGCGTGTTCGCCCTCGTGCGGCTGCAGAGGTCACGCATAGGCCGGGCGTGGAACTGCATCCGGGAAGACGAGGTGGCCGCGGAGGCCATGGGCATAGACGTGCGGTGGGCGAAGCTCCTGGCTTTCACCCTCGGGGCAGGCCTCGCGGGGGCGACTGGGACGGTTTTCGCCGCCAAACTGGTGGTCATATCCCCTGAGAGCTTTACGTTCATGGAGTCAGTGATACTGTTCTGCATCGTGATTCTCGGAGGCATGGGGTCGATTCCCGGAGTGGTCCTCGGGTCGGCGGCCATGCTCGTGCTCCCGGAGATCCTCCGCAACTTCGCCCAGTATCGCATGCTGTTCTTCGGGGCGGCCCTGGCGCTCATGATGATATTCCGTCCTCAGGGTCTCTGGCCCAGCAAGCGGTGGTCGACGAAGCTGCAAGAAGGCGAGGGTGAGTGATGACCGTCGCGGCCGGCGAAACAAGAGCAAGCGGTCCGAGCGGTGCCCGCGGCACGTCCGGTGAAGGCGGCGAGCGCGGATCGGACGGCGGGGTCCTTCTCCACTTGAGGAAAGTGAGCAAGCGGTTCGGCGGGCTCCGAGCAGTGGACGCCTTCGATCTCAACGTGCGCGAGGGAACCATCACGAGTCTCATCGGGCCGAACGGAGCCGGAAAGACCACTGTCTTCAACCTCATTACAGGCATCTATCGTCCCGACGAAGGCACGATCTCTTTTGCCGGGCGCGAGCTCGTGGGCAGACTGCCGCATCAGGTCGCGGAGGCGGGTATCGCGCGGACCTTTCAGACGCTCCGGTTGTTCGAAAACCTGACATGCTTCGAGAACGTGCTGGCGGGCCAACACTGTAGAGGCCGGGCGGGAGTGGTCGCGTCGATCTTCTGGACCGCGGCCCAGCGCCGGGAGGAGGAGCGCATGAGGAGCGAGGCCGAGCGCTGCCTCCGTCAAATGGGCCTCTGGGGATGGCGGGATGAGCTTGCACGCAACCTGCCTTACGGCAACCGGAGGCGGCTGGAGATAGCACGGGCTCTCGCCACGACGCCGCGTCTCCTCATCCTGGACGAACCCGCGGGCGGTCTGAACGAGGAAGAGACCGCCGGGCTCATGGACCTCATCGAGGAGATAAGGGATTCCGGGATCACCGTTTTCCTCATCGAGCACGACATGCAGGTGGTCATGGGGGTTTCAGACGTCGTTGCCGTGATGGACAACGGACAGAAGATCAGCGAAGGCACCCCTGAGGAAGTCCAGCGGGATGCCCGCGTAGTGGAGGCGTACCTCGGCACCGAGGACGCATTCGAAGAGATGGACGAGGATGACAAGACCGGGGAAGCTGAGGAAGCCGGGGAAGCCAAGGAGCCTGGGGAAAGCGAGACCTGCTAGACCAGCGGGAACGGCGACGCCGGATCCGCTGGTGACGGACGGTGACGCCGGCCGCGTAAGGATGGATTGGCATGAGCCTGCTTGAGCTTGAGGACGTCCACATATCGTACGGAAACGTGGAGGCAGTGAAGGGCATCAGCATGAGCGTCAAGGAAGGAGAGACAGTGACTCTCCTCGGCGCGAACGGCGCCGGCAAGACCACGACCCTCCGGGCCATATCTGGCCTCTTGCGTCCGCGTGCCGGGCGGATCAGGCTGGGTGGCCAGGAGATTCACTCCCTGCCGGCTCACAGAATCGTGGAGCTTGGGGTCGCGCACGTGCCCGAGGGGCGCCGCGTCTTCGCCACGCTCACAGTTGAGGAGAACCTCAACCTGGGAGCGTATGAGCACCGCCAGAACCGCGCCCGGGTGGAAGCGGGGCGAGATCGGGCGTACCGGCTGTTCCCAAGGCTCGCCGAGCGTCGGGGCCAGCTCGCCGGGACGCTGTCCGGAGGCGAACAGCAGATGCTTGCCATCGCCCGAGGGCTCATGGCCGATCCCAGGGTGCTCCTCCTGGACGAGCCGTCGCTCGGGCTTGCGCCTAAGCTAGTGCAGGAGATCTTCCGCACGATCCGGGAGATCAACCGGCAGGGCGTGACCATTCTGCTCGTCGAACAGAACGCGAGGATCGCGCTACGCGTGGCGCACAGGGCTTACGTGCTCGAAACCGGGCGCATCGTGCTCACCGGGCCGTCGCGGGAGCTCCGGCAGGATCCCAGGGTCCAACAGGCGTATCTGGGGATGGGGCGGCGGCCTGCCGCAGGTCGCCGGTCCGCGCAGGCAGTGCTGGAAGGCGGCACCGAGGTGTCATCGTAAGAAGCTGGCCTACTGTCGCTCGCGAAGCCAGTTCCGCTCGACCGCTTGTTTGACGGCGATGAACGCCCGCAACCGCGGTAAGACCCTGAAACCGCTTGACCGCCCGAGGAAGTTGCCAACGGCCGTGATCGAAGGAAGGTCTCCCATTTCGATCACGCACATGGCGATGCCCGAGAAACGCCTTCCGGGGCTCTTCCCGCGCACCAGCGCAGCTATGTTCCCCGCGACCACGAGGGACTGAAGGTGAGCGACAGCACCTGACTTCGGGACAGACCCGCCGCGCGGCATGGGGATGTCGGTGACGTCCCCGATGGCGAAGATACGGTCTTCGCCGTCCCTTAAGTTGCCCGCGGTTGATGTCGAGAGCGAGAGATAGTGCGGGTCCACCCTCACGAACGCGTCGCTTCCCGAGGAAAGGCCGGCTCGCCTCACGAAGTCGGGGACCCGGATCGGCGGGATGAAGGCGAGGATATCGTATGCCATGCGGCCCTCGGCGAACACCGCCACCCTGCGGTCTCTATCCACGCTCTCCAGGTGCCAGTTCCCGTAATATGAGACCCCGCGGCGTGCCATAGTTTGCACCGCCAGCCTGCCCACGGCGGCGCCCGCGGCCTCGAAAGGCAGGGTCTCTGGCGAGAACACGCTTATCGAGAACCTGTTCCTTTTTTCGGCCCTGCGCAGCAAGCGGTCGAGGACCATAGCGATCTCGGCGAGCACCGGCGGACACTTCTGCGGACCGGTCGGCGCGACCACGAGGATGTCCCCGCGATCGGCCGTCTCCAGAGCGCCGCGTAGACCGAGGACGCCCTCAACAGAGAAAAGGTTGAAGACCGGTCCCGAGGTCCGGGCCGACCCCGATGCCATCGGGTGCGCGGGGGCGTCCACGAGGCCCGGGACACGTTCGGGGGCGTGGTCCGCCCCCGGCGCCAGGACCAGAAAGTCGTAGGGCACTTGCTCCCGCTCGCATTTCACGAGGCGGCGTGCCATGTCAATATCCTGAACGGTGTCGTGGACGAGCGCGATGCCTCGACGCTTGACAGCGCCGAGGCTCGTCGTGATATCTTTCGGCGTCCGTCGGCCGTCGAGCACCCACAGCAGGGACGGGTGGAAGCCCTGAACCATCTCGCGCTCCACCACGACCACCTGATGCTCCGGCGCAAGCCCTTTACGCAGGCCTATCGCGGCCGCAAGCCCCCCGATGCCTGCTCCGATGACTGCTATGGTCGCCATATACCTACCAGCTCCGTCCAGATGCGCAGGCCAATAGGCAATCAGCCTCTAGTCATTGGGCCAAAGGAAGCCTTGCCAGGGAAGTCGACCTCGCACGTCACCCCGTGATACCCTGTTTGAACCCGTAACGTGCCTGCAGACGGCCTCGAAGAGAGTATTTCCATGTGAGGCCGCAACCTCGGATGGAAATCGTGGATTAGTAAAGAGGAACTTAATAGAAAATGTAGAATCGTTTCCTATCTACATGATGCAGACTGACCACGCAGAATCCTGCAATCCGGAATGGCTGTGCGAACGTACTCTGAGAGGAAGGTGGGCGGTGCGAGAACGCCCTAAGGTCCCCAACGGTCAGAAGTGCAAGCGCTCCATACAGTCGGATGAGCCGCGACTCAAGACCTGCGCGCCCAACACACCGAGCGCACAGGCCACAAGAGGCGTTGCCTTCATCACCGTCCTCGTCTCCGTCTCATTCGTATCCGTAATGGTCATTGCGTCCATAACCCTGGTCACCATGGCCACGCGCGCGACGTCGTGGTCCACTGAGCGCACAAAGGCTCTTTACGCAGCGGAGGCCGGTATCAACCGATGGCTTTTTGAAGCGTCCGCAGAGCAGGCGAAGCCCAACCATGTCGATCGCCATGGTCAAGGTGGGAACGGCTACGGACACACTCATCGCCGTGGAGCTGGTTCAGGACAAGGGAGCGGTACAGGACACGACTATGGCGCGCATGGAACCGACAGTGTCGAAAATCTCGAGGTGAGCGGCGAGATCAACGGGATCCCGTATGTTGCGAAGGTGGACGGTTCGCCTTCACAAGACATTTACCGCGTGGTTTCCGTAGTCCAGACAGCTTCGCGCAGGGTAACAGTGGCCGTCACAGCCGAGCTGGTGCCGGAAGCGTGGAAGCACGTGGTGTATGCCCGTGATCCCTGGTACACTGCCGCCCTGAGATGGTTTCTTACGGTCAACGAGACGTCGCAGTACCAACCGTCATCGGGTGCGAACGGAGCGGTCTGGTTGCCGAAGGATGATCGGGACTTCGTTCCCGTCCCGGAGTGGGGCTACGAGGGTCCGGATGGTTATTGGTTCCAAGTCGGGCTGCCCTGGACCCCTCCACTCAGCGAAACAGAGATTCACACTACCAGTGGAGTGGTCAGCCTCGAGGGCGAGGGACCGTTCTATATCCGCAAATGCAAAGAACGAATCAAGGAGCTCAGAACGCTGGTAAACGGCGACCTGTACATCGAGGACTGTTCGATAGACAAGATATCAGGGCACGTCACCGGCGATATCGTGGTGCGGAATACCGGGAAGGACAAGGGCGTTTCCGTCATCACAGGAAGGGTTGACGGCTCGATTTGCATAGACTCGTCGCAAGCAAGCCCGTCGGATGATTGGCCGATCTCCACGACCATAGGAAGCCGCGAGACACATACTACAGTCGGCGGAAGCGTATACCTGCGTGGGCGGACGCCCGGCATATTGCGGGATGTTCTCGTCATACTCGGCCCGAACGAGGGCAGCGGCGGCGAAGGGACGTCCGTGGACGCGGGGGTCTTCGCTGACGAAGCATGCGTTTATGTAAGAGGGAATGTCAACATCCAGAGGGCTCGGTTCCT
This sequence comes from Clostridia bacterium, assembly GCA_050261175.1. Classification (GTDB taxonomy): domain Bacteria; phylum Bacillota; class SHA-98; order UBA4971; family UBA4971; genus UBA6256. The sequence goes on from JBLNDA010000010.1 coordinate 8,625, forward strand.
GCCTGCTGTCTTGGCAAGTGGCTCCGTCATCCTTGATGGTACATCAGGCGGTATCCGCGTGGACGGACCTGTGTATTCGCAAGCAAAGCATGCGTTTTCCGTGCTGGACCTCCCTGCTGACGTCGCAGGAGAAATCGACAACTGGCTGGATAAGAGTGGGCTCGGCATACTCATGATCGGCGACAGCCTGCGCGCGGAAGGATCACCCAGCGTCTCTGTGAAAGGCAATATCGTGAGCCCAGGTTCGGCGCTTCTCGTGGGAGACGTCCTTGTCAGCTATGACACGAAGTTGCTGCAAAGTCCCCCACCGCTCTTCTTGGGCGGCAAGAGAGTGATAACGCCAATCGCAGGAACTTGGTCTATGAGCCAACAACAAGCAACGCATTAGGGACCGCGGACACCGTTGACGAGAAAAGCTTGAGCCCGGGTATCGCTGCGGCAAGCTGTCAGCGCCGCGGAGAAGGCGTCTTGACAAAGCAGGCCGCGAAAAGCAGACGGTGGAGTTGCAGACATAAAAAAGGAGGAAAGACCCGGGAGTACCCGGCGAGGTCCGATCCAGACAGCAACAGCCAAAGCAGGGATATACTGTTTAGCACGTGGGGACGCCGATAAGGAGGCTGCCGGCGGCTGATGTTCGTTGACACTGCCAGGAAACACTTGAAGGCATCTATGGGGTTTACCCTTGTGGAGGTCCTCATTGCTCTCCTGCTTATTGGGCTTCTGCTCGTCCCAGCAATGTCCGCTATCGCATCTTTGCTTGGAGAGACGGCCAAGCGAGATATCAAGGCTCAGGCACTCGATCTTGCTCGAAGTACTGTTGAGACCATGAAGGTTCTCAGCGCCGATGCCTTTTCAGAAGGGACAGCGATAACCACAGTGACCAACTCTGATGGAAGCCCTCCGTTTGATGTGGAGCGGGTGCTACGGCCGTATGATGAAGACTCCAGAAATACGCTATGGGAAGTGACCGTATCCGTATACGAACACCCTATGTTAGACAACCCGTCGCCGCTTTGTTCTCTGACAACCTTGCTCTTTCCGCAGTAGACAGCACCGGAGGATGGCAAGACCGTGGAAGAGATGCTCTTGCACGAATGCCGAAAAGCGCACAAAGCCCGAGGCTTCACGTTGGTCGAGGTCCTTGTCGTTCTGGCGATAGTCCCGTTGGTGGTTTCGGTCACCTTCAGCGCAGCTTCGGTCGCCCTGCGCGCGTACAGGCTTGCGCAGGCGCGATCAAACCTGTCCTCTGAGGCAATGATGGTCATGGAAATGATCGGACAGGACATTCAGGGTGCAACGAACATCTACGAGGATTCATCATCGGCGCGTTTCCACGGCCGTCTACAGGATAATCTGACAGATGTCGTCTATGAGTTCACACCGCCAGCGGGGTCAGCGCCTGGTGCCCTGAGTCGGAACGGCGCGCAGCTCTTTGGGTCCGCGACGTCCGTGGCCTCATGCGAGTTCGCTTACCTCGCGCCGGGCTCAAGTCGAGGAAATCCGCTTCAAGAGGTCAGTGACGTTAAAATGGCGTCGTCTATCAGAGTCAGCCTTACAATAGAGCAAAGGTCCTGCTCGGTGACTTTCGAGTCCGTGTTCGATCTCAGAAACCTATAGACATGGAGCAGGCCATCCCCGACGCGTTTCCGATGGTCTCAAGTCGCCAACCCTTGCGCAACAGTGGACCTGCTCCTTTTAGTTTAGTCAAGCGATCTCCTGAAGGTTAAAGGTTAGAGGAGTCTAATCCAGGATTAACCGGCATCTCACCTCACGGGGTTAGCTTCAAATCGGCTGGGGGAAACGGCACTGGTGCGGCTGTTCCGCCGGCCCGATTTGCCCCGGAAGGAGGTGATACTACGATGTCCCGCTCTGCAAAGATTCTCGCCGTGGTTTTCGCGATAAGCCTGGCAGTTGCAACATCTATCTACGCTTACGCGCAATCTACATGTGGGACCAGCGACACGGGCACCGTTCCGCAGCAAGCGACGAAGGTGGGCAATGAGGATGCATCTGGCTGCGCCTCTCAGGTCAGACCAGATGACGAGGCTGCGGGCTCCCAGGAAGCTATGGAGTCTGAAGCTGAAACCGAAGGCGCCGAGGCAGAGGAGTCCGAGGCTGCTGAGTCTGCAAATGACCCGGTAGAGGCGCCCGGTACCCCAGGCTATGAGGAAGGCGATTTCAACGGGCAGCACGAGTTCAAGTAAGCTTGAAGGCCTGCCGTGGTGAACTGACGAACGGGCGTCCTGTGCAGGTCACGGCGGGCTGGGGCTGGTAAAGTTCAGGCAACATGGTGCGGTGCGGTGCGGTGCTCCGATGCCCCCCGAGGGGCCGGGGCACCGCACCATCTCAGTATACAAGGCATGGAACCCTCCCACGCTTGCATCAGCCTTCGCATAGTGGGATAATACCGAAGGTCAGGGGCATCAGGCAGGGGCGTAAGTAGACGCGACCGGGCCCGCGCTGGCTTGCATGGCTCCTATGATGGACACCTGCCAGACGCGGCGTCCTGATCAGAGTCTCATTCGTTACGCAGGAGGGGATGAGGCTTGAGGGTTCTCGTGGTGGAAGACGAGGACAGAATCGCGGCGTTTCTAAGGAAAGGCCTTGAGGAGGAAGGGTACGCCGTGGACGTGGTGGGGGACGGAGAGTCTGCGCTCGACTTCGCGTTCTCCACGGAGTACGACGTCATCGTTCTCGACATCATGCTCCCGCGAAAAGACGGCATCTCGGTGTGCCAAACGCTGAGGGAACACGGCTGCAACGCACCTATCCTCATCCTGACCGCAAGGGACGGCGTGGACGACCGCGTCCAAGGCCTGGACGCGGGTGCCGATGACTACCTCGTCAAGCCATTCTCCTTCAGAGAGCTCGTGGCACGAATTCGTGCTCTCCTGAGACGCCCCAGAGACGTCGTCCCTTCGCAGCTTCAAGTGGGCGACCTGGTGCTCGACACCAGGACCC
>JBLNDA010000011.1:0-4154 GCA_050261175.1 Clostridia bacterium
GGCGAGCTTCTGGTATCACCTGGAGCCGCAGCCCATAGAATTCGACAAGCCCCTGCAGGCGGACATCATGGAGGACATCCCGTCGTTCGCGCGGGTGGACTCGTCCATACGCCTCGAGCGCACCTTCCCGGTGCCGGACGGCGTGGCAGGTTCGGTCGCCTCCGGCGACAATCTCTACAACATCAGCCTGACCATATCAGGTGAGGTCTGCACGTGTGAGGCCAAGCGCAAGTGGCGTCCCCGGGAAACGTGCAAGCACCTGGCGTGCGCCATTTACACGCTCCTCTTCGGTTCTGCCGGCCCCGTCGGCCCCGCTGGCCTTGCCGGTCCTGCCAGCCCCGCCATCCCCGCCGGCTCACCCGACTCCACACCCGGCCCCGACCGCGGCGCGGCGCCAGCGCCGCCGGGCGTCGACGAGGAGACGAGGAATCGCGCGCTCTACGCCTGCGCCCACCGCTTCCGCAAGACCCTGGACCTCGGAACCAAGATCCAGGTCGCCCTGAGCATACTCGCGGCCTGGGGGCTCATCGAGCGCGTCCCCGACGGCTATAGGGCCAGCGGGGTCGGCGCCATCGCGGCCCACTCCGGGCTCGACCTGCTCCTGCTGCGCACCGCGCGCGACAGGGTGCTCGCGTCCACCGGCACGCCCACTCCCTCGGACGTGGCGAGATGGGTGGCGGAGGACTTCTTCGGTGACGAAGCCAAGAGGGAAAGGTGGCGCGAGGCGGTCGACCTGTGGATAGCCGAGACGCCGGTCAAGAAGATAAAGCTCCCGGAGAAGTTCAGAGGGGACTTCGAGCGCGGGCTCGAGCAGCTCGGCGAGCTCGCCACGGTGTATGGCGAGATCGCGAAGACCCTCGGCAACGCGGGTTTCGCCGAAGCGTGCCGCGAGGCGCGGGGGTGCCTCGCTTACGGCGTCGCACCCGAGCTCGTGCCGCTCGTCGCCCTTCGTATCCCCCAACTCGGCCGGGCCCGTTGCCGGACCCTCCACGACCAACACAACATAAAGAGCCTGGACGACCTGGCCGCGGCCGACCCCGCGCGCCTCACTGTGTCCGGCGTGCCGCAGGCCACCGTCGCCCGCTGGGTGGAGACGGCAAGGGCGATGGCGGCCGCGAAGCGAGCCATCGTCCGTAGGGCGGGGGAAGGGGCGGATGCCAAATCCGCCACACCCGCCGACACCGCCCCGTCAGGCGGGGGCGACGTGGACGAATTCCTGAAGGCCTTCGGGACCGATCGCCTTCTCTTCGAGTCTTCAGAGGATGCCGCCGCTGCATCGGAGGACGCCGCTGCATCGGACACCCCTCCTGCATCCGAGGGCGCCGCGGCGTCGGAGGGGGCGGCTGCCGGCGCATCCGAGGGCGCTGCTGTATCGCTGGACGCCTCGGCTCCGCCAGGGAAGTCGGCGCGGGGGGCGAGAGCGGGGACGGTGATGAAGCCGTGAGCGCACCACACGTGATAGAGCTGACCCCAGCCCAGAGGCAGGCTGTGGAATGCGAGGCCCCGTGCCTTCAGATAGCCGCCTGCGCGGGCTCCGGCAAGACCGAGGTCCTGGCGCGCCGCGTCGCCGCGATGCTTGCGAGAGGTGTCGCCCCCGACTCCATCGTCGCCTTCACCTTTACGGAGAAGGCGGCCGAGGAGCTCAAGCGCCGCATAGACGACAGAGCCGCCCAGCAGCAGTCTACCCAGCAGGCCGCTCAGCAGACCGCCCAGGGGGCTGCCCAACGGGCCAACCGGCAGGCCAACCAGCAGGCCGCGTCCCAAGCCGCCCAACCTGAACCTGACGCCCGCCGCCCCGCCGCGCTGCCGCCGTCCTCGTCAGGGCTTTTCGCCGGCACCATCCACAGCTTTTGCCTCGATCTTCTCAGAAAGTCGGGCGCCTACGAGCTTCACGACGTCCTGACCGAAGAGCGACAGTGGGCCCTGCTCCATAGGTTCGCGCGGCGGCTCGGCCTCGTCGACCTCTACAAAGCCACGTGGCCAGGCAGCCAGGTTTCGGTCAGGCGAGCGGTGGACGTCTTCCTCGACAACCTTTCGGCGGTCTGCAGTGAGGCCATCCCCACAGACGCCCTGCGCGGCGTCGCCCCCGGGTTTGCGGCTGCGGTCGAGAGGTATGAGAGGCTCACCGAAGCCATGCAGCTCCTCTCGTTCGACCAGATAATCCTGAAAGCCGTGGACGGCCTCCGCCCTGGCGGGCCGCTCCGCCCCCTGCTCGAAGGGCGCGTCCGCGAGGTGCTCGTGGACGAGTACCAGGACCTCAACAGGGCGCAGGAAGCCCTCCTGAAGTGCCTGCGCGAGCTGGGCGCCAACCTCACGGTGGTGGGCGACGACGATCAGGCCATCTACCAGTGGCGCGGCGGCGACGTGTCCCTCTTCGTGGGCTTCCCCGCGCGCCACGGCGGCGTTGCGGTGACCCTCGCCGAGAACCACAGGAGCGCCCCGTCCATAGTGAGGGTGTCAGGCGCCTTCGCGGAGACCATAGACACGCGCGTGGCGAAGACCATGGTCCCGAGCCGGCCCGATTGCGGCCCGCGGGTCGAGTTGGTAGCCGCGCGCGATCCGGACGACGAGGCTGCCAGCATCGTCCGGCGGATACGGAGCCTCCTGACCCACGGCCACAGGCCCGGCGACATAGCCGTGCTCTACAGGTCCGTGCGGACCTCCGCCGAACCCCTCGCCCACGCCCTTCGCGAGGCGGGGATCCCGGCCGCCATCGCGGGGCGCGTGTCCCTCCTCGACCGGCCCGAGATGAGGCTCGTGGCCCGCGTGTTCGTCCTGTGGGCGGGCGGAACCTGGAGACCCAACCAAGTCGAGGAATGGGTCCGGCCCGAGGACCTCGTGGACGAGATCGTGTCCGTCGCCGGCAGGAGCAGAGAGGAGGCCGCCGGTGCGGTCCTTCGCCTCCAGGAGATGGGCCGAGAGCTTGCAGCGCACGGCGTGGCCGACCTCGTGCGCACCTACATGGAGGTGCTGTCGGTGCTCGGCCTCCCATGCGGTTCCGGTGCTGACAGGGCGCGCCAGGAGCGCGCCCTTGGGAGCATGTCCGCCCTGCTCGTGGACTTCGAGCACTCCATGAAGCGGGCGGCGCCGCCCCCCGGGTCGGGCCTCGAGTGGCTGAACGCGATTCACCTGGATGCCGAGGGTGAGGTTGCGGAGGAACGGGCGGTAGCCGAGGCTTACGAGGCAGGCACGGCGGCGGTGACGGCGGAGGTAGCGGCCCGTGAAGCGCTTGCGGCTGGGGCCTCTGGCGCCAGCGCTCCTGGCGCTGGTGGCGCACAGACACAGGCAGGCCTGCCGCAGCTAGGGCCCGGATGGGGAATCGCCTCTTTCGGCGGAAGGCTGGTGCCAGGAGAAGTGCTCCTCGCGCGCCTCAAGGTGTTCCTCGAGAGGTTTGCGTCTCAAGCCGTAGAGGAGACTGCGGAGGGCGTGGAGCCTGACGCCGGCGCCGTGAACATAATGACCGTCCACCAGGCAAAGGGCCTGGAGTTCCCGGTCGTGTTCGTGCCGTGCCTCGTGGATGGGCGCTTCCCATCATCCCGCACCGGCCAGAAGAAGAGGTGGTATATCCCGGACCGCCCGGATGCGGCGTCGACGGCAAGCCTCTCCGGACTCTTCGACAAGGAGCGCTATGAGGGCCGTCTCGCGGACGAGCGGCGCCTCTTCTATGTGGCCCTAACCCGCGCGAGGGAGCTGCTCGTGCTGAGCTGCTTCAGCGAGCACAAGGGGAGAAAGACCTGCCCCTCCCAGTTCCTGCGGGAGCTCGTGTCCGGCGGGACTGTGAAGGGGGAGTTGCGGCGGCTCGGCGCGGTGAGCGTGCTCGCCGCAGTGGGCGAGGCCGAGGCCACGGCCGCGGGAGCGGGAGCGCCGGCCGGCGGGGCGCGCGAGGACGGCCTCGTCGTCGACTGCGGGCAGCTCCTCGTCTACAGTGAGTGCCCGCGCAAGTATTACCTGCGCTACGTGTGCGGCTTCGCGCCCCCCATCGCCCCGGCGCTGGGCTTCGGCAAGGTCGCCCACCACGTGGTGTGCGAGATGGCGCGGAGGGCGAGGCCGGGCGCCACGCCTTCGGCAAGCGAGGCAGCGGCAGTCCTGCAGGAATGCTTCTACCTCCCGTTCGCCGGACGCACCCAGCGCGAGGCCATGCTGGACGCCCTGAA
>JBLNDA010000012.1:0-69420 GCA_050261175.1 Clostridia bacterium
GCCCCAAGCGGGGCGCGCTTCGCCAGAATCCGGCCCGTCAGGCCAGTGGCCGGATTTTGACACCCCTCGTGCAATCACCGGCAACCCCTGCCAATAGTCGGAAGCATTTCTGCACCCCCACCTAGACCCCCTCGGGCCCACGTACGCGTCGGAATGGACGTTCCCGGCCGAGGTCAAGTTTCGATATACGGCGGGAGATGATCCAGGTTCACTTCGTCACCGTCCACGACATTGAGGGCTCGCTCGAGCCGGCTTCAATGGACTTTCTTTCTTTCTGACATTCTACGCGTCTTCATGCGTTCCTTCCCAACAGATCGCTGCGGATTCGCGCTGCCTTCCGTCACAGCCTTCCGTCACAGGCAGGGGTCGCTGCCTTTCTGGAGATAGCCTGCCGCGGCCGCATGCTCGTTCATCGCTCTGATGGAGGCGATGGCCGCACGCATCGCGGGGGACACGCGCTCAGCGACGAAGTGGACTCGAGCGCATGGATACTCTCCCGACCTCCCGGCGCGACCTGCCATCTGAACGAGGGTGCCTGCGTCGAATACCCGGTCGAAGTCTGCGTAGAGGACGACGACGTCAGCCATGGGCACGTTTATGCCGCGCTCCATGATCGTGGTGGTGACGAGGACGTCGATCCGCCCTTGTTTGAACGCCTCGCGCAACCGGTCGCGCTCGGGATGGCGCGAGTGGACGAACGCGACCCGCGGCCGTGCAACAAGGGGCGCACTGTCGGGGGAGGCGGCGGGGGCGGGCGAAACAAGGGAGATCTCGAGAGCGTTGCACACTCGCTCGGCGAGGCCCACGGTGGGGACGAACACGAAGACGCGGTGCCCTGCCCGGAGCGAGGCTTCTATGGTGGCGACCGCTTCAGACGGCATCCCGGCCGCGTGCCGGTTCCCGGACGAGGGCGGTGGCTGGGGCGGCCTCGAGAGCGCACCGCGTTCATCGACTGGCGGGAGGGCTACCGTGACGATGGCGGGGACTGGAAGAGGGCGGCCGTGGTGGCGAGCGGAGATTCTCGTGAGGGCGACCCTTCCTTGATCCGCCGCGGTGAGCAGGGATTGGTCGGGCGTGGCCGTCATGTATATGGTCTTGCCATGGGGCACAGTCGCCCGGCGGAGGGCGTGCCGCAGCATCCTGCTGCCCCGGAACGGGAACGCGTCCGCCTCGTCGAGGACGACGAGATCAAAAGCCTGGTAGAACCTTAAGGTCTGGTGAGTCGTGGCGACCACGACGTCCGCGGCTCGGTAGCGTTCACGCGAAGCGCCGCGGAGGGCGACGACGCGAGCGTGCGGCAGGGCGGTGGAAACGCGCGGGGCCACTTCGGCCACGACGTCGCTCCGCGGCACGGCGAACAGCACGCGGCCGCCCTGTCGAAGCGCAAGGTCGACGGCTTCGAGGCACACTTCGGTCTTCCCCGCACCGCACACGGCGTACACCAGGCACTCGCTGGGCCCGTCGCCGGTCACGAACGAAGCCAGGAATCGCGACGCGTCTTGCTGCGCCTTCGTGAGACCGAAAGGCAACGAGATCTTCCCGCCCTGGACGCCACTACTCGGAGGAGGGGACAGGTCTTCCACCCGTTCAGCACTCTCGAGGCCGTGCCGGGGGTCTTTCCGCGGTTGGTCTTGCCTCACCCGAGGAGACCCCGGGGCATAGTACAAGGGACGACACGATCTCGCCTCCCCCATGGACGCACATTCCACGCAGCGCAGACACTCGTCGCTCCCGCAAGAAGCGCAGCTTGCCTCGACGATGTCGTGCCCGCCACACCGCACGCAGGTGGCGATGCCGAAACGGTCGATGGTGACTGACGGGGCGCGACCCACTAGGCCGCGCACGGTGAGCACCTGGAGCGCGTCCTCGAGCGGCCCCCGCACGGGATGGCCGCGTTCCTGCAGGGCGCGCCGGATCTCGTGATCGAATAGGATCCGTCCTTCTAGGGCCTCGCGGATGGCGTCTAGGTCTTCCTGCGCCGGCGTCTCCACGGAGCCAACGTCCCGAACCGCGACCGCCGGGGTCCACATCCCGCGATCGGTCGTGCCCGAGCTCGAGCGCGGGCCGGCCGGCCCACTCATCGCGCGCCGGTTCCAGCCGCTCGGACCGCGCTGGCGATCCCGCCGGTTGAATCCCCTCAGTACGCTGCGGAAATGGAGTGGGAGCCACGGCCACCTCCCCAGGAGCGACCCGCCTGCAGCCGGGCCCGGCGCGCGCGGCTGGAACCGGGTCGATCCAGTCACATCGGTCCATGCTCCGCCCGGCGCCGCGGGGGCGCCAGACAACATTGCTCTCATACGCTCTGCCGCACGTTGCGCTTCGAGCTCCGCCAGCGCAAGAGGCAGGGGGCCTTTCAGCACTGTCATGTGCCCGTACCCCACCTCCGCGAGGATGGCGAAGTCGAGAGGGGGGTAATGTGATACGCCGACGAGCGGGGGAACGCCGTCCTGAGACGCGCGGGCAGCATATACGAAGTAGAGGGCACCCACCATTGAACCGTTCCCCTCCAGGTGGAAGCGCGGGCACGCTTCAGATCTGCGCGATGGGCTGCCGGTGGTTGCGCGAGGGGTGCGAAAGGCTGGCCACTAGCGCGATCGCCCTGGTCTTGGCCAAGAGCGCCCTGCTTGGGGCGCCGCCCACGAGTCTCCGGGCGCACTACCGGCAACCCCGCAACTCCCGGCCACTGCCAATGAGGCAAGGACCGGCGCACCTTCACCGCGCCTTCACATACAGCGTTCGCCTTGAACTGTGGCTGGGGGCCGGGCACGATATAGTCTTCGAGCTGCTTCCTGAAGGTCCTGCCAAATATAGGTATGTCATCCTGAAACCACCTGTTGGGGCGAGGATCCGCAGGCCGGTTGCCCCGAAACCATGCCTTTGAGCGATTGCGCCGGCCTCTGACGGGAAGGTAACATGGCTCTGGACGGGAGGGGGCGGTGCCCGCCAGGACTCGGCAAGGCTTCCGCCAGGCCGGCGGACGGTCCGGTTCGAGGAGGCATGGAGCATGGTTCATCGGAAAGCCATCGCGGGGTTCTTCAGAGACGTCCTTGATGTGCTGCTGCCTGAAGAGGAAGGCTGCGTCTTGTGCGGCCAAGTCCGCGGCAAGGGCATGGAGGAGATCTTCTATGCCCCAATATGCAGCGGCTGCCTTAGCAGGATGCCTTTCGTGCAGCCTCCGTATTGCCAGACGTGTGGGAGGCCGCTGCGAGGTGCGGCCGTCGAAGGCTGCGGCGAGGGTCTTCGAGGCGGCCGTGTCTGCCGCGACTGCGCTTCGGGAGGAAGGTTCTTCGTGTTGGCGCGGGCGGTTGGGGTATACGATGGTGCGCTCAGAGACTTCGTCCATGCCCTGAAGTTCCACGGGCGGCGGGAGCTCGCCGAGGGGCTCGGCGTTCTCATGGCGAGAGTTGCAACACACGAGAAAACCATGGCGGGCTCGCAGCTTCTGGTTCCCGTGCCGTTGCACCCGAAGCGCCTCGCCGAACGCGGCTATAACCAGGCGGATCTGCTGGCGTGGATGGTGGGGTCGTGCCTCGGCCTTCCCGTCAAGACAGCTCTCGTGCGGAGCATCCTCACTTGTGAGCAGAACAAGCTTGGGAGGCGCGACAGGCACGAGAACCTTCGCGGGGTGTTCGTGGTGCCGCGTCCGCTTGAGGTGGCGGGGAAGAAGATACTGCTTGTAGATGACGTGATCACCACCGGCTCCACGGCGAACGAGTGCTCCCGGGCGCTCTTGCGCGCGGGGGCCGCCGAGGTGCGGGTGCTGGCCGCTGCCGTGGCGCCGCTCGAGAAGGAGTGGTTGCATCGAATTCAAGCCACCCGAGCAGAGGCGCCGCGCTGACAGCGTCTGCGTCACGGGATCCGCTTTCCGTCACGGTCGGCGTCCCAACGGCATTCGGGTCCGAAGCAGCTCCGTGCCACCGCTCAGCGAAACGCGCAACACGTGTCCATCCCCTCCCTGCGCATTCGATGTGTCTTCCAGCCCGGCTGTCGTGATTTCCAACGCCTCAGCGTATTGATCTTCAGACAGCTCGGCGGCATGCGCCGACAGGTCTGGTACCGATCTTGGCACTGTCTCCGGTACCTGAGCTGTGCTAGAATTCGAACGAAACGGACGAGACCTCGACGCGTGCACGCGCACTGGACTGCTGCAGTTCCTCGTGTGTGCGGGCGATGACGCCGCGATTTGCTACGTCGGGGTCGCTGTGTCCGACGTTGCGGGTGCGCCCCGATGAGAGCGGTGACATGGGGGGTCGGCGCACGGTGGCCGTAACCTGTCACGCATCTGCTTCCGCTGCTGCATCGGGAGATGCGCCTGACGGCGGAGGGGGGGCGGCCGATCCTCGTGCAGCTCACGCGGCGGGCGCGCAGTACATGGGCGGTGCCGCGGGCGGTCACTGCCTGGCCAGTGCGAATGACACCTAAACGATAGACGCCCTCCTGCTCGGGCGCACCTTCAGCGCTCGCGGGGTGAGGCTGCCCATCCCCAGCGAGTCCTAGGCTGTGACGCTGATCGCTGGCTCGCGCGTCCGGGCCCCCGGGAACGCGTCAACTGGCGCTTCCCTGTCTCTTGGCGCTGGACTCCCGCACCGTCAGAGTGAGCGGGAAAAGCACGTGCCGTTCCGCGGGGGTCTGCCTTTCGATGAGCTTGATGAGTAGCTCCGCTGCCGCCTGTCCCAGGCGGTATATGGGCTGCGTGACGGTGGTGAGGGCAGGGGTGACATACGCTCCGAGGGCGATGCCATCGAACCCCACCACCGAGAGGTCCTGGGGCACCCTGAGCCCGTGCTGTCTCGCGGCGCTTATGGCTCCTATGGCCATCATGTCGTTGGAGGCAAAGACCGCGGTGATGCCGGGGCTTCGGTCGAGGATGTCCATCATCGCGCGGTATCCCCCGGGTTCGGTGAAATCTCCTTGGGCGATGCGTGATTCGTCGAGCGGAATTCCGTGGCGCTGGAGCGCAGCGCGGTACCCTTCGAGCCGCCGGAACGTGGCGGTCTGGTCGGGCGGGCCTGCGATACATGCTATGCTCGTGTGGCCGAGGCTGACGAGATGGTCCACTGCCATCTCCACGCCGGCCTTGTTGTCCCCGTCCACCCAGCACACATCGTTGTTGCGCCCGGGGTTGCCTAGGAACACAAACGGGATGTCGCGCTCCTTGAGGAAGTCCACCCGCTCGTCCGTGGTCCTCGGCTCCGTGAGGATAAGCCCGTCTACGCGGCGGGAGCCCACGATCTTCGTGAAGGTCGTGTTGCCGGCCGGCTCATCCTGCGATGCCCTCGGGCTCGACAGCAAGATCGAAAAGCCTTTGGTGACGGCGTAGTCTCCTATGCCCCCCACGAACTCGAGGAAGAACGGGTCGGAGAGGGAACGCGGGGCGAACGGGATGACCAAGCCGATGACGTTCGTGCGGCGCTTCGCGAGACCGCTTGCGGCGGAATGTGGATGGTAGTTGAGCTCGCGCGCGAGCTGCTGGACTCGCGCGCGTGTCTCGCTGCTCACACGCGGGTCGCCTGCGAGGGCCCGCGACACGGTCGACTTCGAGATCTTCAACCACTGAGCCAGATCCTGCATGGTGATGGGCACTTGGTCATCCCCCTCAGCCTGTTCCCGGCGCCCGGTGGCACGGCGAGGCCAGCGGGCCGCCGTAACCATGCGAAGGCCCGCTAGGCTGAACCCATCAGGGTCGCGGCGCGGAATCGGAGGAAGCTCCGGCGGCCGCCGTGCAACCGGTTGTATCACAAGTGTAGTGCTTCTCCTTGCCTGGCGCAATTCCTTTCTCGCATGATTGTGAATAGCCAAGTTGAGGAGCGCGGTGTGTTGGTCCTTGCCTCACTGCCGGTAGTCGCGAGGCTGCCCGCGTCGCGCCAAGGGGCGTAGGGACGGAGCCTCAAGCGCGTACAATCACCGGCAACCCTTCACGGAAATATGATAAGGGCGGGGCCGGGCAAGGAGGTGGCGCTAGACCGTGGTGGCAAGGCGGCCGGTGACGTTCAAGCGCGGTGACTCGGGTCCGTTCATTGCGGATGCCCAGGAGATGCTGGAGAAGCTCGGGTTCGACCCAGGAGGGCCTGTTGGCGTCTTCGTGTCCAGAACGGAGGACGCGGTGAGGGCGTTTCAGCGGGAATACGGGCTTGAAGTTACAGGTGTACTGGATTGTGCGACGCTGAGGCTACTGTATGAGGAGGTCGATCCGCAGGGCTACCCGTCGCTTCTGATGGAAGGAACCGGCGCGCACGAGGGGCCGCCGGACGAGCATCCACCGGTCGGGCCTTCGCCGGACGGGCTTCGGTCGGGGTCGCCGGCGCGGACTGTAGTCATCAGCGTAGGAGAGCGGGCCCTCGGCCTTTATGAGGGCGACCGCTTGGTGCGGCGGTACCCCGTGGCCGTCGGTAAGCCCTCGACTCCGACGCCCGTCGGGACCCACAGGATCCTCGAGAAGATCATGTATCCAGGCGGCGGCCTCGGCACCAGGTGGATGGGTTTCACCCATCAAATGCACGGGATCCACGGCACCAACCGGCCGGAGCTCATCGGTCAGGAGGTTTCCAACGGTTGCGTCAGGATGCACAACAGAGACGTTGAGGAACTGTACGACTTGGTGGACGTGGGCACGCCGGTCATCGTGATCGGCGGGCCGGTGGCGTCATGGCCGGCCATGGGCAAAGCGGTCGGCGAAGGCGCGCTTCAACCGGTGGGGGAGGCCGCAGGCTCTGGGACAGGCGGGGAGCAGGGTGGACCGCACAGCGCGCGACCTGGGTCTGGTCATGGCTCTGGGTCTACATCCGGGTCAGGGCTAGGCCCAAGCGGTCCTGCCGGTGGTTCAGGCGGGGGGTTGTGGAGCCCCGGGTCGCCCGGTCCCAAGGACGCTCCCGGCAGTGAGGACCGCACCTACATTGTTCAGCCGGGAGACAGTCTCTGGTCCATCGCCCGGCGCTTCGGCACCACCGTGGACGCGATAGTCGCCGCGAACAACGTAGTGAACCCCGATCTCATCTATCCGGGAGAGGTCCTTCGGATACCATGAGGAACTCGTTGAGGCTGGGCCCGCCCATCGTGGAACGCTCTCTCCTGGCACAGCCCTCCTCTCCTGGAGCAGCTCTTCCATGAGTCTCCCGGCCTCTTCCATTCTCGGACGGCGGGGCCCCGTCAATGCCGAACCTCGCCATCCTCGCGGCCGTCTCTTCTATCGGACGCCCCTCACTTCGATTGTTCTCAACCTGTTGATTGCGGCCGCAATCTCGATGGGCCGGGCAAGGCAATAGTCGCCATGGGTGAACGGTGCCACCACGTCCATCCCGTGCGCAGCGACTTCGCGCTCGAGCCTTTCGATGAGCTCCGGGATGGTGGCCTTTCCGTCCACGAGGCGCGCCCCCAGGTAACGGAGGGCGTCCGCTATGAACCTTGTCTGGCCCGGGTCAACCACTTGCTCCACGTTGCGAAGGTCGATCTCTTCGCGGCCGAGCACGATGGAGTCGGTCCCCCGGGCCTTCGTCTTCGTGGGGCGGCGGTCGTCTGTCCTCGCGAACCCCAGCGACAGCGGCACTCTGCGCGCAACGCGGAGGCGGCCTGCGTCTCCTTCGAGCCTGCGCCCGGTCGGAAAGCGAGCGGCCACCTCGCGGGCGCGCGCCGTCACGTCCACGGGCTTGTACTCATCCATCATGATCACTGTGTCCGCGACGTCCAAGTAGTCCCCTGATCCACCCAAGACCAACACCGTGGAAACCCCGTCCTCCGCGAGGCTGCGCACGCGGTCGATGAACGGGGTGATAGGCTCTCTGTCCTTGGCGACCAGCGCTTGCATGCGGCGGTCGCGGATCATGAAGTTCGTGGCGGACGTGTCCTCGTCGACCAAAAGCACCCTCGCTCCGGCTTCGACGGCTTCCACGATGTTCGCAGCCTGGGAGGTGCTGCCGCTTGCGTTCTCCGTGGAAAAACAGCGCGTGTCGGCGCCGAACGGAAGGTTCGTGATGAAGAAGCTGATGTCGTCTTCAGTAACGGCTCGCCCATCCTCGGCCCGGATCTTCACGGCGAGCGGGGACGTCACCACGAACTCGCGCCCGTCACCCGGGATGTGGTTGTACACGCCGCGTTCTATCGCGCGGAGGAGAGTGGACTTGCCATGATACCCGCCGCCCACGATGAGGGTTACGCCGCGGGGGATCCCCATCCCGCGCACGGCGCCCCGGTTGGGCAGGCTCACCTCCACCTCGAGGGAAGGCGGCGACACGAACGGCACGGCTCTGCCGCGGTCGAGGGGACGCTCGTCCACGCCGCTCCGGCGGGGAAGGATGGCCCCGTTGGCCACGAAAGCCACGATACCGAGGCCGGGCAACGCCTCGCGCAGGGCGTCGGCGTCCTCGGCGGTCTTGACGTGCCGCTCCATGGCGGCTGCTTCGGCAGGCGAGAGCGACGCGAACACGAGCGCCTCCCGGACCAGCCGCGGAAGGGCTCCGCAGATGAGATCTTCGGCCACGCCGCCCAGGATGGCGCGTCCCGCGGCGGGCAACCCGACGGTGAACCGCGCTTCGACGGTGTCCGCATTCACTATGACGGAGTTTCGGGCAAGGATCTCTTGCCCCGGGCGGGCCATGGATATGAGGCCGTTTCTGCCGCTCCCACCGGCTCCGGCGTTTCCGGCGCCCGCTGTTCGGCCGCGCCCGTCTTCACCGATTCCCTCCGGAGCCTGCTCCCGGCCGCGGCCGCGCGCGACCGCGGCGGCCAGGGCGCTGAAGCGGCGGGAGAGGAAATCCGAGAGGGCGACCCGACGTGCGGGCGTCGAGAAGGACCACGCAGGGAAGCCGGCCACGCTCTGCGGGATGCGGACCCTGAACCTACTGGGCGGGGCGAACGGGTCAGCCTGAACGTGGTCCACGAAGAGGTCGAACCCGGGGAACCTGTATTGCCCTCGGATGTCCTGATACGCCTTGTAGCCACGATGGTCGATCCGTCGAAGGACCGATGCGAGTTCGCTGTGTGACGAAGCCACTTTCAAACCATGACCTCCTTGGTGTACATGATATCATTGCCTTCACTTGTAGTCAGTACACGGTAGCCAATCTGCGGAGGCTGCCACTATTCTTGGGAGCAAAAGGAGGATTGGCGCGCAATACGTCGAATTACCCTAACGGGTCCTGAAACGTTGAAGTATACACTGCTGGTTCCAAGCCACTTGCGTCGTGGTCTGGCAGGTTGGCGCGGCCGGAGGGCAGATAAGCTGCGGGAGGTTCTGGGTTCTTTGACTGTAACGATTAAGGACATCGCCAAGATCGTTGGGGTGTCCCCGACGGCGGTTTCGCGGGCGCTCAACGACCACCACGACATCGGCGAGGAGACGCGCGCGAAGATCAAGCGAGTGGCCCGGGAACTGGGATACCAGCGCAACGCCATCGCGCGGGGGCTCGTCACCAAGAAAACCGATACCATCGGCCTTTTCGTCCTGGGAAGAGGGGCGACCGGGTTCGGCGATCCGTTCGCGTACGAAGTGATCCTTGGTGTCATGGACACGGTGAGCGCAGCCGGCTACGACCTCGTGCTCTATGGGGTGGGCGGACCGTCCGAAAGCGGGCGGTCAGGCGGCGGGGTCTCGTGCACCGGGTCATACGTCGGAAAGTGCAGGGAGCGGCAGGTGGACGGGGTCATCATGATGGGGCTCCGGACCGACGACCCGCAGTACCGGTCGCTTGGGGACCTGGAGGTCCCCTGCGTGCTCATCGACGTAGCACCACCCCGGGACGGAATAGGCTTCGTGGGGTCGGACAACGTTCTCGGAGCAAAGAACGCGACGGAGCATCTCATATCTCTGGGACACAAGAAGATAGGCATGTTGAACGGCCACGCGCACGCCACTGTGAGCGGGGAGCGGCTCGAAGGGTACAAGATAGCTCTCATGAATGCGGGGATACCCTACGACCCGGCCTTGATCTTCGAGGGGGACTTCTCCAACGAGAGCGGGGCGCAAGCGGCCGAGTACTTCATGATGCTTTCGTGCGATATGCGCCCGACTGGAGTGGTAGCGGCAAGCGATGTCATGGCCATCGGCCTCGTGCAGATGCTCAAGGCCATGGGGATGTCGGTTCCCCAGGACGTGTCCGTGGTCGGGTTCGATGACATCCCGAGCGCCGCGCACGTTGACCCTCCGCTTACCACCGTGAGGCAGGCGCGGTACGATCTCGGCGCGACGGCGGCGAGGATGGTGTTGCGGCGTCTGGAGGACGGCCGGTCAGTGACGGCCTTTCCTCCCCCGGGTGTCCGTCTCGCAACCAACCTTGTCGTGAGAGGCTCCACGGCGCCGCCGCGCGGCCAGGGCGGCTGAGACGCAGGACGGCCGAGCGGCGGAACGGCGGAGTAGCGGAGCGGACGCGGAGCAAGACGAAGGGAAAACCGGCGAGCTTGAGTCCGGCATGCCCGGCGGCGGCGCACGACAGACACATAGAGGTGGAACCGGGCGGAGCTTTAACGTTGAAGTAACCGTGTCTCCGATCAGATGGGCGCCCGCCCCTCTTGCCAGAGCCAATCGCGGTGAAAACGGCCAAGTGGCGCGGGGTCTGCGCTCGACTGCCGGACATGGACTGCCAAGGGCCACCGAGGCTCGGGCGCTTTAACGTTATAGAAACGCTTGCGTTTTGGGCACGGATGGGCTGCCACGTTCCGTCGCGGCGCGCCTTCGCCTCGGCGACGGCACCGGGCTGCCCGTGCGTGCGAGCGGGTGCAGGAACGGATACAGGGACGATGTCCAAGACCGATCGGATGGAGGGAATCAGTTGGCCACGGGGAGACAGGAATGGTGCATCGTTGAAGATGGGCTCGATCCGCTGAAAACGGGCCATAGAGAGACCGTTTGCGCGCTGGGCAACGGTTATCTGGGTGTGAGGGGAGCGCCGGAGGAAGGCCACCCCGCTTCGAACCCGGCAACGTTCATAGCGGGGGTATTCGACGCGGCGCCGGGCGGGGTGCCGGAACTGGTCGTGGCGCCCAACTGGCTGTGCATGCGCGTCTTCATAGATGGCGAAGAGTGCGGCATGGCCTCCGGAGAATTGCTGGGTTTCAGGAGAACGCTCGACATGCGCGACGGCGTCCTGGAGCGCGTGGTGAGGTGGCGGGGATCGCGAGGGCGGACGGTGCGCTTGACCTGGCGTAGACTCGTCTCCATGGCGGACGCCCGCGCGGCGGCGGTGAGCCTGTCCATTGAACCTGAAGACGGCGACGTTGAGGTGGTCGTGGATTCCGTCATCGACGGACGTGTTTCCAACGCGAAAGCCGTCCATCTCGACGTGGTCGGGCGGGGCTGGGACGAGGACGCGAGTTACCTGGTCGCGCGCACGCGATCGTCAGGCGTGGTCATAGCCGAGGCTCAGGTAGTGGCGGCGTTCGGCGGCGAGGTCGAAGTGCTGAGAGACGAGCCGCACTGCCCCGGGGTTCCGGTCGCGATGGAAGCGACACGAGTCTGCCAGGATTCGTATCGCGGCGGCCCTGTGCCCGCGGTCGGCGACGACGGGTCGCAGCAGGCCGGCGCGCCGCACCGTGTCAGCACCTCGGGGGGCGGCGCCGCCGCGTCGGACGGCGGCACCTTGCCTGCCCGCGCCGCGGTTCCTCCGGCGGGTGCGACGCGTTCGGAGGCTGAAGCCAGCACGAAGGTCTCCTTCAGGCTCCGCTGCCGCCGCGGAGAGCGCGTGGCGGTCGAAAAGTACGTGGGCTTCGGCACGTCGCTCGACCTTGAAGGAGGCCGTGGGCGGGGGACCGCTCCCGCGGGTTGCGCGGAGAACGCGGACGACGGGGCCGCTGGTGGTCCTGGTGAGGCCGGCACCCGCGGCGATGCGGCGGCCGTCCTTGGACTCGCCCTGGACGCAGCGCGGCGCGGCGCGGCCCGCCGCTTCGCGGGGCTCCTGGAAGAGCACCGCAAGGCGTGGCATGACATCTGGGACCGCTGCGACATCGTCATAGAAGGTGACGACTTCGCTCAGAAGGCCGTGCGCTTCGCCATATTCCAGATGGTGCAGGCCGCGCCGCGCCATACCGACCGCGTGAGCATAGGCGCCCGGGGCTTGTCGGGTGAAGGCTACAAGGGTCACGTCTTCTGGGACACGGAGACGTTCGTGGTGCCCTTCTTCACGTTCACTCTGCCCGACGTCGCGCGCAACCTCCTGAGCTACAGGTACAACACGCTGCCAGCCGCACGCAGAAACGCCGCCTCCAAGGGTTATCGCGGCGCCATGTTCGCGTGGGAGAGCGCCGATACGGGCGAAGAGACCACGCCCCCTTGGGGAGACCCTGATCCGGAGACGGGAGAGAGACGGCGTATCCTCTGCGGCGACCTGGAGCACCACATCACCGCCGACGTCGCTTACGCCGTGTGGCAATACTGCATGGCCACGGCGGATGAGGAGTTCCTGCTGCAAAAGGGAGCGGAGATTCTCATCGAGACAGGCCGGTTCTGGGCGAGCCGCGCCTCGTACAACCCAGTACTGCAAATGTATGAGATCCTGCATGTCATAGGTCCCGATGAGTACCACGAGGACGTGAACAACAACTTCTACACCAACGCCATGGCCCGTTGGAACATCCGGGCCGCGCTCGCGGCGAGCGACTACCTGAGGGCGTGTCACCCGTCCGAGTGGACCCGTCTTGTTTCCGCCACAGGGATTAGCCAAGACGAACTCGCCCACATGGCGGAGGTCGCAGACCGGCTCGTGCGCGGGCGGGTGCTTTCCGAGCCGCTCGGGAGGACAGGGGCTCAGGTTTGGCCGTGCGGGGAGATGGTCGCCGGCGGGCGGGCGCAGTCACCCTTGGAGGCTCGTGTGATAGAGCAGTTCGATGGGTTCGGCGACCTTGCTGACGTGGAGATCCAAGTGGATGAGGCGGCTTTCAAGCCGATGGAAGCCGTGATTGGTCCGGGGGCGCTCGCCAGGTCCAAGGTGGTGAAACAGCCGGACGTGCTGATGGCGCTTTATCTCTTGGAAGACGGCGTAACCGGCGACGTCGACCGTGCTGTTGAGGAGGGATCCGGCAGTCGCCGGCCGCCGCGGGGGTGGGGGGGACAGCCGGGCGAGCCCGGTGACGCATGGCGGCCTGGGCCGGGCCATCCGGTGGGCGCCGCTTGGAGGGATGTCCTCCTGGCGAACTGGGAGTACTATGAGCCGCGTACCGACCATGGCTCGTCTCTGAGTTGCGCCATTCACTCCACCATCGCCAGCAGGCTAGGCCTCGATGAAGAAGCGTGGCGCTACTTCATGCGCGCCGCCCGGATCGATCTGGCCGACGCCATGGGTAACACCGCGAACGGCGTTCACATGGCGACCCAAGGCGGCCTGTGGCAGGCGGTCGTGAACGGCTTCGCGGGAATCCGGGCCGCCGTGAGCGTGCCGCGCGAAAGGGATGCGCGGGAATACGGGTCAGGATCCGTTCCTTCCCTAAGGGATGCAGCAAGCCTTGCTCCCTGGGCGGGCGGGGCGCTGACCGTTGACCCGCGTCTGCCCGGCCGTTGGAAGCACCTGTCAGTGCCGCTGACGTGGCGCGGCACACGGGTGCGCGTGGAGTTCGAAGGTTCCCGCCGGTGAGAGGTCCGTGACTGAACGGTTCCGTCGTCGCCTCGACCAGCATGCGCCAGTCGGCCTGGGAATGCCATGGCTCGTGCTGGGAGAGTCCGACAGGGCAAGGAATCCGGCGGAAGAAGGAGGTGACAGGCGCGATCAGAGGTGTTTGGCGACCCGCGGGGATGGTCGCGCGTTCGGAGTGACTCGTTCCGACTGACTCAAAAGGAGGGACACCTGGAATGAAGAGGTTTGCGGGTGTGGTGTTGTGTGCCGTGCTGCTCGTGACCTTGGCCGCGGGCGCGGCGGCGGCCGACAAAGTGACCCTCGTGCTTTCCGGCTGGCAAGCTTCGCCCGAAGAGCAGCAACTCGTGCAGGATGCCCTGAAGGTGTTCGCCCAGAAGTACCCGAACATAGAGGTGAAGTACGAGCCGATCGTCGAGGACTTCGCCACGAAGATCAAGACCATGCTTGCCGCCCGTAACGCTCCAGACGTCTTCTACGTGGACATCTTCTGGGCGGAGCCGCTGATGGCGCGCGGAATGTTGCTCGCTCTCGACCCGTACATGGCGAAGACCGGCACGAAGCGGTCCGACTTCGCCGAGACCCTCTTGAACGGTTTCACGTATAACGGAAAGACGTACGGCATTCCGAAAGACTTCAACACGCTCGGGCTGTTCTACAACAAGAAGATGTTCGATGAGGCGAAGATACCCTACCCCACGCCCGATTGGACATGGGACACCCTGCGCGACGCGGCGAAGAAGCTGACTAAGGTCGTGGGAGACCCGGCGAAGGACCGTTACGGGATCTGCCTGCCTGTCGATGCCGCACGCTTCCGTCCGTTCCTGGTGCAAAGCGGCGCCCACTTCCTGGACAAGACGGGGACGAAGTGCCTCTTCGCGTCACCTGAAGGCGTGAAGGCGCTCGACTTCTACACGAGCTTCAAGATGAAGGACAAGTCGGCCGTCATGCCTTCGGAGGTCGGCGCGGGTTGGGGCGGCGACGCCTTCGGCAAGGAACGCGTCGCAATGGTACTTGAAGGCGGCTGGCTCATCCCGTACTTGGACAACAACTTCGCGAGCGTTGAGTACGGTGTGTGCGAGCTGCCCAAAGGACCGGCCGGGCGCGGAAACGTGTACTTCACGGTCTCCTACAGCGTGGCCGCGAGCTGCAAACACCCCGACGAAGCCTGGCTCCTCGTGGAACACCTGACCGGCTACGAGAACCAGAAGAAGGTCCTCGAGACGGGCTTCGCCCTCCCGACCAGGGTTGCGCTGGGCGATCATCCGTTCTTCAAGGACAACCCGAACATGGCCGCGATCTTCAAGGGGTATGCGTACGCCGTTCCGTGGCAGTTCGGTGAGCACGGCGAGAAGATAATGAACGTGTTGAACCAAGCCATCGAGAAGGTGTATCTGAAGAACGAGCCGGCCGAAAAGGCGATGAATGACGCGGTCCGGGAGATTGACGGAATCCTTTCGGAGTAATACCCTGGAACGTCCTGGAATCACGCCGTGACGGAGGCCGCCCGGCCGGCCGGCATCCCCCGGGTCGACCGGCCGGGCAGCGTCGGAGAGCAACCGCGTCAGAGGCGCGAGTTGCCGTCCGTGGCCCGTATCTTCGATGGGTGGTGAGAGCGATGAGCGCCTCGCCCGGCGCTAAGCCTGGCACCATGTGGTCGCGCGTGGCGGCCGGCCTTCGGAAGGAAAGCGTGTCTGAAGCCATCGCCGGGTACCTATTCGTGTCGCCGTTCCTCCTCACGATAGGCACCTTCGTCTTCTTGGCGGCGCTGTACGCTTTTTACCTCAGCTTTCATAAGTACGACCTTTTCACTCCCCCGGAATTCGTAGGCCTCGCGAACTATCGAAGGCTCCTCGCCGATAGAGACCTTCGAATCGCCCTCCGCAACGTCGCGGTGTATACCGCAGGCGTGGTGCCGACCCAGACAGCCGTGGCACTGGCTCTCGCGGTCCTGGCGAACCAACGGCTCAGGCTGCGCGGGTTTTTCCGGTCGGCGTACTACATCCCGTGCATTACGTCCTCAGTAGCCAGCTCCCTCATATTCATGTGGCTTTACTACAAGCAAGGCATCATCAATTACATCCTGTCGCTCTTGAGGCTCCCTTCCAACATCGATTGGCTGGGAAATCCGTCCACCGCGCTTCCCGCCATCATGACGCTCGTGGTATGGACGACGTCTGCGTATTTCATGGTGGTGTTCCTCGCGGCGCTGCAAGACATACCGACGAGCGTGCGTGAGGCCTCGAGAATCGACGGCGCGAACGGCTGGCAGACCTTTTGGTATGTGACGTTGCCGCTCCTGAGGCCCAGCATATTCCTGGTCGTGGTGCTCGGGACCATCGGGTGTATGCAGGTGTTTGACCAGGTGTACATCATGACGCGAGGCGGGCCGCTCAAGTCCACGATGTCCATCGTGTACCTCGTCTACACGGAGGCATTCGGCGATCTCAAGTTCGGCTATGGGGCGGCCATGGCGTTCGCTTTGTTCGCGGTCATCTTCGTGTTGACGCTCATTCAAAGGAGGCTCCTCGACGTCAGGATCGAGTACTAGCCCTTTCGGGAGCAACGCGGGAACCGTGTGCGGCGCTGCCGTGTGGTGCCGATTGGGCGGTCTTCGGCCCACCCGCGGGGCGGGTAGGGTGGGCACGACGCCGGCCAAGGCGCCAGCGCCGTGAACCTTCGGTCGACCTGCCCACGGGGCGGGGCCACCCGTCCGCGGCGAACTGCGTGCTCGCAGTATCGCCCACGGCCTTGTGACCGTACGAGGGGAGAGGTGGTAAACATGCCGGCACAACAAGGTATCGCACATAGTGGAGCCGTCGCCGGGCCGCTCCGCCCTCACGTGCACCTGACGCGGAGAAGGCAAGCGTTCACGAGGAACGCGACGGTCGTGGCGGTACACGCGGTCGCCATCCTCGTCGCCATCGTCACCCTGGCGCCGTTCGCTTTCACGATATCTGCGTCATTCAAGACCCTTTCCGAGGTGCTGGACTGGCCCCCGTCCTTCATCCCCTCTAGGCTCACTCTGGACAACTACAGAGCGGTCTGGACCGTTTCGCCGCTCTTCCCGAGATGGCTTCTGAACAGCGTTCTTGCGTCCGCGATCACGGTCATGACGAACTTGTTCTTCTGTTCGCTCGCGGGCTACGCCTTTGCGCGCCTGCGCTTTCCAGGGCGCGACGCTATATTCATGGCAACCCTCGGCACCCTCATGATACCCGGCCAGATCACCCTCATCCCGCGCTACATCATCGTTCACCGCCTGGGGCTCGTCGACTCGCTGGCGGGCCTCATCCTGCCGGACATCGCACGCGTGTTCGGCGTGTTCCTGATGGTCCAGTTCATCAGGGCGATTCCGAACGAGCTCGAGGAGGCGGCGAAAATCGACGGGTGCTCACGTTTCGGAACGTACTCCCATGTCATACTCCCGCTCTGCAAACCCGTGATCGCGGCGCTCGCGATCTTCACGTTCCAGGGTACGTGGAACGACTTCACCTGGCCGCTCGTGGTGCTCAACTCCCCGGAGAATTTCACCCTGGCCCTCGGCCTCAATTACCTGCGCGGCCAGTACTACACGTTCTGGCATCTAGTCCTGACAGGGTCGCTTTTCAACATCATCCCGATGCTCGTCATCTTCCTGGCATTCCAGCGGTACTTCGTACAGGGCATATCGATGTCAGGGTTGAAAGGATGAGAGACAGCGCGCACCTGCGCCGGGGAGGGCAGGGGGAGAGCGCGCGTCGCGGAAGAAACGACGCCGACCGGTTCATCTTCCGCCTTGAGAGCGGACGCCGCCTTAGCGGCACCGTCTTGTCTGGCCACGTTTGCTTCCGGCGGGATTCGCGGACCGGGCGCCCTCGCGGTCCGCTTCGATGCCTGCTTCAACCCGAATGACGCTGGCGATTTCCTGCACCACGGACAGTGCGCGGATGAGCGCCAGCGCGGAGCGAAGATGTCTCTCTTTGACGACGTGGGTTATGAACACGAGGCCGACTACCGGCGACCCGGTGCCTTTCTGAATCACCGATTCGAGGCTTACGCGGTTGTCCCCGAAGGCCTTCGCGATCACCGCCAACACCCCGGGCCTGTCCACGACCTGCAGCCGGACGTAGTAACGGGTTTCGGTTTCTTCCATGGGTTGCACGTCAAGGTGTCCACCCCAGGGTTTGAAGACCTCGGGGCGGTAGTCGCGGCCGTTGTGCGAGAGTCCACGTGCCACATCCATGATGTCGGATATCACGGCACTCGCCGTCGGCCCCGCGCCTGCCCCTCTACCGTAGAACATGAGGCTCCCGACGGCGTTTCCCCGCACGAATATGGCGTTGAAGGAGTCGCTGACAGATGCCAGGGGGTGCCATGTGGGAATGAACGTCGGATGGACCCTGACCTGCAGGCCTGCGCCGTCCAACTTCGCGATGGCCAGCAACTTGACCTCGTATCCAAGCTCTCTCGCATACTGGATGTCGGTCTTGCACACTTTGCCGATACCTTCGGCGTAAACCTGTTCCGGGGCCACCTGGACCCCGAAGCCGACGGAGGCGAGGATCGCGAGCTTGTACGCGGCATCCAGTCCGTCTATGTCCGAGGAAGGATTGCTCTCGGCATACCCTTTCTGTTGGGCTTCAGCGAGCGCATCCTCAAACTCCCGGCCTTCTCGGGCCATCTTTGTCAGGATGTAGTTCGTCGTCCCGTTGACTATGCCGCTGATCTCGCAGATTCGATTGGAGGCAAGGCACTCGTGAAGCGCCTTGATGATGGGAATCCCCGCGGCTACGCTCCCTTCGAACCGAAAAGCCGCGCGTGTCCGTTCCGCCGCCTCCCACAACTCGCCCCCGTGCTTTGCCACGAGCTCCTTGTTGGCGGTTACAACGTGTTTCCCTCTGTTGAGGGCGGATAGTACGTATTGTCTGGCCGGATTTACGCCTCCCATGACCTCCACGACGACGTCGATCTCGTCATCGTCGAGGATGTCACCGGCCTTTATGGTTAGGACATTCGGATCAAGCCGAACGGGGCGCTCTCTTGACATGTCTCTTACCAGGATCTTCTTCACTACTATGGGGATTCCCAGCTTCCTTGCTGTTTCGTCGTGGTTCTCCGCCAGGACCCGTACCACGCCGCCCCCGACGGTCCCGCATCCAAGAATGCCGACCCTGACTGCGTCCATGTAGTTCATCTAGCTGCCCCCTGCCGTCTCCCCCGATGACACCGATGGCACCGCTCCATCCAGTCTATCCAGAGCCGCTGTCTGCGACACGATCCCCGGCTCCTTCTCGGAAGCGCTCTCTCACGCACCCGATGTGCGCCCCATGCCAAGCTGCCGCGGCTCTTCCCTCTGTCACCCACACCGCTGTCGTCGCCTTGACACTACGACATGCGATGCTGGAACGGGCATACATTTTCTCTAATGTAGAGCACTCTCTCGGCGGCGTCAACACAGACTTTGCCAGGCTCTGGGAAGGTATGTGGCACCGGACGGAGAAACTGATCACGCGGCTCACGCAGGGAACAGGACCAGAGAACAAGATCGTGGGCGTGGGCGGCACCCTCTGGGTGGAGGTGCGGAGAACGTTTCCGGCTCTCAGGAGAGGCTGCACGCGATCACGCGAAGGGTGTAAGATCCGGCTACCGGCCTGATGGGACAGGTTTCGGCGAAACGCCGGCCGCTTGCAGCGTCATCCCCGAGTCCAGTACGACACCGCATGGTGCGAATGACATGGCCTTGCGGATCGTCCAACAGTAGCGGAAGGAGCACAACTGATTCCGAGGCCTGGCCTCGTGTGTGGGCCTCCGGGCGGAGCCCGCGGGCAGGGCCGTTGAGGTGACCAAGGCAAGGTGGGGTGGCAATAGATGGCAATGGGTCAGGGAAGCGATGAGGCGGTGAGAGTCCGTGATCTCGTCGTGCAGTACGGCCCCGTCGTGGCTGTGGACGGCCTTTCCTTCGAGGTGAGGCGTGGCGAGATATACGGTCTCCTCGGCCCTAACGGAGCGGGAAAGAGCAGCACCATCAAGACGCTCGTGGGGCTTGTGGAGCCCAAGTCGGGAGAGGTGAGCGTATTCGGGCACTCCCACAAGGATGAGATGGTTGTCAAGAGCCTGATAGGATATGTGCCGGAGGACGTCCTCCTCTTCGATTCGCTGACGCCAAGGGAGTTCCTGGAGTTCGTCGCGTCTGTCCGGCGGCTCCCGCCTGCCGAGGCGAATGGCAGGGTGGAACAGATGGTCAAGGCGTTCAGGATGGAATCGTACTTCGACAGCCCCATCGCCACGCTCTCGCTGGGAACCAAGCAGAAGGTGGCCGTGATGGGGGCGCTGCTTCACGACCCGCCGCTTCTCATCCTGGACGAGCCGCTCAACGGGCTCGACGCGCGGACGTCGCGCATACTGAAGGAGCTCGTGGGCCTTCACGCTCGCAAGGGCGGTGCGGCCATCTTTTGTACGCACGTGATGGAGGTGGCGGAGCGCCTGTGCACGCGGGTAGGCATAGTCAACCACGGCCGCATGGTGGGGGAGGGGACCATCCAGGAGCTGAGGGCGCTCGTGCATGCCGATGAGTCGCTCGAGGACATATTCCTGAAGGTGACGGCCGAGGAGGCCGGCATCGAGGAAACCATCAGGGCTTTGGAAGGTGAGGAGGATAGCGCGGATGGAACGAACGCCTCGAGCGCCACGCACGAGTGAGACGGCGCCGGCGTGCCCGTCTTCACGGGTGCCGCGGCGAGCGACGCGGGTGGCAGACGGGACCCGACTGGCGCCCCGGCAGTCGTCGCAACACATACCAGGAGCGGGTACACCGCGCACCACCCGGGCGCGTGCCGCACTCTGGCGCATATCAGCGCTCGTCTACAGGGAGGCGATGTTTCAGAGCTTCTACGGTCTGAAGCGCGGGGGCCGGCTTCCTGAGACGAAAGCGCCCGGCGAGTTCAGGAGATTCATGGGGCAGAGCGCCATTGTGATGAAACTCCTCCTCTGCGTCTTCCTGGCAGGCACCGCCGTGGGCGCGGCCCTTGGGACTGCGAAGGCCTCGTTTCCCGGTGTGAGCCCCGCTGAGAGCATGGCCGTGGTAGCGGGCATGTTCATCCTCGCTGTAGTGTTCGTCATCACCGTAATGGCCATGGACATGGTGACTGGGTTCGTCGCCGCAAAAGCCGTACAAACATTGGTGTTGCTGCCTCTCTCGCGGCAAGAGGTGGCGGCCACGGCACTCCTCGGGTTCCTTAGGATCTTCGATGCTCCCCTAGTCACGGGCCTCGTGGCGTTCGCCGTCTCGCATATCGTTCTTACGCGCTCCGTCGCCGGGGCGCTCGCTTACCTTGCCGGTGTCGGGACCGCGGAGGCATTCGCTGTGGTTCTCGCGCTCGCTTTGGCTGAGCTCTTCTACGCGAAGGTGTTCAATCAGACGGGATCCGGGCTCAGGAACATGGCGAGGATACTGTACCTCATCATGTCCCTCATGCCCGGAGTGGGCATGTACTTCCTGTTCACCTATCAGGCCTACGCGGGCAAGGCCATCCTTGCGGCCATAGCCGAGAACCCTGCGGTTGGGGGCGTGCTGCAGTTCACCTACCCTGCATCCTTTGGCTTCCTCGTCGCTGTGGCGAGCGGCGCGAAGGGCGCGACGCACGGAATGCTCGTGGCTTCGGGTATAGCCTCCGCTGTCTACGTTGGGCTTGCCGCTTGGAGCCTGGCGTGGGCCGGCTCGCGCCTCAGGGCGCGGGCGCTGGGCGGGATTGTCGGCGTCCGCAGCGACGGGTCTCGGGTCGGGACGGCTCCGAAAGACTTCAAGGTGAGGCCCGTGGCGCCGTGGCTCGGCGTCCTCATCAAAGACATGCGCCTTGTGTTCAGGTCTCCTTCTGAGGCGGCTTTGCTGCTCATGCCCGCCGCGGCTGTCATCCCCTGGGCCGTCATGATGGGCTCCAAAGGGCGGCTCGCCCTGGGTTCCCTAGGAGTGGTCAGTTTCGTGGCGTTCATGGCGGTCACGGCGGTGCCTGCGCTGTTCAACGTGGAGGCGGTTGGGCACGCTTATGTCAGGACCCTTCCCGTGGAATTACGGTGGACTCTCACGGCGAAGGCAGCCGTGGCCACCACGACGTACGTCGTATCTGTCATCGTTCTGCTGGTGGTGGCCGCCCTTGCCGGGCGAGCTGAGACGCGCGCCCTCGTCCCTCTCTGCGGGTCCGGGGTGCTGCCCACCGCCGCGGGCTCGCTCGTGACCGGGTTCGTGCTTTCGCGGCGGTCGGAACGGGCAGGCGGCCGGGGGGGCGGTGGTGGCGGGGCTAGAGTGAGCCCGTTCATGTCCCCCGGGAGCTATCTCAGGGCGCTCACGGCCGGCTGTTTCGTGGTGGCGCTGCCGCTCATCGCGGCGCGCGCCGGGCAGATGGCGCTCGGCCTCGCGCCTCTGCCGACGCACTTCACAGCCGGCCTGCTCGAGTTCGCATTCGTCGCCGCAGCGCTTCTATCACGTCGCGCTTTCGAAGCACCCCGCAGGCGGTGACTGTCCTCAGGCCGTGCGGAGCGATGAGACGATCTCCATCGTGTCTCTGGCGATCACGAGTTCCTCGTTGGTCGGAACGACGAGCACCCTGACCGCCGAGTCTTCCGCGGAGATGTCGGCCTCTTTGCCCTTGACCTCGTTCTTGGCGACGTCGATCTTGACCCCCAAGAACCCCAGGCCCTCGCAAACCCGCCGCCGTACGAGCGGCGAGTTCTCGCCCACGCCAGCCGTGAAGATGATCACGTCGACGCCGTCCATGGCGGCGGCGTAGGCGCCGATGTACTTGCGGATGCGGTATTCGTATACGTCGAAAGCGTCCTTCGCACGCAGGTTCCCCTGGGCCATTCCGGCTTCGATCTCCCGCATATCGCTGCTCAGGCCGGACAGCCCCATGAGTCCGCTGTGCTTGTTCAGCATGGCGTTGGCCTCGGCCAGCGTCAACTGCTCGCGATCCATCACGAAGAGTATGACACCGGGATCCACGTCTCCGCTGCGCGTGCCCATCATCAGACCTTCGAGCGGCGTAAACCCCATGCTCGTGTCTATGGATTTCCCGCCCTTTATCGCGGCGATGCTTGCCCCGTTGCCCAGGTGGCAGCTGATGATCTTGAGGTCTTCCATCGGCCGCCTGAGGAGCGTCGCCGCCCGCCAAGCGACGTACCTGTGGGATGTCCCGTGGAACCCGTACCGCCGGACCTTGTGACGCTGGTAGAGGACGTATGGGATGGCGTAAAGGAACGCATGCCTGGGCATGGTCGAGTGGAAAGCGGTATCGAACACGGCTACCTGAGGCACGCCCGGCATCAGCGCCTCCGCGGCCGCTATGCCAGTCAGATTCGGTGGGTTGTGCAGCGGCGCGAGGTCGATGCAGTCACGCAAGGCCTTCTTGACTTCGTCAGTTATGAGGACCGACCCTGTGAACGACTCCCCGCCGTGGACGACGCGGTGCCCGACAGCCTCGATCTCGCTGACGTCGTGTATGACGCCGTGCTCGTGGTGGGTAAGCACGGCAAGGACTTTGCCGATGGCGGTGGTGTGGTCGAGGATGGGCGCAACCTGTTTCACTGGCTGCCGTCCTGCCGGCCTGTGCGTCAGGATCGCGTCGTCGGAGCCGATCCGCTCGACCAGGCCTTTCGCCATCACTGACTCGTCGTCCATGTTGAATAGCTGGTACTTGACAGATGAGCTACCACAATTGAGAACAAATACCTTCATGGCGCTGCCTCCTGACGGATGTCGCAATGTGATGCCGCATCAGAATACCGCAATGTCGCACCGGACCGCTCCGAAGGCCCGACGCCCGTCTGCTGCGACCCGCAGGCCCCGCCCCGGGGACGCGGGATCCCGGGCGTTCCGGTCGAGAAGCGAGAAGCGCCGGCTTCGCTCGCCGCGCTCTCGTGCGCTGGAATCCAATCATTCGACGAGGTTTCCGTCCTCGTCGTACTTGAAGAACCCCTGTCCGGTCTTGACGCCCAAATGCCCCGCGCGGACGAGTTTTCGCAGCAACGGGCATGGCCTGAACTTGAGGTCCCCCAGGTCGCGGAAGAGTCGGTCCATGAAAGCGAGCACTGTATCCAGACCCATGCGGTCTGCAAGTTCAAGAGGCCCCTTGCCCAGGTCGAAACCGAGTCTCATCGCCGTGTCGATGCCCTTCGCCGATGCGACGCCCTCCATTAGGGCGTACATGGCCTCGTTGAGGAGCGGGGCGAGGACCCTCGTCGTGACAAAACCGGGCGACTCGTGAACCTCCACGCCCGTTCTCCCCAGGCTCGCGACGAACTTGCTCGCTGCGGCGAACGTCTCGTCGGACGTCTTCAAACCCCGAACGATTTCCACGAGCTTGATCTTGTTCACTGGGTTGAGGAAATGGAGGCCGATGACTTTGTCCGGCCTCCCGGTGGCCGCCGCGAGCTCTGTCACGCTGAGGGTGGAGGTGTTCGTCGCGAACACGACGCCTTCCGCGCAGAGACTGTCGAGGGTTCGGAAGACCTCCTTCTTGACATCGGGATCTTCGACGACCGCCTCGATCACGAGGTCGGCGGGGGTGATGCTGACCAGTTGCGAGCTGGGGCGGATGCGGCCGAGGGTGACCCTCTTTTCAGCCTCTGTGATGGCCCATTTCTCCAGCCTCTTGTTGAGGCTCGTTTCAATGCGGTTCCGCGCCTCTGCGATGAGTTCGTCCGTGCGATCCACGAGGATGACTTCGTACCCTCTTTCTGCGACGCTCTCCGCGATGCCGCAGCCCATTGTACCAGCGCCTACGATGCCGACCTTCCGAATGTCCACTGCCCGACGACCTCCCAGGTGCAACGTATCGACGATTCCGTCAACGACTTGGCTGCCGTGTCCCGCCCCCGCCTGCCGGCCCCGGGTTCCCGGCTGTCCCCGGCTGTCACGGTGGTGTACGCAGCCCACCGTCCACCGCAGGCCCGAGTCTACTCCTCGCTGGAAAGAGCTCTATCAGAGTCCTCTGCGCAGAAACATGCCATGGTCTGAATGCTCAGAGGAAGGACCGTCCCACAGCTCGAGGTACAGCCCAAGGACAGCGCCTGAGGACGGTTCAGAGCCCCACGGACGTAACAAACCCATAAGCCGCCGAGCCCGCGGTGGCATCGGGGCGTCAGGGTATGGTGTCGTCCGCCGGCCGGCAGAACCGGCAACTTGCGTAACATTCTCCTGCCGCAGCCAAAACCCTCCTCCATTTTAGACCCGGGGATGTTGTGGGTCAACCTCTTTACAGGGGTTTCGCGTGCGAAATGGCTCGGAGATAGCGTCGAGCCCGATCATCCCTGGGTGCCGGGCAAATCCGGCAGAACGGACCTTCGTCATACGCCGCTCGTTCCTCCTCCGCCTGTTCCCCCCGGCGCGCGCCGGCTCACCGCCGGCGGCAATTGACTCTCCCGCAGGCTTGACATATAATGCATCACAAGCAATGTGCCGCAACGGCGTTCACCGGCGGTACCAGGCAGACGTGCCGGGAGGAGAGACAATGTCCAACATCATCATCTCATGGCTGCCACGCCAGGTCATCATGTTCACGCGCGGCGCGGTCTGCAACACCGCCAAGGAACTCCTGTCCAGCGGGCTCTTCGGCGAAGTCGTTCACAGCTTCGTCGGCTGGCTCAGGCGCAAGGACTCGCCTCTCCTGGCCCTTTTCGAGGAACCGGACGCAGATCCGGACCCGGACCCCAGGTGCAAGCCCAGCGCGCGCTCGGGGCCGGGCCCCATGCCGGCTCTCCGGGCGGAGCCGCAAGAGACAGCATCGGAGGCGCCGGACGAGCTCATGCGGCGCAAGGAGGACCTGCTCGTCTCACTTCTCAGGGCGCTCGCTGCCTTTCCTCTCGAGCAGGCTGCCAGGAGCGTGCCTGGGGCTGAGGGGTTCGCGCGGGACCCGCGTCTCCTTCACGAGTTTGTGGAGGCGCTCTACGACTACTGGCGCCGCTTCAACCGCTTCCTCGTGTGCTACTCCGAAGCCGACACCGGCCCGAGCGACATTGCGGGCGCGGGCGTGGGCCTTGACAAGAGGCCGTACCGCACCTTCAACGACACCGTGGAACAGCTGACTCACGTGGTGAGAGCCGCGTACCGGGATATCTGTGAGAACATCACCGGCGATCATCCCCGCATCTACCGGCAGGTGGCCGCCGGGGCGCAGGTGGGCCTCATCGCGGTTCCGAAAGACTGGCCGTGTCCTCGGGAGTACAGCGGGCTCCGCGACGTACGCTTCGTCCGTCAGGTCCTGATCGATCCCCCGCTCATCATCGATCCGTCGATGAACAAGCGGACCGGTGAATTCCTTAGGGTGCGTGAGAACCCCCTGGACGGGGTCGCCCTCAGGCCGGAGGAGTGGCTGTGTTATCCCGCCCGGGTCGGCCCCGTGGTCGTGTTCGTGTACTTCCATCACAAGTTCATGGGCCTCGGGTGTTCCCTTGCGAACCTCTTCGAACTCGCCACTGAGGAACAGGTCAGACGCGGGCCGGACGCCATATACGCTTTCGGCGTTCCGCCCGAAACCACGACGAGGTTCGGAGAGCTCCCGGTGGTCTTCCATGAGGACCACACCAATGACCTGCTCGTAGCAGCCGTTCCGGGTGAGGACAGGTTCGGTTACTTTGGTTACCTCAAGAAGATGATCCTCACTCTCCACAACATCCTGGTCATGAAGAAGCTCGGCCGTATGCCCTTCCATGGGGCCATGACCAGAATCGTGCTCAGGAGAGGCCCAGCGGCGGGCATCGTCATCGTGGGGGACACCGGAACAGGCAAGTCCGAGTCGCTCGAGGCATTCAGGGTCCTTGGACAGGAGTACATCCGCGACCTCCGGGTCATTGCTGATGACATGGGTTCCTTCGAAGTGGCCCCGGATGGCAGCATCCGAGGCTATGGCACCGAGGTCGGCGCCTTCGTCCGTCTGGACGATCTCCAACCAGGGTACGCGTTCGATCAGGTGGACCGGGCCATCATAATGAGCCCCCACAAGACGAATGCCCGCGCAGTGATTCCCGTGACGAACATCGACGAGGTGCTGGCCGGATATCCCGTGCACTACCTTTTGTACGCCAACAACCACGAGGAAGTGGACGAGGATCATCCGGTCATCCAGAGGTTCTCGGACGCCGCGGAAGCGCTGGAGGTGTTCCGGGAAGGCGCTGCCATGTCCAAAGGCACCACCACCTCGACAGGCCTCGTGCGCGCCTACTTCGCGAACATTTTCGGACCACCGCAGTACCGGGATCTACATGAGGCCCTTGCAGGCCGGGTTTTCCAGGCTGCTTTCGAAGCGGGCGTGTTCGTCGGGCAGGTCCGCACGAGGCTGGGCATCCCCGGTTGGGAGCTGGCAGGTCCCGAGGCTGCGGCGAGGGCTTTGTTTGACCTGATTTCCCGCTCAGGGCACGGGCAGCCGTGCACCAAGCAGCCCAAGTAGCGAACGCCGCGGGTGCGCAAAGGCCGCGGCCCGCTCGTCTCTCCCTGCGTCTGGCCTGCCACCGCGTCCTCCGCGTCTCACCTTTCATCAGGAAGCCTCATATCATGCAATGTGCGCCCGCAGAGTGCACGCGCAGAACCCATCACGCGCAGGACCTACATCCCTCATGGGCGCTCCGCCGCAGTCGTTGCGTGAGCTCAGGGTGCCTTTGCCTGACCTCGCCTCCGAGACGACACGCGCCTGGCGAGACAGACACAGGAGCATGCGCAGAACGAGGCAACCGGCCCTGCCGACCGGCTCCGCGACGGCATTCCCGGTAGGAAGGCGGAGGGTGGGGCGGGGAGGTGATGAGGCTGTGTGACACCGGCACGCTACGGTAGCTCGAAGCGATCAACGCCGTGAGAGCATGCCCCAGGCTAGCCTGGTGGGCTCATTTCGCCAAACCTGCAACCGGGGAGGTAAGTGAAGTTGAGGATACGGGCTCTTGTCGTGGTGTTGCTTTGCGTACTAGTAGGCGCTGCGGTTGCGCCCCCCGCGTCCACTTCCGGCAAGACCGAACTCCAGCCGCTCAGCCCCGAGGTCAAGGTCACTGTCGGGATGAAACGGGCGCCGTCAGACTGCGGCCTGCTCATTGGCAGCTATAAGGGATATTACAAGGAACTCGGCATTCGTCTCGAAGAGGTCCAGTTCAACACGGGGCAGGACATGATCAACCTGCTCGGGTCCGGCCAACTCGATGTGGGGTGCACCGTGACCGCGGCCGGTCTGTTCAACGCGATGCTGCGAGGGATTCCCATCAAGGTGGTGGCTGACAAGGGGACGAACGTGCCAGGCATGGGCTATTACCGCCTCGTGATCCGAAAGGACCTCGTCGGAAAGATCAACACCGCGGCCGACCTGCGCGGGCGCAAGGTTGCGATCGTGGGGACGGCGTCCCTCGACGAGATCGCCCTTGACAGGTGCCTCGCCTCAGGCGGGTTGAGCACGGAGGACGTGGACCTGCAGGTAATAAGGTCTTTCCCCGACATCCTCGCTGCGCTCAGCAACGGCAGCATCGACGCTGGGATGGTAATCGAGCCGTTCATAGCGCAGGGCATCGAAAAGGGGATCGTCGATCCCTGGAAAGATCCGTCAGAATATGATCCTCACGCCCAGACCGCTATAGTCGTCTTCGGGCCTGGCATGCAGGCGAAGCCCGAAGTGGCGAAGAGGTTCATGGTGGCGTACCTCAAATCCCTCCGCGACTACAACGACGCCTTCTTCAAGAACAAAGGCCGACAGGAAATCGTCAGGATACTGGCGGAGACTTCTGTGGTCAACGACCCGGCCATTTACGACAGGATGTTCCCCGTCGGTCTCAACCCCAACGGATACGTGCGAATGAAAGGTGTCCAGATGGACCTTGACTGGTACCGAGCGCGCGGCCTCCTCAAGGGCGAGCTTCGCGCGGAGGATGTGGTGGATAACCAGTGGTGCGATTTCGCGGTGAAGGTGTTGGGCGAGTACAAATGATGGAGAGCGCTGCGGGAGACCTGAGACACCATAATCCAAGCGACGTGCGACGCAGGATCCTTGTGCTGGAGGAGGAGCGACAACCGTCCCTGGCGCAGAGAGTGTTCGGCGTGAACGGCTTTCTCGTCCGGGCGCTGTACTTGACGTCTCCCGCGCTGATCCTGGTCGCATGGGAGATCCTCGCGTGGGCGGGCGCCGTGGACGTGCGGCTGTTCTCGGCGCCTTCCCTCATCCTGAAAGCCCTCGTGCCTGTGGTCACGTCAGGGGAGCTGTGGGTGAACACGCTCGTGAGCCTGCAGCGCGTCCTGCTGGGATTTCTCGTCGGAAGCGGGGCGGGGGTCTTGCTGGGCCTCGCCATGGGGCTCGCTCCGCCCGTGCGGGCCGCGCTCGGACCGATGGTCGCGGCGACGTTCCCAATCCCCAAGCTTGCGATAATGCCCCTCATACTGCTGGTCTTCGGGTTAGGGGAGGCTTCCAAGATCGTAACGGTGGCGGTGGGCGTGTTCTACCTGGTACTCATCAACTCGATGGCGGGAGTCATGAACATCGACAAGATCTACCTCGACGTGGCTAGGAGCTTCGGCGCAAGCCGAAAGGACTTCTACCTTACGGTGGCGCTGCCGGGGGCGTTGCCGATGATATTCGCCGGGCTCAAGCTGGGAATGGGCACGGCGCTGCTCCTCATCGTGGCTGCTGAGCTCTCGGCCGCGCGCGCCGGGGTGGGGTACATGATTTGGAGAGCATATGACATGTTCGACATCGAGCGGATGTTCGTGGGCCTAATGACCATGTCGCTAATGGGCTACATCCTTTCCAACTTCCTGGACGCCGTCGAGCGCGTGGTCGTTCCGTGGAAGAACTGATGCTTCGCCCCGGCCTTTGTGGGCGGGAATTGTGCCGGTGAACGCGTGACCGGAGCGACTGACACGTCGACCTGGCATCACGCGGCGACGAAACGGGCGGCGTTCCGGGGCCGGCCGAGCGCCCCGCGCCCCGCGTTTCGGGGGCCGCAAGAGTGAAAGCGGGTTTGGACCGATGGCGAGTGGAGGACTGCCGACGACTGCGCGTGAAGAGAGCATGATTCGCGAAGCGACGGCGCGGCGCGCCAAAGCTTCCGAGGGGATGCCCAGCCCTCATCGACCAGCGCCGCTTCCGGACAGTGCGAAGATCAGCGTGTGCGACGTTACGAAGGTCTTCCGGCGGCGGTCCGACGTCGTGCTCGCTCTGGACGGCATATCGTTCGTCGTGGACGAGGGAGAGTTCGTGTGCATAGTCGGGCCGAGCGGGTGCGGCAAAACCACGCTCCTGCGCATACTTGCAGGACTCGAGAAACAGACGTCTGGTAAGGTGTACATCGCCGTCGGAATGACTCCCGAACCTGCAGAGGAGACTGGGGACGCGGGAGGAGCGGAGGGAAAGCGGGCCGCAGAAGGAGTCGGAGAAGGCGAGGCGGGCGCCGGGCCGATTACCGCGGGCTTGCAGTCAGATGCGGGTGTCGAGGGGAATGGAGTCGGCACAGCGGCCCAGCAGTACTTGGTGAGGTATCGTGCTCTGATGCCCGGGGAGGCCGGGCTCGGCCCAGCGCGGGCCCCACTCGGCGGCCCGTCGAGTGCTCCGCACGGGTGTGCGGACGACGGCCCCGAGCGCGCGAAAGAAGGCCGCAAGGCAGCCAGGGGGCGCCTGATCCAGGGCTCCCGCAGCCGGGATGGCGCGCATCAGGCAGGCTCAGGCTCCGGGCTGTCTCATGCGTCACGACCCCTCGCGTCTGTGGTTTTCCAGGAACAATCCCTCTTTCCGTGGATGACCGTTCGCGAGAACGTAGAGTACGGCATGAGGCTGCGCGGCGTGCCTTCCGCCGAACGGCGTAGAATAGCCGAACACCACATCGAGCTCATCGGTCTCTCTGGGTTCGCCCAGGCGTACCCGCACCAGCTCTCGGGGGGAATGAAACAGAGGGCGAGCGTGGCACGGGCA
Source organism: Clostridia bacterium (assembly GCA_050261175.1). Taxonomy (GTDB): domain Bacteria; phylum Bacillota; class SHA-98; order UBA4971; family UBA4971; genus UBA6256. Next base: position 30,455 of record JBLNDA010000012.1, read on the forward strand.
TTTGCGAACGACCCGGAGATCCTCCTTCTGGATGAGCCTTTCGGCTCCTTGGACGAGCAGAACCGCATGCTCCTACAGCAGGAGCTCCTGAGGATATGGGAGCAGTCCCGCAAGACAGCGGTGTTCATAACTCATAGCATCGACGAGGCCATCGCCCTCGGCGACCGGGTCTTGGTCATGACCGCCCGTCCAGGCAGGATCAAGGCTTCCATCGAAGTGACCTTGCCCCGCCCGAGACAGGTCGCAGAGATCCGAGGTGAGCCCGGATTCCTTCCCCTGTTTAACACCATCAGGTCCCTTCTTTCGGAGGAAGTCCTCAGGGCTAGGGAGATCGAAACGTCAGGCAAGGGCGAACGAAAAAGGCGGTAGGCAGGTCGCGACCCCATCCGCTTCATCCTCTCCCAAGTAGATCGCCATAAGTAATCGCCGGTTCCAGAGCGCGCGCCGGGCGGGGCTGCCGGTATTGCCCTCGGGGACGGCGCCCCGAACGGAGCGCCTTGACAAAATCCGGCCCGTCTGGCCGGTGGCCGGATTTTGACACCCCTCGTGCAATCACCGGCAACCCAAGCCCTCGGAAGACCAGAGAAGACTAATGACCTCATACTTACCGCGCAATTACAGGGCCTTTCGGCTGTGCGACAGTGCGGTTTGCGGATCCACGCCCGCGGTGGTAAACTCTTCCCGGGAGGGGATGCGGCGTGTACAGCAAGGTTGACGCACGGATCGTGGAGATGCTTGCCGGAATCGTAGGGCCCGAGGCGGTCGTGACTGGCGAGGAAGGCCTGGAGCCGTACTCTCATGACGAGATGCCTGGCTGGCATTTCATGCCTGACGTCGTCGCAAAGCCGGTCTCGACCGAGCAGGTCGTACGCGTGGTCCGGCTTGCCGCGGCGGAAAACGTCCCTGTCACCCCGCGCGGCCTGGGAACGGGGCTCTCGGGAGGCGCGCTCCCGGTGCACGGCGGCATAGTCGTGTCCATGGAGAGGATGAACCGCCTCATCGAGGTGGACGAGGCCAACCTCATGGCGGTCGTAGAGCCCGGCCTCGTGGTCGGGGAGTTGCACAAGCAGGTCGAGGCAAGGGGGCTTTTCTACCCCCCCGACCCGGCGAGCCTCGATAGCTGCAGCATCGGCGGCAACATCGCGGAGAACGCCGGCGGGCCGAGGGCGGTCAAGTATGGGATAACCCGCGACTATGTCATGGGGATCGAGGCGGTCCTCCCTGACGGAAGCGCGGTGCGCTACGGCGGCAAGACCGTGAAGAACGTCACAGGCTACGACCTTGCGAACGTGCTCATCGGATCTGAGGGAACGCTCGGTATAGTGACCCAGGCGGTCTTGAAACTCATTCCTCTGCCCCAGTGCCGCATGGATCTCCTCGTTCCGTTCCACAGCTTTCACGACGCCACCCGCACGGTGACCGAGATAATCCGGGCGAAGCGCATCGTGCCGGTAGTGCTGGAGTTCATGGACAGGGAGAGCGTGAAAGCGTGCGAGAAGTACCTCGAGAAAGAGCTTCCCTTCAGCGATGCCGAGGCCCAGCTCATAGTGGGGCTTGACGGGAACAGGCGCGAGGACATCGATGCCCAGGCCGAGACGGTGGCAGAGCTCTGCGTCAAAGGGGGAGCCGACGACGTCCTGGTGGCGGACAGCGCGTTTCAAAAAGAGCAGCTTTGGCACGCGAGGCGCGTCCTCCTGGAAACGCTCAAGGCCATCAGCGAGAGAGTCGAGGTCGAGGACGTGGTAGTGCCGAGGGTGAGGATCCCCGATCTCATCAGCGCTGTCGAGGAAATATCGAAGCGCAGCGGTTTGCCCATAGTGAACTGGGGTCATGCGGGGGACGGCAACGTACACGTGGGCGTTCTCAAGCGCGGCGTGAGCGACGAGAAGTGGAACGCGGAGCTCGATCGGGTGAACGAGGCCATCTTCGAGACGGCGCTCAGCCTTGGTGGGATGATCACCGGCGAGCACGGCATCGGCGTTTTCAAGAAGAGATTCCTGCCGAAGGCGGTGGACGAGCCCACCATGGCTGCCATGCGCGTCTTGAAGCGAGCGTTCGATCCCGCGGGCATCATGAACCCCGGGAAGATACTGCCATAGACAAAGACGTTGCCATAGACAAAGACGCTGCTACGGACAAAGACGCTGCCGTAGACAGAGATACTGCCGTAGACGCCGGATACCGGCGCAGGCACCGTGAGTGTTTTGAGTATAGGCATCGCGGGAGGGCTTCCACATGACACGAGAGGAGCCACTGGCTCTCAAGAGACGGATAGTTGACGCTGGGGTTCACATGATACGGACAGGTCTCGTGTACGGAACCAGCGGGAACATCAGCGCGCGGCTGCCCGGGATGGACTACTTTTACATTACTCCGAGCGGCATGGCCTACGAGTCTTTGAAACCCGACGACATAGTGGGGGTGGATTTCGACGGGCACGTGGTCGATGGCGTAAGACGCCCGTCCATCGAATACATGATGCACGCCGCCATCCTGCGCACGAGAACCGACGTGGGTGCGGTAGTGCATACCCATTCCATGTACGCCACGGCTGTCGCCTCGGCGCGCCTCTCGATCCCGCCTTTTCTCGAGACTGTGATCGCCGCCACGGGCGGGCACGAGATCAAGGTGGCGGAGTTCGCCCCCGCCGGGTCGCGGGAGCTCGCGGAGGTCGCGGCCCGCACTCTGAGCGGCGATGGCGCCGTGCTCCTTGCGAACCATGGGGTGATCGGCGTGGGACGCGACCTCGATGAAGCGATGAACGTGTGCGAGGTCGTGGAGAAAGCCGCCATGGTGTTCTTGCTCAGCAAGCTCGCAGGCGGCCCCATTCCCATCCCGGAGGAAGTCGTGACTAGGCAGGCGGAATTCTTCAAGGCCAGCTATGGCCAAGGAAGTGCCCGGTGAACCCGCGCCCGCGCGTGCCGCCCGCCTGCGGACAGCTTCAGCCGTGAGCCGAGGCCATCATCCGGCGGGTCGGTGGGCGTGCGAGGCACGCAGCGCTCTGCGCAGCCGGGAGCCAGCTAGCCCCGCTGCGCAGGCTTTCAGAAGGTCGCCCGGAATGAAAGGCAGTGCTCCCGCAACGATCGCCTTGCCCAGCGGAAGCCGCGTTACGATCGAAAGCTGGAGGACTCCCAGGACATAGACCACTATCACGCCCCCTACCACGGAAGCGAGGATCGAGAAGGCCGTGCCGGGGGGCTTGACGTTCGTCCCCCTTCGGGTCAAAAGGGCTATTACGTATGCTCCCGCAACGAAGCCCCAGAGATATCCGCCGGTAGGCCCTGTCAGCACTCCCAAGCCCGAGGAGTTCCCGGCAAAAACTGGCATGCCCGCGACGCCAAGGAGCACGTAAAGCACCTGGCTTGACGCGGCTTCGCCGGGGTCGAGGAGAAGGCCTGCGAGCATGGCCCCGAAGGATTGCGCTGTTACGGGGACCGGGCTGAACGGCAAAGGTATGGATATGAATGCCAGCACGCTGGTGAGCGCGGCGAAAAACGCCACCCTCGTCAATGAGCCTGTGCTGGTTCTACGCATGGTTATAGCTCTCTCCATGGTGAAAACTCCCCCCATCAAACTAGAGTCCGTAAGCCCCTCGGATAGCCACGGGCCATCCGCAATCGCCGTCCCGGCCTTCGCCGGTCCAGCAAGCGCCGGTCCAGCAAGCGCTGGTGCAGCATGCGCCGCGAAACCGCAAGACCAAGACGCGGAAGGCCTGGCGCGCGTCACGGTGTCTGGACGAGATCTAGACGAGGGTCTTGGCCATCCGGTACAGCCCCCCGATCCCGTAGCGGCGCGCCTCTCCCTGAAGAACGTATGTGCCGACGTGCTTGTAGCCCAAACGCTCGTACAGCCTGCGGGCGTCCGCGTTGCCGAGCTCTACGTCCAGCGAGCATCTGGCGAGCCCGGCGGCCTTCGCTCTCTCCTCGGCGGCGTTGAGGAGCTTCGTGCCGATGCCGCGCCTTCGCCACGCTGGAAGCACCGCGACGTGCTCTATGTAGAACTCGCCCGGTCCGGGCCTGGGAATCGTAAAGAGAAGAGAACCCGAGCACATGGCGACACGCAAAGCCCCACGCAATCCGTACACGAACGGCGCTTGAAAGGCCATGTTGAGGTTCAACCGTCTGATTCTGCGGCTCTCGTACCCGAGGAGCATGCCGACGACTCTGTCCCCTTCCTCAGCCATCACCGCGAACTCGTAGCTGAACCTGTTCGCGTCTCTCATGAAAAATGCCCTCAAGGCCCTGCACGCCCGGTCGGGATCGCCCAGTCCGAAGATGGCGTCTGACACGCGCTCTGATGGAAAGGACATCCGCAAGAGCGCCGCGCCTATCGGGGCGTCGTCTGGCCGCGCGTTGCGTATGCCAACGTAGGTCGCCATGTCGCATCACCTCGTGTGGCGGGCAGGCCAAGCTCCCAGCCACCCATCGGGTTTCCAAGCCCTGCTCTGAAACGGCATGACGGGCGCAGCTGATCATTGTCTGACGTGCTGTGCGGCAGCGCATGATCATGTGCTTCGTGGGTCTAGCATGCCGGGTAGTGACGATGGTGTTGTGACGTTTCGGGATGGGAATTCCTCACGCACCATGCGATCTCCTCCTCAAACCGTGGGGTGAGAAATCTCATCCGTTTTTCCTCTCGGAAGAAGGAGACCGGCGCGTGGTGTAGAACATATCGAACAAGATGGTATGACATTTGGTGTACCACCCGCCTCTGTGCTGCGGACATGCCACTCGGAAAGGGGGAGCCGGCGACAGAACACGACAGGACCTCTTGCACAGGTGACGAAGCGTGCGCTGAGAAGGAGCCCTAGCAAGACATCGTAACAACCTTGTAGCAGGGTGCTATCCACAGGAGCCCGAAACACGATGGACGAAAGAGCCCCGCTTTGGCGGGCGAAAGCCGGGAGGGGATATCCGTGCGAAGGTTCATGAAGGCAATGGTCATGGTAGCGACACTCGCACTCGTTTTGAGTATGGTCGGCACTGGCGGAGAGGCTGCAAAGAAAGTGTTCATCCGCATTCCCACGGCGAGTATGGGCGGGTCGTTCTATCCCGCGGGCTCGGTCATTGCGAGCCTCCTCAACGACGCGTTGGGCAAGGAAGGCGTTGTGGCTTCGGCCCAGGAATCGGGCGGTTCTCCTGAGAACATCAATATGATGGCGAAGGGCGAGGCAGAAGCCGCGGTTCTCCTCGCAAGTGTCGTGGTCGACGCGTACAACGGCAGAGGGGCGTTCAAGGACAAGCCTTACAAAGATCTCCGGATGATAACGGTGTTGTGGCCGAACGTCGTCCAGATGGTCGTGACTGAGAAATCGGGCATCAGAACGTATCAGGACCTAAGGGGTAAGAGGGTGTCAGTCGGTCAACTCGGAAGCGGTACTGAACCGAATACCGTAGCTGCCCTGGACGGCGCGGGGATGACCTACAAGGACATAGTCCCAGAGTTTCTGGGCTTCTCCCAGTCCGCAGACGCCATAAAGGACGGGCGGATCGTGGCGGCACAGCTCTCCGGCGGGATCCCTCATCCGTCAGTGCTGGACCTATTTGCCAGCAGGGTGGGGGCCCGGCTGCTGTCTCTGACGCAGGACGAGATCAAGCGCGCATCTGAGCTGCACCCGGAGTTCTCGGAGTTCACGATACCGGCGAATACGTACCCGGGCCAAGACTACACGGTACGTACCATTGCCACGACGACCGCCCTGGGTATCAGAAGGGACATTCCTGAGGACCTCGTGTACAAGATCACTAAGACCATATTCGAGAACCTAGACTACATTCACAAGTCGTATTCTGGACTCGAATACATGTCGCTTGAGCGTGCCATACCCGGGCTGGTCGCTCCGCTGCATCCCGGGGCGGTCCGCTACTTCAAGGAGCGCGGCATCAAGATCCCTGCGAACTTGATCCCGCCCGAATACAAGGGATGAATCAGTAAAACGGACGACGGACGGATCTAGGTACGCGGTACGCGAGGAAGATTACGCGAGGCAGAAACCCGCGTTCGACCGCAAGAACCAAGCAAGCCTGCACAAATGAACGTGAGCGGACCTACCTGGGCAGTGGGCATTCGGGCCCCGGAAGCCCGGAAGCCAATGGGCAGTTCCGGGGCCCGCTGGGCGTCAGGCCTGCCGTTCCAGGTCACGTTGGGGACATGATAGCGCATGGGAGGTACGCAAGTGACAGCAGCTTTGGAAAACACATCGAAACCTCAATCGGGACCGCGGCGTCTAGCAGGGATCGCGGCATCCATATGTTCGATAACCGCCGTTGCTTTTTCGATCTTCGAGATATGGGCGAATAGCTTTTCGTTCCTTCCCACCCTCAAAATCAACACGATTCACCTAGCGTTCCTGATGGTGCTGTGTTTCTTGATGTACCCGGCGCGACGTGGGGCTGCCAGGGACAAGATCCCGGCCGTCGACTGGATCCTCGCCATCGTTGGGGCGGGATGTGCCCTATACTTCTGCTTATCATTCGACGCCTTGTACAACCGGGGCATGATTCCTCTTCCCAGAGACTACGTTGTCGCCGTGATCGGTATTCTCCTCGTTCTTGAGGCAGGGCGAAGGTCTACAGGACCCATACTTCCAGTCCTGGCCGCCGTATTCCTGTTGTACGCGAGATATGGCCAATACGTCCCAGGCGTTTTCGCACACGGCGGGTTTCCGTGGTCCAGGATCGTATCGAGGATGTTCATGACGGATGCGGGGGTTTTCGGGACCACCCTCACTATTTCCTCGACATACCTCTTTCTCTTCGTGCTGTTCGGTGAGTTCCTTGCAAAGAGCGGGGTAGGCGACTTCTTCAATGATTTCGCATTCTCGTTGATAGGCCACAGAAGGGGCGGCCCCGCCCAAGTCTCAGCAGTCTCAAGCGCACTCATGGGCACGATAAGCGGTAGTTCCATAGCAAACGTGGCGACGACAGGGAGCTTCACCATCCCACTCATGAAGCGTATCGGGTACACGCCTGACTTCGCCGGTGCCGTGGAGGCCACCGCATCGACCGGTGGAATGATCATGCCGCCGATCATGGGGGCGGCGGCGTTCTTGATGGCGGGGTTCCTCGGGGTTCCGTACACCACAATCATGGTTGCCGGCATAATCCCGGCCATCCTGTACTATCTCTCCTTGTTCTTTGTGATAGACATGGAAGCGCAGAGGCGCGGGCTGCAGGGTTTGCCGAAGGCGGACCTCCCCAGGCTGGGGCAGGTGCTGAAGGAAAAGGGTTATCTGATTATCCCGGTGCTCGTGATCATCTACGCTCTCATCGCTGGCCTCACCGCGATAACATCGGCATTCGCCGGCCTGATATCGACGGTGCTCATCAGCTTTGTCAGCAGGAAATCAAGGATGGGGCTGAAGAAGATCACAGAAGCTCTTACCGGAGGGGCGCGCAGCATCGTTCCCATAGGCCTTGCCTGCGCTGTCGTGGGGTTCATCGTGGGAGTGACCGGCATGACCGCGCTGGGATCCGTGGTCGCGTACAACATGATAGAGCTTGCAAGGGGCAGCATGGTCCTTGCACTGGTTTTCGTGCTTCTAGCCTCCCTTGTCGCAAGCATGGGGCTGCCCGCTACTGCTTGTTACGTGGTGGTCGCGACGATCGCCGCGCCGGCTCTCGTGCGAATGAACGTCCCGCCTCTTGCAGCCCATTTCTTCGTCTTTTGGTTCGGCTGCTTGTCAGGGATCACGCCTCCGGTAGCCCTGGCTTCCTACACAGCTGCAGGGATCGCGGGCTCGAACCCAAACAAGACTGCCATGACTGCCTTGCGCCTTGCCGCGCCCGGATTCCTCCTGCCATTCCTTTTGGTGTATCGCCCGGAGTTGCTGGGGTTGCATGCTACGTTGTCCAGATTCCTCGTCTCTATTGGCGTCGCCGTTGTGGCGTGTCTGTCGACGGCTTGTTGCACTCACGGCTACTTCATGGGAAAGCTCTCCCTCTGGGAGAGGGCCTTGATGGGCATTGGCAGCTTGATGCTTGTGAACCCTGACATGTGGTCTTACGTTGGGGTAGCCATGATAATCGCCGTCCTCGTGTATCGTTGGTATCGCGCCAGTATAGGACGAAATCGCTTGGCCGAGCCCAAGTGCCAGGCCGCTACGAGGGGCTGACGGGGGCCGGGCTAACCGCCCGGCCTGTCGCTGTTGCTGCCCTGTCGCACATGGGTCAGCATGTCCTGGCGAGGCGACAGAGTGAGCGGTCGAGAACGGGCGATGCCCGTATCACCCGCCGCTTGGCCCGCGCGAAGCAGGAATGCATGAGTGCACACCGAAACTAAAACCGGGGCTTTGAAGGTTGGCCTGGCAGCTCGTGGGTCATGACCCGAATCTGCGGTGCAAAGGGGAGCCGGTCCGTGAGTAAAGAATGTGACGGTTCAAGCAGAGGGCAGCAAGCTGAGAAAGCGTACCTCGAAATCCGCGACCGTATCAAGAGAGGCATCTGGGGACCGGGCTACCGCTTGGTCGAGCGTACGGTGGCCGAGGAACTCGGCGTGAGCCGTACCCCGGTGAGGGCGGCGTTCGAGAGGCTCTTCTCTGAAGGGCTGGTTGATCTCGTTCCGAACAGAGGGGCCGTCGTGGTGAACCTTTCGCTGGAGGACGCGATCGAAATCCTTCAGATGAGAGAAGCCCTAGAGGTGCTGGCGTGCAGGCTCGCCGTCCCGAGATTGACGGACGATGCCATGAACCGGCTGACGGCGATCCTGGTCGAGATGAAGAAGGCCGTTCACGACAACGACCTCTACCGGTACTCTGACCTGAACGGCGCCTTCCACCGGATCATCGTCGATGCGAGCGGGAGCAAGCGCTTGGCGGAGATGCTCGATCTCCTGAAGACTCAGACTGTTCGGCACAGGCTGACGTCCTTGCTGACGCCCGGGCGGGCCCGGAACTCGGTAGCAGAACACGAGGCTATTGTGCGCGAGCTTGTCCGGTCGCGGAAGGAAGGCACGTCAAAGTACGCTGAAGAAGCCATGCGCCGGCATATCGACGGTCTCCTTGCCAGCCTGCTCTACGCAGCGCAACGAACCGCGCAGCCCGGCGGCCTCTGAGCCGGTGAGGAAGTCCTCGCTTGGGTCGGAAAATCCGGCATGTCCCGGCAGGAATTCCTTCGCGAATAGCGAACAAGTCTAATATGCACAATGGTATACCAAATAGAATCCCGTCTATCATACCCGCGTGTCATATCATGCAGCGCACCGTGCCCACGAGACGCGGGCTGCAAAGGAGGAGCAACCAGGTGTCCATGCGAGAGGAGGCCCTACGCCTTCACGAACGAAACAGGGGCAAGCTCAGAGTGGAGAGCAAGGTCCCTGTGAGGGATGCGCACGACTTGAGCCTCGCGTACACTCCAGGGGTCGCGGAGCCCTGCAAAGAGATCCACGCCGACCCGGAGAAGATCTACCAGTATACGAGCAAGGGGAACTTGGTGGCGGTCGTCACCGATGGCACTGCCGTCCTCGGACTTGGTGACATAGGCCCTGGGGCTGGGATGCCGGTCATGGAAGGCAAAGCGGTCTTGTTCAAAGCATTCGCTGGTGTAGACGCCTTTCCCATCTGCCTTGCCACAAAGGACGTTGCGAAGATCGTTGAAGCAGTCAAGCTACTCGAACCCACTTTCGGGGGGATAAACCTCGAGGACATCTCAGCCCCCGCTTGTTTTGAAGTGGAGTCCCGGCTCAAGAAGGAAGTCGGCATTCCCGTGTTCCACGATGACCAGCATGGAACCGCCATTGTGACCTGCGCCGCGCTGATGGGCGCTCTGAGGATCGTGTCCAAGAGACCTGAGGCCATCAAGGTGGTCGTGAGCGGCGCGGGCGCGGCCGGGATGGCCGTCACGAGGCTCCTTCTGAAGCTAGGGGTCGCGGATGTCACCCTGTGCGACACGAAGGGTGCGATCTATGCAGGCCGAAGAGAAGGCATGAATCCGTACAAGGAAGAAATCGCGCAGGTCACGAACAAGCGGCGCATGACAGGCGGCCTCAAGGAAGCCCTGGCGGGCGCGGACGTGTTCATCGGCCTTTCAAGGGCCGGTCTCGTGAACAAGGAAATGGTGAAGGGCATGGCGAGTGATGCGGTGGTGTTCGCCATGGCAAACCCAGTGCCGGAGATCATGCCCGACGAGGCGAGGGAGGCGGGAGCCAAAGTCGTCGCGACGGGCAGGTCGGACTTCCCTAACCAAATCAACAACGTTCTTGCTTTCCCGGGGGTGTTCAGGGGGGCGCTCGATGTGCGCGCCAGGGACATCAACGAGGAGATGAAGCTTGCGGCTGTGTACGCGATATCGGGCCTGGTCTCAGACAACGAGGTCTCGCCTGATTACATCATCCCGAGGCCGTTCGATCCCCGTGTCGCGCCCGCCGTGGCGGCTGCGGTCGCCAGGGCGGCGATGGAGTCCGGTGTTGCCCGAATTCAGGCCGATCCCGAAGAGATAAGGCAACGAACCGCGAGACTCGTGGAGGAGGTCAGGTCAGCGTGGCGATAGCCGACGAGGGCTCTGGTGACACGGCGAGGCGCGCGGCGTATCGCGGGGTCGCTACATTACCTCGCGGGAGGTGAACTTGGGGGGTCCTGCTAGGAAGGGTTGCGCATTTCGCTGTGATTTCGAAGCATGGGAGGTAGGACGACAATGGAACGGATGACTGAGGAAGAAGTCAAGATTGCGGCGGACGGTATAGACACTCTGATCACCGCAGCGGTCGGCGGGAAGTTCCACAAGTGGGAGAAAGAGCCCTTGATCCGCTCTCTGTACAAAGTGGCGAGGGAACGGACGCCTGGCCAGGTGCCGCTCACGTACTATGCAGCCAAGGGACTTCTCGATCACGTCAAACCGGGCGACGTGGTGCTGATGGTGACAGGATGGTACCTTCCTCACTTCATGTCGGGAGAGACCGACGGACCCCCAGGGACAGCCGGTCTCGCCCGCGCCATCGATCTCGGCCTTGGCGCGACTCCTGTAATCATGACCGAGCCCAAGCTGAAAGAGATCGTCGAAGCGAGCTGCCGCGGGGCTGGCTTGCGGGTGTACGACCGCAAGGAGGCTCTCAAGATACCAAGGAGAGTCGTGGTGGAGACGCCGCTGCATCCATACATGAGCGTGGAGGAGTCGGAAAAGGTCATAAACAAGATCCTCGACGAGCTCAAGCCTTCAGCGGTCGTCGCCGTGGAGAAGGGCAGCCGCAGTAAGACAGGGATCTACCACTCTCTGTGGGGAATCGACATCACCCCGCTCACCGGCAAGTATGATCGCCTGGTCGAAGCGGCCCGGCGTCGGGGCATCTTCACCATAGGTATCGGTGACGGCGGAAACGAGATCGGCCTCGGAGGTATCAGGGATGCCATCGAGAGGTACCTCCCGGTGGGCGCGAAATGCCACTGCCCGTGCGGACAGGGAGTGGCGGCGACTACTGAGACTGACAGTATGATCGTTTCGTTCGTGTCGAACTGGGGTGCGTACGGCATCGAGGCCGCTTTGGCCATGCTGCTCGGCAGGACCGATGTGATCCACTCCGCGGAGGACGAGGAAAGGATTCTCCGGGCCGCGGCGTGGGCCGGTGCGATCGCGTCGCCGTACGGGTACTCGGGCGTCGCTGTGGTAGACCAGATACCCGAGAAGATCAACGTGAACATCGTAGAGATGCTGCACTACATGGTCAAGGCTTACCTCATCGACACCGAGCAGCGCAAGTGGTACCAGGAGACAGCCAAGCACCAGGCCGACATGAACACATGGATAAAGGACGAGTACGCAGCGTGGAAGGACAAATAGGCCTGACCCATCGATAGGGATTCTGCGGTTTGCCGGACCGGGCGCTGCGAGGGCGCCCCGGTCCGGCGGAGAGGGCGTGGCAGAGAAGGCGTGGAGTGGGACGCGGGTCTCGAGAGACGAGCCCTCACCCTGGACACGTGACGAAGCAGTCATTCGAGATGCACCTACCGAATGTGGCCACCCGGTTTCACGAGAGCAGGGCTCGTGGCGAGATGGCTGTTGGAAGGAGTGGACTTGATGGTTTTCGAGAAGACAAGAGCCTTCATGAAGAAGCTCGGGCTGCCCGGGTCAGATGCGTGGGACCTTCCCACGTCAGGCAAGACCTTTCCCGATGGGGCGCACTGGCGCAGTGAGGTGCCCACGGTCAACTCGGCAGAAGCGATGAGGGCACTGGTCGAAACAGCAAAGAAAGTGTACAATCACAACATAAACCGTGTGGACGACACATACGGAATCATACGTCACACGGCCCAGGAGATAAAGGAGTACGTTGCCATTGCCAAGGACTACGGTGTGGAACTCAACTTTTCCGTAGGCCCCAGGGCGACATACGACACCGGCGCCACCGTGTTGAGCCCTCAGGGCGTGCGGGTCGGGTACAGGCTGCGCGGCATGGAGCAGCTCGTCAGGGCGATCGAGGACGTCAAGAGAGCCTGCGACCTGGGTGTCCGGGGAATCATCGTATACGATGAAGGCATGCTCTGGGTCATGGACGAGATGAGAAAGGCTGGAGAACTACCGGCGAACCTCCACATAAAGCTGTCTGCGCACATGGGTGCGTGCAACCCCGCCTCGTTCAAGCTGTTCGAGAGGCTGGGCGCCAACAGCATCAACCCCATCCGTGACCTGCAGCTTCCCATGATCGGTGCGCTGAGACAGGCTGTGAGCGTGCCCATCGACCTGCATACTGACAACCCGCCTGCGTCGGGCGGCTTCATCAGAACTTACGAGGCTCCCGAGATGGTCAGGGTCGCGTCGCCCGTCTACCTCAAGTCGGGCAATTCGGCGGTGAGCGCTCACGGGATAATTACCAACGCCAACGACGGAAGGAACATGGCTGCGCAGTGCGCCATCGTCAAAGAGATCATGCAGCGGTACTTCCCCGAGGCGAGGCAGTCCGAGCCGGGCCAGCCGGACATGGCGATACCTGAGTAGGGCAGAACGGCGGAGCCGGCGTCTGGATCCCGAATCATGGTGGCACCGGCTCAAGAGCAAATAGCGCAACTGCGGAAAACTGGCGCCGCCCGTCAGCCCAGAAGCCGGAAGACACCGGATGGGCGGAAACGAAACGCGGGCGGCGCGTGACACTCCCGGCATTAGTGGCCCATGCTGGTTTTCGGCCCGGCGGAGGCCGCGAGTCTCCGTGGCGCCGCGCGGCGCCGAAAGAGCATTGCCCGGCGGCAGGGCGATACGGTTGGCTTGGCTCTGCCAGGGGGTCATCCGGGGGAGGAGGGGTAATGCTAACCGCTTGTGTCATGCTGACGACAGACTGCAACAGTCCCGTGGTTACAGCCGAGTGAACAACACATGAAACGGGGAGGGACCAGCGTGAAGACCTTCGACGATCTGAAGCGCCACGTGGTCGATCAGGGGCTATGCATGGGCTGCGGGACCTGTGTCGGAGTATGCGCATCTGGCAGCATTGCCATCGACTACAGCCTGGATGAGCCAGAGCCGAAACCGGTGAAGGATTGCACCGAATGCGGCAACTGCTATGAGGTATGCCCTGGCAAGGACATTCCTCTGCGGGACCTCGACAATCGGTTCCTTGGCCGGGAGAGGGATCCCGAGAAAGAGCCGCTCGGCATATACAAGGCTTGCTACAAGGGTTGGGCTACCGACCCGTACGTCAGAACCAGCACGAGCAGCGGCGGGATGACATCAGCGATTCTCAACTACGCTCTGAATGAGGGACTCATCGAAGGGGTCCTCCTTGCGGGGTGGAATCCGGATCCTCCGTACTGGCGCTGCCGCCCGTTCATAGCGACGACACCCGAGGAGGTATCGCTGGGGCTCCGCACCGGCATGATGATGGTGCCCAACAACGCTCTCATCTCGGAGGCGGTGTCCCATCGGAAGCTATCGAAGATCGCCGTGGTGGGATGCCCGTGCCACATCCATGGTGTCCGCAAACTCCAGGCGTCAGGGCGACCCAAGAAGTACGCAGATGCCATACAGTTCACGATAGGGGTCTTCTGCGCCGCCACCTACTATGGCGAAGGGACGAAGCACCTCATTCAGGAGTTCGCGAACGTCGAGAACCTCGACGACATCATCGCCATGGACTACCGCGGAGGCAAGTGGCCGGGGTCGCTCTACGTAGTGACCAAGGACCGCAAGATACACTGGGCCGGCAGTAAACACGACTATACGTGGCATTTCCTCGGATCCGCCAGCTACAAGCGAGATAGGTGCCTCATGTGCATAGACTTCTCCGCAGAGCTTGCGGACGTGTCGTGTGGCGATATCTTCCAAGAGGTCGGCCACGCAAACCGGAGGCTGGTCGCGACCTTGCCCAGGACGAGCGTGGGCGAGGAGCTTCTCGCCGGCGCGCGCGCAAAGGGGTACATCGAGGTCGAGTCCCACGACCCAACTCTCATACCGGCAAGCGGGATGGGGTGGGAAGCGAAGAAGCACGCCGGAATGTACAGGCTGATACAGAGGAAGAGGTATGGGTGGCCCACTCCGGAGTACCAGTATCCGCTGGCGGTGACCGCCCTGCCAAGGACGCTCACGTTCCCGTCGGCGTAAGCCGGCGGTTGAGTCATACCTGGTCGCAGAGCCCCCGCGGTGCCTTGGCGTCGCGGGGGCAAGGCCGGGACGGGGCGGCCGGGGGTGAGTACGAGGGCTCGACAGCGCCGGCTCCATGGGCCGGCCTGCGCTGTCGCGTACGTAGGAAGGTGAAGCTGCATGCGCTTGGTCGTCGGGATCACGGGTGCGACAGGGGCCATATACGGGATAAGAGTGCTGGAGGCGCTCAAGTCAAGCGGTGTGGAGTCTCATCTCGTCATAAGCTCGTGGGGAGAGAAAACGATAGAGGTAGAGACCTCACATAGCGTGGAAGCGGTGAAAGCTCTCGCTTCCCATTGTCATGATCCTTCCGACCTCGACGCTCCGATCTCGAGCGGGTCCCACCTCACCGAGGGCATGATTGTCGTGCCGTGCAGCATGAAGACCCTTGCCGGTATCGCCAACGGATACTCAGAGAACCTCATCGAGAGAGCTGCGGACGTGACCATCAAGGAGCACCGGCCGCTGGTTCTCGTGGTGAGGGAGACCCCGCTCAGCGCAGTGCACCTCGAGAACATGTTGAAACTGGCACGGCTCGGCGTGACGATAATGCCCCCGGTGCCGGCTTTCTATTGCCATCCGCAGAGCGTCGACGACATAGTCAACCATCTCGTAGGGAAGATCCTTGACAGGTTCGGCCTGCGGCACGACCTCTTTCAAAGATGGGGGTCTTGTGAACATGAGCGCCGGGAGGAGCGGGGCTGTGTATGAGATTTCAGCTGGCGAAGGAAGGTTTCACGTGTGCCTGGCGGCCACCTGGGCTGGGAACGACCTCGTGGTGACAATCACTGGCGGAGAAGCCCCTCACGTCGGCTCGGTGGCTGTGGCGGTGCCGAGGCCGAGTCTGCGTGATCCTGCGGTGACCAGCGCGACCGCGTCAGTCATAACTCTTGTGGGACACAAGGATGATGAGCTTGCGAAGCCAATAGCGGAGTTCCTGGCCGCGAGGCTTGGCGTGGCCGTCGTGGCCGTGGTCGGGATCCATGTGGACCGGGCAACCCCAGATGACGTTGAGTGTTTGCGAGACATTGCGTGGGAGCTTGCCCGGAAGCTGTGCCGGCAGGGCGATGGGCGGAGGTGACCGGTCCGTGGGTGCTCCTTCCACCAGGGGCCCCCGGTTTTCGGAAGCTTGTTGTGGCCCTCGTAACGGTGTTCACGTCGCGACGCCTCAAAAGAGGCGGACTCATCCCAGGTAGGCGCGGAACGGCATGGAGCGACGGCAAGCGATGTGAGGCGCGCGGAGTGACGGCAGCAGGACAGTGGGGCGAAGGGTCTCGGTGAGATCGTGACGACGCCCACAGCGGCTGCGGTCGCAAACGCCGTGCACGACGCAACTGGGGTCCGGATAACAGAATTGCCGCTCACTCCGGAGAAAGTGCGAGCCGCGGTCAAGGCTGCGGACACGAAAATGACGATGTAGACCAGGATGAGGAAGGGATGTTGCAGTGAACGCAGAACGTGTGAAGAAGGGCTTCCAGGACCTGAACGTGGATGTCGTCAAGGCGGGGCTGTGCACATCGTGCGGAACGTGCGTCGGTGTGTGTGCGGCGAAGGCCATCGAGATGGAGTACGCCCTGGATGAACCCCTGCCGAGGCTTGTGGGCAAATGCACTTGGTGCGGTGCTTGCGTGGATGCTTGCCCGGGCAAGGAGGTGCCGCTGAGAGATATGGACAGGTTCCTTTTCGGGCGTGAGCGGGATGAGGAAAAGGAGCCTGTCGGCATCTTCAAATCGTGCTATCGCGGGTGGTCGACCGATCCATACGTCAAAGCAACCTCGAGCAGTGGCGGCGTCGTGACGGGGCTCTGCGACTACGCCTTGGAGAACGACATTGTGGACGCGGTCATCATGGCCGGCTGGAGCCAGGATGAGCCCGCCCGCTGCAGGCCGATCATCGCCACCAGCCCGGAGGAAGTCGCCGAGGCTGCGCGGTCCGCCATGGTCATAGTGCCCAACAACGCCCTCCTGGCTGAGGCGGTCCTTCGGGAAAAGCATGCGAGAGTCGGGGTCGTCGGTCTTCCGTGCCATGTTCACGGCCTGCGGAAGCTGCAAATGAAGGGGCAACCGAAGAAGCTTGCTGCGTCTGTCAAGTTCGTCATCGGTCTGTTCTGCGCTTCGACGTACTATTGGGAGGGCGTGAGGCACCTCGTCCGTGAGTTCAGCGACATCAAGGACATGGATGAGGTCGTGAGGCTTGACTACCGCGGCGGGCAGTGGCCTGGAGGCATGTACGCGGTCACGAAGGATGCCAAAATCCATTTCATCGCCAGCAAGCACGACTATACATGGCATTTCCTGGGGGCGGGTACGTTCAAGCGCGACAGGTGTCTGATGTGCACTGATTTCGCGGCGGAGCTCGCGGACGTCTCGTGCGGCGACGTGTTCCAGCCTGTGAAACCCGGCGACCGGCGGATTGTGGCCACCGTGACCAGGACCGATGTGGGCGAGGACCTTGTACGGAAAGCGCAGGAAGCGGGTTACATCCAGGTCGAGTCGCATGATCCGGCGCTGATACCTGCGAGCGGTCTGGGATGGGAGTCCAAGAAGCACGCCGGCATGTACCGACTCATTCAGAGACGTGAATTCGGGTGGCCCACTCCCGACTACCAATATGGGCCGAGAGTGGTGCCCCTTGACAGGCGGCTGACTTTCCCGTCATAATCAGGCTCGGATGGCCGGGCTTGGTCTGCCCGGAGCGTTGGTTCAGGTGTTCACTGGCGAATCTCATCGGCTGTAGTGCGAAGGCGCGCGATCTTGGTGTACGGGTGAGGATTGTTGACAAAGAAGGCTGGTTGCGGGGGGACTCTGTTCACCCGCAACTTCATACTCACGTGCTTCTCGACGCTCCTCTTCTACGTGAGCTTTCACGTCCTCCTTCCGACGTTGCCCATGTACGTGCTCGGACTTGGTGGGACAGAGGGCGACGTGGGTCTCGTGATGAGCGCGTTTGCCATGGCCTCGGTGTTCATGAGGCCTTTCGCCGGGCGGTGGGTCGACCGCGGGGGCAAGAAGGGCCTGATGCTCGCTGGGGCCGCTGTGTACGTGGCGTCGGCGACCTTGTACGGAGTCGTGACACACGTCAAAGGGCTCGTTGCGGTGAGGTTTCTGCATGGCCTTGGCATCGGCATGTACTCGACGGCGGCGAGCAGTCTCATCTCCGAGTCCGTGCCGCGTCACCGACGTGGCGAGGGTCTCGGCTACTTCCTCCTCGCGACGAGCCTTGCCATGGCGGTGGGGCCCGTCGTGGGTGTGGGGATAGCGGAGAGAATGTCGTACAGCGCGCTGTTCACAGCGTCAGGGATTCTCGCGGGGATTGTGGTCATCTGCACGCTCTTCATCACCGTACCCTCCGTGGAGAGGGCGAGATCGCCGTTCTCTTCCGTCGGGCGCAGGCAGTCCAAGCAATCAAAGAGTGTTGGCGATATCGCCGGTTCCAGTGGGCCCGGCAGTTCCAGGACGTCCTGGTATCGCAGGGCGCTTGCGGGTGTCGCCTCCTTCCTCGGTCTCGAGGCGCTCTTCCCTTCCATCACCCTCGGCTTCGGTTCCGCCACGTACGGTTCCATAGCGTCGTTCATCGCCGTCTATGCCGGGTCGAGGGGCGTGAACAACCCGGGCGTATTCTTCACGGTATTCGCGCTGTCCATGTTCACCACGCGCACCTTCGCGGGAAAGATCTCCGACAGATACGGCAGGGCATCCGTGATAGCCCCGGGTCTTGCGGCGATATCCTTGGGCATGGCGACCCTGGCCTCGTCGAGGTCTCTCGTCTCTTTCGCACTTGCAGCTGTGATATACGGCGTGGGCTTCTCAGTGATGCAACCCACCGTCACGGCGCTCACGGTGGACCATGTTCCCGCAGGGCGCCGCGGCGCGGCATTGGGGACATTGATGGCCATGTACGATGTGGGGGTAGCCCTGGGCGGTGTGGCGGCAGGGTGGATTGCGGAGAGATTTCCGCTCGATGCGGTGTACTGGTGCATGTCCGGGGTCGGCGCGTGCGGGCTCGTCTTCTTCATCTGCGGCTACCGGCGCTACTGCGCCATGCGGCAAAGTGCCATGGCGGCCCAACTCGCGCTTGTCAGCGAGGCAGGTTCTGCGGGCCGAATCGGGGTCCCGCTCGAGTGATACCGAAGCCTGTCTGAGCCTGTCAGTTGGGTCCCCCAAGGGAGGGGGCTCGCGGCATAGCATGATCCATGGAGGTGACACAGGCACACGATGGCTGAACGTCAAAGAAGAGAGCCCCGGGACGATGCTGCACCCGGCTTCTTTGCCTTGGACAGCCGCGAGATCCGGGAGACCATCCGGTAGAGAGTGTACGCCTGCCTGCGCAGGGCAATCGTCGAAGGGCACTTTGCCCCTGGTGAGCGGGTCATACAGGACAGACTCGCGCTCCCATGACCAAGCCGCACAAGTGGGTCGACGAGAACTCAAGATTTCATGAGATAATCGGGGAAGCGGGCGGCAATCGGAAACTCATGGAGCCCTCCCGGTGCTGCGGGAATCAATAGGAGTGCTGTGCAGAACCATCGAATCAAACCCGGGCAGGGTAGCCGAGGCCATGAGCGAGCACGAGGACATACTGGTGGCCATAGCCTCAGGCGATGCGGAGGAAGCCGAGAGGCTCGGACGCCTTCACATAGTCAGTTCGAAGAACGCCGTGCTGGCGAGACTTCGGGGCGAAAGGCGGACTGGAGCGGGCGGCCCGGATCTGCTGGCCTGGCCGCGCTCAGCGCCTGGCGTGGCTGGGTTGGCATCTGCGCACGTTCGCCGGAGAGTGCCGGAACGAGTGTGAAGGAAGTGGGCTCCACGCGCAGAATCATGATGATGGTGCGGGACATTCCGCAACTCGAAGTCGGCGCCACGGCCGTCCCGCCTTCCGGGTCGCGCGTGAGCGAGAGGCCGGGTACCATTACAGCGGTCTTCAGCCGCCAGGCGCCGTGCGGAGGTGTTTGTTGTGCGCGATTACTCCGGCATCACCGTCGAAGGCAGGACGCTCATGGGCCCGGGCCCGAGCAACGTTCATCCCGGAGTGCTTAGGGCGCTCGCCATGCCCACCCTGGGTCATCTCGACCCGGAGTTCCTTGGGATAATGAACCTCACCAAGGAACTCCTTGCGAAGACGTTCGAGACCGCGAACGAGTTCACCATTCCGATATCCGGGACGGGCAGCGCCGGGATGGAGACGGCGCTGGTGAACCTCATCGAGCCGGGGGACAGGGTCCTGGTGTGCGTGAACGGCCTCTTCGGCCAGAGGATGTCTGACATCGTGACGCGGTGCGGAGGAGACCTCACCCTCGTCGAAGCGGCGTGGGGGAGGATAGTCGAGCCGGAGATGGTCGAGCAGGCGCTCAAGACACGCCGCGCGGACATCGTGGCCATCGTGCACGCGGAGACGTCCACCGGAGTACTGCAGCCCCTGGAGCCGATAGCCGAGGCGGCGCGCGAGTGCGGCGCGCTTCTGATTGTTGATGCGGTCACGTCCCTCGGCGGGGTGCCGGTACGCGTGGACGCGACGGGAATCGACGTTTGTTACAGCGGCACTCAGAAGTGCCTTTCTTGTCCACCGGGGCTTGCTCCCATAACAGTCGGGAGCCGGGCCCGGGCGAAGCTCGATGCGCGCAAGACCAAGGTACAGAGCTGGTATCTAGACCTCACCATGCTGCACAGCTACTGGGGGAAGGAGCGGTTCTACCATCACACCGCCCCCGTGAACATGATATACGCGCTCTATGAGAGCCTCCGCATGGTCCACGAAGAGGGGCTCGAGGCGCGGTTCGCCAGGCACAGGCTGCACAGCGACGCCCTCAAGGCGGGGCTTGCCGCCATGGGCCTGAGACTCTTCGCTCAAGAGGGCTACAGGGCCCCGATGCTTACTTCTGTTGAGGTGCCCAATGGGGTTGACGACGCCCGCGTCCGGCAGCACCTGCTCACCCGGTACCGCCTAGAGATAGGCGGCGGCCTGGGCCCGCTCAAAGGGCGCATATGGCGCGTGGGATTGATGGGACACTCTTGCACTCAGGCCAACGTAATGCTCTTCCTCAGCGCGCTGGAGGATGCTTTGACGTCCGCCGGCCACCGGGTGGAGCCGGGGGCCGCCGCCCTCGCAGCGGCGCAGCACTACAAGGCACACGAGTCCGGCTCGTGAGGAGGCTTGGCCGGCGTTGAGCGGGGCTCGGGACCGCGCAGCGGGCATGAGATGCGAGATGATGGACATCCTCTGCACAGCCGGGGCAGTGCGTCGGTGGGCTCTCCTGCGGAAGCCAGGGCTCCAGGGCTTGAAAAGGCGAGTCCAGGAATGGGGTGCGAAGCCGGCCCGGAAGCGCTCCACGATTTGAACACCCGACCCGGGTCATGAGCGCGGACCTTTTCGCCCATGGCGCGGCACCCGGTGGCAGACATGCATGGGGGGGTCATCGATTGCTACCAAGAACCACGCTCGGCAGCACCGGTATAGAGGTCACGAGGTTGGGCTTTGGCGCGCTGCCGATAGGGCCTGTGCAGGCGGACGTGCCGGTCGAGAAAGCTGCGCGGGTCATACGGTGCGCCCTGGAGCGAGGTGTCACCTTCATCGACACAGCTCACGGGTACAAGACGTACGAGCATATCCGCCGGGCCAAGGAAGGATGGACCGGGCCGCTCGTCATCGCCACGAAGACCCCCGCGTCGACATACGAGGAAGCCGAGGAACACATCAGCTTTGCCCTGAGTGAGCTGGACGTCGAGGCGCTGGACATAGTCCTGCTGCACGCGCACCGCCTGGGGGAGAGCGTGTTCGAGGAGCGGGCCGCGGCTCACGCGTGCCTTCGCGACTACAAGGCCAGAGGCCTGGTGCGGGCCGTGGGCATCTCAACGCACAGGGTCGGCGTGGTGAGGGCAGCGGCGGAGAGGGACGATGTCGATGTCATCCACCCGCTCATCAACATGGCGGGCCTGGGTGTCCTCGGCGGTACCGTTGACGAGATGGCCGCGGCGATCCGCGCCGCCGCCGGACGAGGCAAGGGCGTCTATGCGATGAAGGCCCTGGGCGGCGGGCATCTCGTTGCCAAGCGCGAGGAGGCGTTCAGGTACGTGCTCGGGCTTCCCGGGGTCGATGCCGTGGCGGTCGGCATGGTGTCCGAAGCCGAGGTTGACATGAACTGCCGCATTTTCTCGGGGGAGTCCGTCCCCGCAAGCGAACAGGAGGCCACATTCAAGACGAAGCGGCTCAAGGTGGTCCCTCAGTACTGCAAGGGATGTGGGGCCTGTGTCGAGGCGTGCCCGAGCGGGGCGCTCTCGCTAGTGGACGGGAAGTCCACTGTGAATGCGGACGTGTGCATCCTGTGCGGCTACTGCAGCCCCGTGTGCCCCGAGTTCGCCATACGAGTCATATGACGCGGCAGGTGTCTCGTGGCGTACAGCGGCCGGCCACGACCAGAGTGCCGGTCGCGGGTCGTACGCCGGCTCGCCGGAGAGGCCCGGGGAGGGGCGCCATCTCCGGACTCACACTCAGTCTGTACTAGCGCGGAACGGCAATTGGCGAAGACAGGGGCAGGGAGACGGAGGTAAGGGCTGGAAGTGGCTGCACTTGTCAAGCTCGTCCTGGTGTGCGTGTTCATTGTAGTGGCGCTTCGGCAGCGGGTCAACCTCGGCGTCGCCATGTTCGTGGCGGCGGTGGGCCTTGGGTTGATGTTCGGGATGAATCCCGCCGGGCTCGCGCGAGGCATCGTCGCATCCGTGTTCGCTTTGGATTCCCTGAGGCTCGTGGCCGCGCTGCTCCTTGTGATGGTGCTTGAGAACGTAATGCGTCATGCTGGCTTTCTCAGCGGGATGACTGGGGCGCTCGGCAGGTTGGTCCGGGACAGGCGAGTGGTCGCGGCGCTGCTTCCTCTTTTGGTCGGTTTCCTGCCATCGGCGGGCGGCGCGCTCTTCTCCGCGCCCATGGTCGGCGAGGCCACCCGCGAGATGCCCGTGTCGCCGGAGCGACGGAGCTTCATAAACTTCTGGTTCAGGCATCCGATGGAATTCGTGATGCCCCTGTACCCAGGAGTCATGATCTCTTCGAAGCTGCTCGGACTTGGCATCTCCGCCTACGTGGCGCTGACCGCCCCTTTCTTCGTGATCGCCATAGTTGCCGGCGCCCTGGTCGGTTTCTACGGGCTTCCGCGCGCTGTGTGGGCCGCTCGCGACGCCGGGCGCGCGACTCGCGCTGACTGGGTGGCGCTTGCGAACGGTCTCGTGCCCATCATGTCCGTTGTCACGGGCGCCGTTGCGTTCAAGTTGGACATCGCGCTCGTCCTCGGTGTGGTCGCGCTGCTCACCGCGGTCTATGCTCGCGTCTCGGCGCGGAAGGTGGTCGCGTTCGCGAGGGAAGCCGTGGCGAGCAACGTCATCTTCCTCGTCGCTGGAGTCATGGCGTTCAAGGGCATCCTCGAGCTTTCCGGGGCGTTGATAGATCTGCCGGCTTTCTTTGAATCGGCGGGAGTGCCCATGGCCTTTGTCGCGTTCCTAATGCCGTTCCTCGTGGGATTCCTTACGGGTTACGCTCCAGCGTACGCTGGCCTTGCGCTGCCTGTGGTGGCAGGCCTCGGGGCGTCGGCGGCGGCGGGCGGAGCCGCGGCGGCAGGAGCCGCCGGTGTCGAGCCTTCCATCGGCTACGCCCTCCTCGGCGTGGTGAGCGGCCAAGCGGGGGTCATGTTGTCCCCCGCGCACCTGTGCCTCACCCTCACTGTCGCTCATTTCAAGGCGGATTTCGGGGGGGTCTGCAAGCTCGTCGCAGTGCCCGAGGCTATACTAGTGGCCGCCGCTGCTTTGCGGGCTGTTCTCAGATAGCTCCGCTCCCCGGCTCTCACAGTGCGCCGTGCCAGGCACGTCTACGCGTCCCTTCGGCGCGGCGGCGAACCCAGCGGCGGAGTGCCGGGAGTGCCAGGACAGACTCCCGACCCCGGAAAACCTTCCGAGCGTGTCTGACAGGCCTTGCGCCGTTTGTCTACACCGGCGGATCCTCATGTTGCCTGAGGCTATTGCGAACGTTGCCCTCCGCCGGGTATAATTACTATGAACAGTGCGGTGGGTCCTCGAACGGGATTACCTGGCGGTGGCCTGGCGCACAGCGTGTCACTCGAGCTCAGATCTACCTCCAGGCGGCGCAATCGAGAGGGCGGGCCGGGTCCGCAGTCTCGACCGCGCCGGGCGTCCGAAACGTGCATTGAGCGAAGGGGAGTAGCTGGTTCAGGTAAAGTCAACAATCGGCCTTCTTGGGCCTGGCTTTACCAGCCTCCTGCAGGCTTGGCAAGACCTTCGCACCACTCTGATGGTGTGGAGGTCTTTTTGTCCGAGTGGGAAGGATCCCGCGACGGACCGGGCTCACGCCCGACATCCACCTATACCAGGTCGAAAGGAAATGAACTATGGCAAGAGAAGCAGCTGTGAAACCTGTTGAGGAGGCCAACTCCCGGCCGGTCACGGACCCCGCGGAAGGTGCGGCCGCCTGCCATGCCATGACGGCGGCGGACGTCGCCGCTCTCCTGGGAACGGATCTCGCGACGGGTCTTTCCTCAGACGAAGCGAAGACGCGCTTGGAGCGCTTCGGTCCGAATGAGCTTCGCGAGAAGCCCGGGCCGAGCGTGCTGGAAATGTTCCTGGCCCAGTTCAAGGAGCCGCTCGTGTTGGTGCTCATCGCTGCCGCGGCGGTGTCCGTGGCGCTCCGCGAGGTCACCGAGGGCGTCGTCATCATGGCGATAGTCGTGCTCAACGCCGTCCTCGGGGTGACACAAGAGAGCCGTGCGGAGAAAGCCCTCGCGGCTCTGAAGAAGCTGGCCGCGCCGAGCGCCCGGGTGCGCCGAGGCGGAACCACGGTCACCGTGCCGGCGCGCGAACTCGTGCCCGGGGACGTGGTCCTCATAGAGGCGGGCGACCACATCCCGGCTGACATGCGCGTTGTCGAAGCGATCGCGCTCAAGGTGGAGGAAGCGGCGCTCACGGGCGAGTCCGTACCTGTAGAAAAGGTCGCCGATGCGGTCCTCCCGGAGGACGCGTCGGTCGGCGACCGGACGAACATGCTTCACATGGCCACGATCTGCGTGCACGGGCGCGGCCGCGCCGTCGTGGTCGCAACCGGCATGAACACGCAGGTGGGACGGATCGCTGACCTCATGGAGACGTCCATCGACAAGCGGACCCCACTCCAGGAGCGCCTCGAGGAGCTCGGCAAGTGGCTCGGCGGGGCGGCGCTCGGCCTGTGCGCCATCATGTTCGTCGCAGGGCTCTTGCGGGGCATCCCGGCCTTCGAGATGTTCCTGACCGCGATCAGCCTGGCGGTCGCCGCCATTCCTGAGGGACTCCCGGCCATCGTCACCGTGGTGCTCGCCATCGGGGTGCAGCGCATGGCGCGGCACCGCGCCATCGTTCGTAAGCTTCCCGCCGTGGAGACCCTGGGGAGCGCCACGGCCATATGCTCGGACAAGACCGGCACCCTCACGGAAAACCAGATGACAGTGGTAAGAGCATACGTTGACGGGCGGCTGTTGGAGGTCACCGGGCAGGGTTATTCGCCTGAAGGTGAGTTCAAGGCGGCGGCCGGTCCGGCATACGGCGAATTGGCCGCTTGTGGCTCCGTCGCAACTGGTGCACCTGCAGACGCGGCCGTCGGACCGGGCGCAAGCGCTGTACTCCGGGCCGTTGCGGGTTCCGTCGCGGACCTGCAGCCGGGCCTGGGTCGCGAGTCTATACGGAATGTGGACTCTTTGCGCACAGGGACGCAGCTGGAGACGGAAGCCGGCGATGAAGGGACGATGTCCGGTGAAGTCGCCACCGGACTTGCCGCCGATGGGACCCGCGCCGGCCCGGAAGACCCTCACCTTGGCATGCTGGTACGGATCGCCTCGCTGTGCAACAACTCCGAGCTTCGCAGGGACCCTGACACGGGAGAGTGGTTCGTCGCGGGCGACCCGACGGAAGGTGCCCTCGTCGTGGCGGCAAGGAAGGCCGGGTTCAGCAATGAGGAGGCGGAGCAGGCGCCCAGGCTGGGAGAGATCCCGTTTGACTCCGTGCGGAAGCGGATGACCACCGTGAATCGGTTCCCGTGGCCGCTTCCCGCTGCGCGCGAGAAGGTGCCCGAAGGGAGCGAGGCGGAGCCCGGCCCGGCAGGGGCTCATGGTTTCCCGCAGGGCACTGAGGGCGCGTGCGTGGCCCTGGTGAAGGGCGCCCCAGACTCGGTGCTCGGGCGGTGTTCGTTCGTATTCGAACAGGGCGACATCCGCCCGCTGGGCGACGGAGTGAGCCGCCGGATCATGGGCGTGAATAGCCGTATGGCTGCCGACGCGCTCCGAGTGCTTGCGTTTGCGTACCGGGTCTTGCCTTCACTGCCGCCGCGCCTCGAGGCGGACGACATCGAACGGGATCTGGTCTTCGTGGGTCTCATGGGTATGATGGACCCGCCGAGGGCAGAGGTTCCCGCTGCGGTCAAGACATGCCGTGAGGCGGGCATTGTGCCGATCATGATAACGGGCGACCACAGGGACACAGCCATGGCTGTTGCGAAAGCCATCGAGCTAGGTCCGGGCGCGGGCTCGGGTACGGTCGGACACGAAGGCACGGCGGGTGCGGGCTCGGGCGCGACCGCCACTTGGGTCGCCGGCCATTCCGGCCTTCCGGGGGCGGGCAGTGCCACGGCAGCCGGCGCTGTGGGCGGGGCTGAAACCGGGTTCTCCGCGGCGCTCTCCGGAAGCGATCTCGACGCCATGAGCGACGAGGAGCTTGACGCCGCAGTCCGGCGCGTGTTCATCTACGCGCGGGTCTCCCCGGAGCACAAGGTCCGCATCGTGGAGGCCCTTCAGCGCCAGGGACACGTTGCCGCCATGACAGGCGACGGGGTCAACGACGCCCCCGCGCTCAAACGGGCAGACATAGGATGTGCCATGGGAATCACCGGCACCGACGTGGCGAAAGAGGCAGCGGACATGGTGCTTGCAGACGACAACTTCGCCACGATCGTCGAAGCCGTCCGCCAGGGGAGGACCGTCTTCGACAACATCAGACGGTCCATCGCTTATCTCATCTCCTGCAACATAGGGGAGATCGTGGCGATCTTCACGGCGATAGTGTCAGGCAGTTTCAGGCCGCTCACACCCATCCAGATACTATGGGTGAACCTCGTGACCGACAGCCTCCCGGCGCTCGCGCTGGGCGTTGAACCGCCGGATCCTGACGTGATGAAGCGCCCGCCCCGGAAGAGATCGGAATCGGTGTTCGGCAGCGGCGGCGTCCTGCGCATAGGGCTCTACGGTGCGTTCATCGGCGGCATCACGCTCCTGGCGTTCTGGCTGGGGGTGCGGGAAGACATGGGCACGGGTCGAGACCCGGTCCTCGCGGCGCGCACCATGGCCTTCGCCACCATGTCGCTCAGCCAGCTGTTCCACGCGTTCAACCTTCGCTCGACGCTGCAGTCCCTGTTCCGCCTGGGTCCCCTGACGAACAGATACCTCGTGGGGGCGTGGGTGGCGTCAGCCGCCCTGCAGTTGGTGGCGCTGACGGTGCCGGCCATGCGTCCCGTTTTCGACACGGTCGCGCTTACTCCATCTGAGTGGGCGACTGTCTGGGGGCTTTCGGCGTCGACCATCGCGTTCGGGGAGATCGTGAAGGCGGCCGTCCGGTTGGGGGCGAGGCCGCGCCAGCGAAACGGGCAGGCAGGGTGAGGTCGAGGACCGAGACGGGAGCACGGCCCGGCGGCGCCGGCTCGCACTGGGGTGCCCACTGGGTTGTACTGGGTCCTGGAGCATGACGCCGGGCTTGAAGGCCGGCGATGCCGTTAGCAAGCCTTGGGACGCGGAAAGGAAATTGCAAATTTACTTGCATTTACGTGCGGGGCCGGATAGAATAGACTCAAGCCCAACTTGTTCAGGTTCTTCCGGTATACTCGAGGCCGGCCGCGGGCCAGGGGCGCAACCAGACGAGACAAGAGCGCCGGGGTACAACGGGTCATCTGAGCAGGGGTGTCATTACCACAAAGCGAGGGGATTCATCCAGCATGGAATTCAAGGACAAGGTGTTGACGTGTCGCGACTGTGGTGCGGAGTTCATCTTTACCGCAGGTGAGCAGGAGTTCTACGCAGAGAAGGGGTTCGAGCACGAACCCGTGCGCTGCAAGGACTGCCGTGCGGCCCGCAAACGCCAGCGCAACGACGGCCCGAGGGAGATGTACACTGTCATCTGCTCGTCCTGCGGCAAGGAAGCTCAGGTCCCGTTCAAGCCTCGCGAAGACAGGCCGGTGTATTGCCGGGAGTGCTTCGAGGCCAACAAGGCTTACAGGGGTGCGTAGTTCACTGCAAGGCTGACGAAACAAGTGAATCGGGCGGCGTCATCCGCGGCATCCAAGAGATGCCGTCCGAAAGAGATGCCGAGAGGCGCGGCCGGAAGGCCGCGCTTTTCTTCGTGCGGCGATTCATGCCACGCGTCCTGCCAAAGGCCGGTCCCAAGGCTGGTCCGAAGGCCGGTGAGGGCTGACCGGTGGAGCACGTGCGGGGCGGGGGGGTGAACTTTCCCTCCCTCAATGGTGAGCCGGGCAAGAGCAGCCGGGATCAGGAAAGGCGCGGTGGCGGACGGACGAAAAACCTGTACTTGCTACAGGTAGTCCCGTGCAATATAATCGGACTAGAAATCAGGAGCCTTTAAGGAGGGTGCAGAGTAGAGATGAAGAAGTCCGGCCTCTTACTTGTCATTGGCGTCGCCGTCATCGTTCTACTGGCCGTGGTCCTTGCTGTGAAGAAAGCACCGGAGCAAGCAGCAGCGCCTGGGCCCGAGGCCCAGGAGGAACTCCCGGTACTCAAGGTAGGTTGTGACGTTGCATTTCCACCCTTCGAGTGGCAGGATGAACAAACCGGCGAGTTCAAAGGCTTCGACATAGAGCTGATCCAAGCGATCGCTGAGCAGATGGGCATGAAGGCTGCGATCATCAACACAGCGTGGGACGGCATATTGCCGGGCCTTCTCAACGGCAACTACGATGTCATCGTGTCGGCTATGACCATCACAGACGAGCGCGCCCAGAGCGTCAACTTCTCAGATCCCTACTTCACGGCCGGCCAGGTCATCGTGGTGCGGAAAGACACCGTGGGCATAGCCGGGCCTTCCGACCTGAAGGGCAAGAAGGTTTCCGTTCAGATCAACACTACCGGCGATTTCGCTGCCTCAAAGATTGAGGGCATCGGCGAGGTCAAGAGGTTCAACCTGGCGCCCGACGCGTTCTTGGAGCTCAAGAATGGTGCGGTGGACGCGTGCGTCATGGACATTGCGGTCGCCGCGGATGCTGTCAAGAACGACGACTCGCTCAAAATAGTGGGAGCTCCGTTTACAGTGGAGTACTATGGGATCGCAATGCGTAAGGACAGGGAAGACCTCCTCAAGAACGTCAACAAGGCTCTGGCCACATTGAAGAGCACGGGGAAGTACGACGAGATCTACGCAAAGTACTTCGGTGAGTAATCAAGCATGGACAAGCCGGCGCCGCCGCCGTCAGGAGGCTGCGCACGGCTGCCCGACGCGGGTCCGATGTGGGACCGAGATGCAGAAGACGCAAGAGGACCGATCGAAAAACGCAGGATGACCAGAGACCACAGCGTAACACAGCTGCACGGCACCGTCTCGGTGACGCAGCGGTCGTGTTACGCGTTGCTTTTTATGGGCGGTGATCCGGGCCATGTCCGCCATGGCCCTGGTCTCACCGTCTGCCGCTGCAATCTACCGCGACCGTCAGGCCGGAAGGCGGCGAGCATTCCTAGTGCCGAAGGAGTGCCAGGAAGCAGATTCAGGGCAGATGCGGCGTACGCTGGTCTCTTTGGGGCGCGAACAAGCCGAGAGGAAAACCCGGTCTAAGCTGGCTGAGGACTCGAAATCCGCCGGGGTGCGGAGACTTGAGGCGGGGTACTGGCGAGGCCTTGAGGACCCAGGTGGATGAGGCAGCCCGAGATACAACCCGAGATACAACAAGAGAGTGGGAGTGGAGAAAGTTGAACGCTGCCTTCTCATTTCTTTCCGGCATACTGCCCGGGTTCAGGTGGGACGTGATCGAGAGATCGTTTCCCTTTCTCCTGCTGGGGGCGTGGATGACGTTACGTCTCACAACCATCTCCATCACGCTTGGAATCATCATCGGAACCTTCGTTGGAATCGCCAGGATATCCAAGGCGAAGCTGGTTTCATACCTCGCCGCTGTGTACGTGGACTTCCTCCGCGGCACTCCTCTTCTCGTGCAGATATTCATCATCTACATGGGGCTCCCGCAAGTGCTGGGGTTCCCGGTGCCTCCGTACGTCGCCGCGGTCTCTGCCATGAGCATAAACAGCGGAGCCTACGTGGCCGAGATAGTACGTGCGGGGATACAGTCCATCCACCGGGGGCAGATGGAGGCCGCGAGGGCGCTCGGGATGACCTACGTGCAAGCCATGAGGTATGTGATTCTGCCTCAGGCGTTCAGACGCATAGTGCCCCCTCTCGGGAACGAGTTCATCGCGCTTCTCAAGGACTCGTCCCTGGTATCGGTGATAGCCATGGAGGAACTGGTGAGGAAGGGCCAGATAGTCATCGGCCGCACGTTCCGGCCGTTCGAGATATGGATGATGGTAGCCCTCATGTACCTTGTCATGACCTTGACCATTTCGCGGCTCGTGACGGTCACCGAGAGAAAGCTTCACGTGCCCGGGTGATCCTGCGGAAGATGCGGCAGCCAACGGGGGCGTCTATGTGCGACGGGGAGGAGCACGGCCGGGTGCCGGCCGTTCGGGTGCCTCCGACCTGGCTGGGCCGTCTTTGCGACTGCTTCGGCAAAGGACGGGTGCGCCGGACGCGGCCGGACCGGCCTGAGTCGAGGGAGATCCAGGCTGGGCCGGATTCAGCCGCGAACTCGCGGGCTGCGACGTGACAGGCCACAGAGCAGGATTTCCCCTGGCGAGAGGGAATATTATACGCGGAAGCCTCGCGCTCACGATCCGGAAAGGAGCTGGTCGAGATGGAGATCACCATCAAAGGCAAGAACATAGAAGTGACAAAGGCTCTCCGGGATTACGCCGAGAAGAAAGTCGGCAAGATCCGGCGGTTCTTCGAGGGCGATATGGTGGACGCCCAGGTGACCATGGGCATCGAGAAAGGGCTTCACATCGTGGAGGTCACGATGCAGATAAACGGCCTGCTCCTGCGCGGCGAGGAGAAGACAGGCGACATGTACGCGTCGGTGGATGGGGCCGTTGACAAGATTGAGAGGCAGATACGCAAGTACAAGACTCGGATCAACCGCCGCCTGCGTCAGATCGGGACGCACCTCGTGGAAGAGGCGTTCGTCCGTGAAGGGCCCGAGATCGCCGAGGAGGCTGAGGACGAGGCTCGCATCGTCAGGACGAAACGATTCGCCGTGAAACCGATGTCGGTTCAGGAAGCGGTAATGCAGATGGAGCTTCTCGGCCATGACTTCTACGTGTTCTCCAACGCCGAGACGGAGGAGGTCAACGTGGTCTACCGGCGCAAGGACGGGAACTACGGGCTGATAGAGCCCGAGTTCTAGGGTCCGTGTCTCAGCGCCGGTCATGCGGGGCCGACTCACGTGGCTTCGGCGGGTTTCGCAGGAGCTGATCGTGATGCGCCGGCGCTCGAGGGTTGCGCGGGACATCGGGGAGTGATGCAGTGGGCGCGGTGACGTTGGTCGTGTTCGAGGGCGGAAGGCCACAGAGCGAGGTTGAGGAACTCGTGGTCGCCGTGAGGAAGGCTGTGGTCCTGGACAACCTCGCGAAATTCGCGTGCCTGCCAGAACTCGCGAGCGTCCTGCTCTATACGACGTATGAAGACCTTGCTTCCAGGGCCGCGCGTACGGGGACCAACATCGAAGTCGAGCTGGTGCCGGCGCGCGGTCGGTTTCATTTCGGGGAGCAGCTGGCCGGGGTCGTCAACCGGCACCGTCTGGAGGCCGTGCTCTACATGGGCGGTGCCTCGGGATCGCTACTCGGAGCGGACGAGGTTTCGAAGGCGGCTAGGGCTCTTGCGGGCGCTGAAGCGCTCGTCGTCGCCAATAATGTTTTCTCCAGCGACATAGTGGGCTTTACGCCCGCGGACGCGGTTGTACGCCTTGCCGCTGACTTGCCGCCATCTGACAACGCGCTGGCCATGGTGTTGTCGAACGTGCTGCCAGTCGCGCGCATGGATGAAACGGTGGGGACGACGTTTGACGTGGATACGCCCGCAGACGTGATCGTACTCGGCCTACATCCAGCCGCGGGCGCTCACGTGCGGTCGACCATCGGCGCGCTTGACCTCGAGCCCGCGCGCGGGCGCCTTCTCATGGCGCTTGACGCCCTTGCCACCCATCTCGCGGAGATCGCCATCATGGGCCGGGTGAGCCCTGATGCCGTGTCGTACATCAACCGGCATCTCAAGTGCAGAACGAGGGTGTTCTCAGAGGAGCGTGGCATGAAGGCCCTCGGAAGACAGCATCGCAGGCAGGTCGTATCCTTGATCGGCTGCCTGGTCGAGCAAGTGGGATTCGCCTCCCTGGTCAAGGCGCTGGAGAGAGTGGCAGCCGCGGCTTTCGTCGACTCGAGAGTTCTTTTCCATCACCTCGGCCTGAGACTCCCTACGAGGGATAGGTTCAGCTCTGACCTGTTGCGTCCCGGAGAGGTCAGGAACCAAGTAGCGCGCGAGTTCACGAGCTGTGTCCTTGATGCCGGGATCCCCGTGGTCCTGGGAGGACATTGCCTGGTATCGGGCGGGCTGCGAGCGCTCGTTGACTCCGCTGTCCTGCGACAAAAAAGTGGCCGGGCCCCAGGGCTTAGGCAGGATTCCCCTTTACGAGGTAGAATAGGTTAGGCGTTGGCATAAAGTTGAAAGCAAGGGAGCCAATTCTATGGCACCCCGACAAGGGACGCATCACGAACGCGGTGCTGAAGGCGTTCCAGGGCAGGCGGCCGCGCTCGAAGCGGCGATAAGCCAGATATCGGGGGTCGCGTCCGTCAGCGTCAGCTGTGATCCTGAGGGCCGCGTGAGTGCCATCGATGTACTTGTTGAGAAGGGAGTCCAGTCCCGGCGGATCGTGCGAGACGTGGAGTCGGCGTGTACCGCGCACCTCGGCCGCAGGCTGCCATCGGAGGCGATCAGCATAACGAGGGGGCGCGGCGGCGTGGCAAGGTCTTCGAGGCGGAAAGGACTCCTCCCAGGACCTTCCGTGGGGTTAGCCGCGACCGGGACGGTGATGGCTGGCCATGGCGTGACTGCTGGGTACGGCGATAGCGCCTACGAGGGTCCGCCATCGACGGCCGAGAGCGGCGCTGCGGGCGCCGAAGGCGACGCGGTTCCGGCAAGGCCTGGCACTGAGGGGCCCGTGGTGAAGAAGTACAGGGTGGTGTCGCGGGCTGACACGGCCGCCGGACGCGTCGAGAGGCCGCGGCGCGATAGCAGCGAGCGTGAGAGCAGCGACGAAGAGCTGCGGCCCGAACCGCGCATAGGCATGAAACGTCTGGGGATGAACGTGTACCCCGATCGGATACATGCCATGGTCGAGCTGTCATGCGGCTCCAAGACCTTCATCGGTGAGGAAGACGACCTTCCGAACGAGGAGAACAGGTTCAAAGTGCCGGCTGCCGCGGCGCTCAAAGCCCTCGACAAGGCATTTGGAGGGCTTGTCGGCCTCTCGGTAGACGACATACAGCTGTGCCGGTTGTCCGGAAGGAAGACCGCTGTGGTGCTCGCCACCATCGGCTCGCCGTGGGGTGATGTGCCTTCCACCGGCGCGTCATACGTGACACGAAGCGAAGAGGAGGCGGTGATAAGAGCTCTCCTTCACGCCGTAAACAGGTGCGTGACCCTCACGTATGGAGGGGAGGAGTCCTACGAGGAAGACGCCGGGTAGCCCCCAGGAGCTTCTTCTCAGGACGGCGCACCCGCGGCGAGAACTGAACATCGTCATCGGCCTTGGAACCCCCCGCCGGAGAACCGCCAACAGGCCGCTATCGTGGGTTACCGTAGTAACTCCAGGAGCGGCAAAGCGGCCTGAAACAACGCCTTGAGCGGAGAACAGGTCCCGACCCGAGTTCTCCGGGCCAGTCTAGCCCGGCATTTCACAAATGCGAATGGAGGCTGGAAGGCAAATGAAGAACATCGTGAAGGCGATCCTTGCACTCGTGGCGTTGGTTTTGGCGGGCGGCGGCAGCTTCTGGTGGTAAAACCCCTCATCTGGGCTTCGGTCTGATTTTGGGGGGTAAGCCGCTATAGAGGTCTGCCCCTGGCGGGGGTTCCTAAAGGATACGCGCGGGGTGAACGCAGAGTGGATGAACACGGGAAAGGCCGTGGTGCTCGGCACTCAACAGAGCTGTACGTGGTCGCAGTAGCGTGCGGCGCAAGTCTTATGCTCATATCCACGGGACCGTTGCTGCATCAAAGCGGGCGGGGGGCCTTGCTCTTTTTTGGCTGTCTTTCGGTCTTTGCTGAGGTTTTCCCGGTCCCCTTACCGCGTGGCGGGGCCGTGTCCGTGAGTTTTGCCACCAACTTTGCGGCGATACTGATGTGCGGGCCGGCGGCTGCATGGGTTGCGTTGTTGGATGGTGCTGCGAACTCCGTCCGGCGAAAACCGGGGCTCGTGAAGAGTGTATTCAACATCGGGCAAATGGTTATGACGGTTGGAGTCTCGGGTCTTGTGTACGTGTGGGCGGGTGGTCACGTAGGAGCACCATACTTGCCCGAGGATCTCGTACCGATAGTGACCAGCGCCAGTGCGTATTTTGCGGTGAATGCCTCCCTTGTGACGGGGGCCATTTCTCTCTCTCAGGCAGTCCCATTTCGGGTAATTTGGTCGGGAAACATCTCGGTTGTCCTGCGGAACTATCTGGCGCTTGCGCCTCTTGGCTTTCTCATCGCTGCGGCTTACCCTCACATAGGGATGCTTGGCACGACGCTCTTCTTCATCCCTCTTCTCCTCGCCCGCTACTCCTTCCAGGAGTATATGAAAATGAGAGAGCTGTACGCCGGCACCGTTCGCGGGCTGGCGGCGGCGTTGGAGGCGAAAGACAAGTACACCCGCGGGCATTCAGATCGGGTGGCGGTTTACTCCGCCGCCATTGCGCGCCAACTGCGCATGGGCGAGAGCGAAGTTGAGAAGGTCGAGTACACGGGGCTGCTGCATGACATCGGCAAGATCGGAGTCCCTGACGAGCTCCTTTCCAAGTCCGGCCAGCTCAGAACTGACGAGTTCCAGAGAATCCAGCAACATCCGGTCACGGGCGCGAGGATCCTCTCCGAAATCAGCTTCTTGAGAGATGTGGCGGCAACGATACGCTGCCACCACGAGCGTCTTGACGGGCATGGCTACCCGAACGGCCTCACTGAGCGGGACATCCCTTTCCACGCCCGAATCCTGGCGGTGGCCGACGCCTACGACGCCATGACCTCGGACAGACCGTACCGGCGCGGATATCCTCCCGAGGAGGCCGTGCGGCGCCTGCTAGCAGGGTCCGGCAAGCAGTTTGACCCGGAGGTCGTCAGGGCGTTCGTCGAGCACCTCAAGAAGCAGAAGGTGATAGACGATGCTGGTTGACACGGCCGTCGCTTCTATGGTCGTCGGCAAACTCCGGGGAGGGACGCTTTTGAGTCTCGGTGGCGTGCCCCTCAAGAGAGTCGAGTGCATACTGGCGTCGTTCGCCATTGAAACCGCTGTTGTCGGCCTCGGGTTCCGCGGCACCCCGGTCGTGCGGCCCGTGGCGCCTTACGCATTCTTCCTTGGCTACGTTCTGCTCCTTTGTGCAATCTGGGCGAACCGCCACATCCGCTGGATGCCGCTCATCGGAGTGGGCGTGGCCCTCAACTTTGTGGTGATCCTTTCCAATGGCATGAGAATGCCTGTCTCCGCCGATATGCTGAACGCGGTGGGCATGGCACGGCAGGTCGCCGCGATCGAGTCAGGGAACGTCCTCACCTACAGACTCATTGACGCGACCACCCGATTGTGGCCGCTCGGAGACGTCATTCCCATCGGATCGCCTTATCCGATTCACCGGGTCATCAGCATCGGCGACATTGTGATGGCCATCGGCGTATTCCTCCTCATTCAACACGAGATGCTCGCCCGAAGAAGCCCGCGGGTCAGGCTGGGCCGAAGGGCTGGCACGCTCAAGCGCGGCTGACGCCGCACCGGAACACCTCCGCCGTGGGATCAAGCGCGTTACCGGACAAGCCAACTCCTGCCGTGAGGCCTTGTGCCTGCTGCTGAGCGCCCGGCGCCGGCCTGGCGCGAGGTTGCTGCACCGGCGTACGAATGGTATAATTATCTCGCGCTCAGGGGACCTTGCTGCGAGAGCGGCGAAGCCTCTGGCGTTAGCTTGTGCGGGCGGGTATGCCCTCCAGCAGGCGCCTTGCAATGGCAAGGCGTCCAGCAGATGTAGGGTGCCCTGCCGGGGTTCGAAAGAAGGCGGCGGATCCGCCGCCCTGAGAAGCGCTTCCGCCTCGGGCAGCGGTGCGGCTCCGAGAGGGCTTGCGCAAGAAGGATAGCCCGCAAGGATCCCGCGCAGGGTAGGGCTTCGGAACGCGGCGCTGGACCCTGTGGGCAGGCCCCGCCTTCTTGACGCGCATCGTGCGTCCACGAGCTTGCGGGCCGGATTGAAAGAAGGGAAGAACGGTGCTCGGCTTCCTTAAGAAAGCACTTGATTTCAATGAACGAGAGCTTCGCAGGTTGCGGGACATGGCCGCGGCTGTGACGGCCCTCGGCCCGGAGATCTCGAAATTATCCGACGCTGAATTGGCCGCGAAGACGGTGGAGTTTCGGTCGCGGCTCGCAAACGGCGAGTCCCTCGACGACCTCCTCCTTGAGGCTTTTGCCGTCGTGCGGGAGGCGTCGGTCAGAGTGCTCGGGCAGCGCCACTTCGATGAGCAGGTCATAGGTGGGATCGTGCTCCATGAGGGCAGGATCGCGGAGATGAAGACCGGCGAGGGTAAGACCCTGGCAGCCACGTTGCCGGCGTACCTCAACGCCCTTCCCGGGAAGGGCGTCCACGTCGTGACGGTCAACGATTACCTGGCACGCCGCGACGCCGAGTGGATGGGGACGATTTACAAGTTCCTCGGGCTCACGGTGGGCGTCATCGTCCACGGGCTGGACTACGCTCAAAGGAAGGCCGCGTACGCGGCTGACATAACGTACGGGACGAACAACGAGTTCGGGTTCGACTACCTCCGCGACAACATGGTCGCTTTCGAGGACGAGATGGTCCAGCGTCAGCTGAACTACGCCATCGTCGACGAGGTCGACAGCATCCTCATAGACGAGGCGAGGACTCCGCTCATCATCTCAGGCCAGGCGGAGGAGTCCACGGACCTGTACTACCAGTTCGCACGGCTCGTCCCGAGGCTGAAACCCGATGCGGACTACACGGTGGACGAGAAAGCCCGTACCGTGGCGCTCACCGAGGAAGGCGTGGCCAGGGTCGAAAAGATGCTCGGCATCGACAACTTGTACGACGACACCAACATGGAGCTCGCGCACCATCTCAACCAGGCTCTGCGCGCTCACGCCCTGATGCGCCGGGACAGGGACTACGTGGTCAAAGACGGCCAGGTCATTATCGTGGATGAGTTCACCGGACGCCTCATGTTTGGCAGGCGCTACAGTGAAGGCCTGCACCAGGCCATCGAGGCCAAGGAAGGCGTGAAAGTCGAGCGGGAGAGCCAGACACTCGCAACCATCACCTTCCAGAACTACTTCCGGATGTACGAGAAGCTTGCGGGCATGACGGGCACCGCGGCCACGGAGGAGGAGGAGTTCCGGAAGATATACGGGCTTGACGTAGTGGTGGTCCCGACGCACCTCCCGATGATCCGGGTCGACCACCCCGACGTCGTTTACAAGACAGAGCGGGCGAAGTTCAACGCCGTTGTCGAGGAGATCGAAAGGCTCCACAAGAAGGGGCAGCCGGTTTTGGTGGGCACGATCTCCATCGAAAAGTCGGAGAGACTCAGCGAAATGCTGAGGCGCCGCGGCATTCCGCACCAGGTGTTGAACGCGAAGCATCATGAGCGCGAAGCTGAGATCGTTGCGCAGGCCGGCCGCCTGGGGACGGTCACCATAGCCACCAACATGGCCGGACGGGGAACAGACATCGTGCTGGGCGGCAATCCGGAGTACATCGCCAGGCAGAAGGTGCGTGCCCATGGTTACCCCAGCGAGGTGGTGGCTGAGGCCGCGGAGAGGTTCCCCACGAAGGATCCTGAGGTGCTCAAGGCCAGGGAGGAGTTCCGCGGTTACCTCGAGGAGGCCAGAGAGGCGTGCGCAGGGGAGCACGAGAGAGTGGTCGAGCTCGGCGGGCTTTTCATCATCGGAACCGAGCGCCACGAGAGCAGACGTATCGACAACCAGCTTCGCGGGCGGTCGGGGCGCCAGGGTGATCCGGGGGCGTCGCGGTTCTACGTGTCGCTCGAGGACGACCTCATGCGCCTTTTCGGCGGGGAGTTCATCACGAACATCATGAACAGGCTCGGGTGGGACGAGAACACGCCCATCGAGCATCCGCGGCTCTCGAAGGCGATCGAGACTGCTCAGAAGCGCGTGGAGGCACGCAACTTCGACATCCGCAAACAGGTCCTTGAGTACGATGACGTCATGAACAAGCAGCGTGAGGTCATTTACCGCGACAGGCGCATGATCTTGCGCGGTGAGGACCTCAGGGGCAGAATCATGCAGATGATAGCCCAGGTCGTGCAGGGGATCCTAGACACTTACGCGAACGAGAAGGTGTTCCAAGAGGAGTGGGACCTCGACGGGCTTGCGGACCGGGTGAACAAGACCTTCGCGCCGGGGTCGTCGCTAGTCACGCGGGAGGAGCTGGCCGGTCTGCGCCGCCCGGAGCTCGGGGAGCGTATCGTGGGAGCAGTCCGCAAGGCCTATGAGGATCGGGAGGCTCTCATCGGGCCGGAGCGCATGAGGGCGCTCGAGAAGCTCGTCATGCTCCGGATCATAGACTCGAAGTGGATGGACCATCTGCAGGCCATGGATGACCTGCGGGAGGGAATCGGGCTTCGGGCGTATGGCCAGCACAACCCGCTGCAGGAATACCAGATCGAGGGATGGCAGATGTTCGAGGCGCTCAAGGCGAGCATCCAGGAGGACATCGTGGCGTGGATGTTCCGCGTGGGCGTAGACAGCGGCGAGAAGCAGCCCAAGGCGCGTCGATACCACATTACCATGAGCGGTGGCGGCCAGCAGGATGAGGAGCGTCCGCGGGTGGAGCAGCGACGCGTGAAGAAGGTTGGGAGAAACGATCCGTGCCCTTGCGGAAGCGGGAAGAAGTACAAGAAATGCTGCGGAAGGAGTGCTTAGTGACATGCTGAGTGAGTTGAAACCCGCTCTGGACGATCTCGTCTCCAGAGTGGAAGAGATGAGGGTGTATCTTTGACATCGAAGCAAAAAAGGCTA
>JBLNDA010000013.1:0-3370 GCA_050261175.1 Clostridia bacterium
GCGCGCGCTTGCCCCTGCAGAGCGGCCAGGAGAGTCGCGAGTACGAGGATGACAGCTATCGACTGTGAGCACGCCATGGTGAGTTCCTCCTTCCGCCGGACCGGGGCCTATCCCCTCCGCGTCGGCTAGCGGCGCGGAAACGCGCCGCCGTTTGGGTTGCCGGCGATTGCACGAGGGGTGTCGAAATCCGGCCACCGGCCAGCCGGGCCGGGTTTTGGCGAAGCGCGCCCCGCTTGGGGCGCCGTCCCCGAGTGCAACACCGGCAACTCGGCTCGTCGCGTGCGCTCCCTGGAACCGGCGATTACTTGTGGCGATCTACTTAGCCAGTCGCGTCACACCCGCGCGAGGTCCGGTCGGGCTCGCTCTCGCCGGGGAGCCCTGGCGGTCCTGGGCACCTACACCCAGGCCGTACTATACGCCGCCGCCGCGTCAAGTCCTTGTTCGCTTCGTTCTGGGCTTTTGTGGATGCGCCGGCGCTTTTCTGCTATAATGGGGTCGAGTCGGGACGAGGAGGGTTCTGGCGTGCGGGAGCCTTCTGGCACCGGAACGAGGACGCTGATAGTGGTCCTTGTTCTACTCATGGCTGCAAACGTGGCGATGCTGGCTCGTTCACTCGATCTCCTGAGGTTCCCCGGGGAAATCAGTGACACGGAGATAGTCCGCGGGGGAGCGAGAGCCCTGGCCGACTACTATGAGTCGGCGTGCGCGGATTCAGGGCTCGCAAGGAACTCGGCCGTGAGGGACGCTCTCGCGAAGTTCAAGTTCGAGATAGAACAAGCTGTGAGCCGCGAAGAGATCGCGTCGGCCATCACGACGTACGGCCGGGCGGTGCAGGACGTCATAATCCGCGAGCAGGAGAACCAGCGAAGGGAACTCGTCCTGTGGATCATAGGCCAGGACCCCGCCGTGAGGACGGTCACCGGGAGGACGGTGGTCACGGTGTCGAGGGGCCAAGACGGCCAGGTGACGGTGGAAGGAAAGGACCTCGCCC
The DNA here is from genome assembly GCA_050261175.1 of Clostridia bacterium. GTDB lineage: Bacteria > Bacillota > SHA-98 > UBA4971 > UBA4971 > UBA6256. The sequence goes on from JBLNDA010000013.1 coordinate 992, forward strand.
TCTCCCCCGAGACAACGGCCAGGCTTCGGGCCGAGCCAGCCCTCGCGGGCCTCTCCGGGCCTGTGGAAGTGGAGGTCTCGGGTGGCAAGGCGTCCCTGATCGCCCCCAGGACCACGCAGGACGCTCTCAGGCTCCTCCAAGCCGAGGCGGACAACCTTCGCTCCGCGCTCGAGACCCTGAGGCGCTCTGCAGGGTACAGCCCTCTAGAGGGACAGGGCATCGTCGTGAAGGTGTACGACGCTCCAGGCGGGTACTCGAGGGAAGACGTGGTCCAGGAGAAGGACATCAGGGATATGGTGAACGAGATGTTCGCCGCAGGCGCGTCAGGCGTGGAGGTGGGGGGGCAGAGGCTCGTGGCGACCTCGTCCATAAGGAGCGCGGGCCCTTTGCTCCTCGTGAACCAGCAGCCCATCGCCGTGAACCCCGTCGTCATCCGGGCGGTGGGGTCCCCCGAGCTCCTCGCGAGCAGCCTGGAGCTCATCAGGAACAGCCTCAAACCCTGGGGCATACGCGTGGAAGTCGAGAGACAGGATAATCTTGTGCTGAGCGCTTTCCAGAAGGAGGGCCAGTAGCCGTTGACGCTCCGGGGTAACCCAAGGTCTGAGAGACGGGACAAGGGCAAGAACCTGTGGGGCACGCTGCGGCCCCTTCTCACGTGTGCCGCCATTCTCCTGGCCCTCGACAGCGTGGTCTTGGCCCGCAGGATGTCGCTCTTCCGCTTTCCTGGAGAGATGGATGAACTCGAGATGGTGCGGCGCGGCGGGTACAGCGTGGCGTCGCACTTGCGCTCGGTCGCGGAGAATGCCGGTGTGGAGGACGTACCGTACGTCAAGGACGCGCTCGCGCGGCTCGAGGCCGCCATAGGGCTTGCCGCAAGTCCCGCCGAGGTTGCAAGGGCGCTTCACGTGGATGCCAGGGACGCCGAAGAGGCCTTCAGCTTCGCGCGCGCAGGCTTCGCCTCATGGTCTAGGGTCGAACAGGAAAGGCAGAGGTCCCAGGACATCGAGAGGCTGCAGGAGGAAGTCAGGGCGCTGCGGGAGGGGCTCGCCAGGCTGAAGGAGACCGCCGGCGCGGCCGAGCTCGTGGGGCCAGGGGTGGTCGTGCGCGCCTACGACGCGCAGGATGGCTACCGGAGCCGCGAGATCGTCCATGAGAGGGACATCAAGGAGATTCTCAACCTGCTGTTTCATTCGGGGGCGGAAGGAGCCGAGGTGGGCGGCCAGCGCATAATAGCGCAGTCCTCGGTGAGATGCGCGGGTCCGGTCATCCTCGTGAACCAGCAGCCGATTCCCGTGAACCCCGTGGTCATCAAGGCTGTCGGCGATCCTCACACGCTGAGCCACGCGCTATCGGAGGTCGGCACGAGGTTTGCCCGCGACGGGAAGAAGCTCGAAGTGGAGGAAGAGAGGACGGTCACTCTGACGGCGTACGTGAGACATTGACCGTGCCGGGGGGGTCGGAATGAACCACGCACAGCTGATCGAACTTGCGAAGGGGGCAAGGGAACAAGCTTATGCTCCTTACTCGCGTTTTCAAGTCGGGGCCGCGCTCCTCGGACGGAGCGGGCGGGTGTACACAGGTTGCAACGTCGAGAACGCTTCTTATCCCGCGGGCATCTGCGCTGAGCGCTGCGCTGTCGCGAAAGCCGTGTCCGAAGGTGAACGGGAGTTCTCTGCGATAGCGGTCGTCGGAGATACCGAAGCCCCGTGCGCACCGTGCGGCATGTGCAGGCAGGTCCTGGCCGAGTTCGGCACTGACATCAAGGTTGTCATGGCGAACCTCAAAGGGGACGTCAAGGTGCTCGCGGTGGCGGACCTCCTGCCTGGGGCGTTCACGGGGCGAGACATGTCCCGCACGCCGGGAGGAGGCGCGCGCGAAGAGTGAAGGTGGCGGACTTCGACTTCGACCTGCCGCCGGAACTCGTGGCTCAGGAGCCTTTAGAGCGTCGAGACGAGTCGCGCCTGATGGTCGTGCCGAGGGATGGCGAGATAGAACACAGATCCTTCCGTGACATCGTCGACTACCTCAGGAGTGGCGATGCGCTGGTCCTCAACGATACCCGTGTCATGAAAGCGCGGCTTATCGGCAAGCGCGAAGACACGGGCGGGAGGGTCGAGGTCCTCCTCCTGTCCAGGGTGGACGCTCCGGGCGAAGGCGAGGGCGAGGGCGGGGCCGGGCGTGGACCTGAAGGGGACGGGGAGAGCGCGGCGGAGATCTGGGAGGTGCTCGTGAAGCCCGGGAGAAAGGCCATGCCAGGTACCAGGCTCTCGTTCGACGGGCGCCTGGTAGGCGATGTGCTGGACAGGACCGCGGCGGGCGGGAGGATAGTGCGCTTCGTGGCGTGCGGCTCTTTCGATCGCGTCGTCGAGGAGATCGGGC
>JBLNDA010000014.1:0-12277 GCA_050261175.1 Clostridia bacterium
TGGCCCGTAGCTTGCTCCGGCGAACCTCGTCGCTCCTCTATTTCCACCACGGGACGCGGCTTGACATGGACTTTCGCGGGTTCATCTCAGAGGCCGAAACGGTCCGCCTTGCCGCCCACAATACGACGTGGGTGGACTGGGAGAGATACTCGAGCCGCCAGGACAGCCGGATGAAGTTGGGAGGGCTTGTGGGCGCGGCGACTTACGAATTCAGCCACGCCCGCCTCGCTGGATTTTTCCTGCCGTGGCTGGTCTTGGGCGAATATGTCCACGTGGGGAAGGGGTGTACCTTTGGGCTTGGTCGCTTCACTTGCAGTACGGCGCTCAGCTCGCAGTTGGTACACGATGGCCAGGCTGAAACTGAACTCGGATGATGCTGTGCGTCACGGGGCCTGCGGATGTCGCGGTCCAGCGATATGATGGGCGGGAAGGACAAGAGGAGAGATTCCAGATGCGTTTGAGTCTGTGCGTCACGAATACAGCACCGCAAGCCGGCGACTGCGCTCCGCCAGGGTCTCTTTCGCTGTTTCAAAGGTGCGCTGCCAAGGAGTACGGACAAGTCGTATACCCCTTTGAGCACCAAGCCACTGCGTTTGAACTAATTGAGGGAGGGGAAAATGTCTATCTCATTGCCGGGACGGCTTCGGGGAAAACGCTTGCCGTTGCCGTGCCTTTGTTGGCCAAGCTCGCAAAGGGTGTCATCCGGCGTGTGCTCTTCATGTATCCTACGGTTGCGTTGCTCGAGGACCAGCGACGGGTGATCGATGAGCTTGCGAAGTTGTCGGCATTGGAGGTAGGCGAACTACACGGTGGGATGACGCGCTCGCAGCTAGTATCGGCGCTTACGAAACCCGTCATCCTGGCTACGCCTGATGAGCTTTACTGGTTCTTCCGCAGAAGCGTCAAGTACAGCGGGCTGCTGATCTATGGACTCTGCCAGGTAGATGAGTTCGTGCTAGATGAGGCGCACCTTTTCAACGGCCTGATGCTGAGGAACTTCGAGTGTCTCTGGGAACGCATAAGATTCTTGGGACGCAACTTAGGCAGATCTCCAAAGCTACATATACTAACAGCGACTCCCACAGAGGGCCTTGAGCGTCTCAACAACGCCCGTACGGTGGTGGGGAAGTCGAAGTGCGGTGACGTACAGGTGCAATTCCGGGTGAGCGGCAGGCGCGAGCGCGCAGATGATCTGGCGTGTGCAGTCAATGAGATGCTCGCCGAAGGCAGAAGGAAAATACTCGTCGTATGCAATTCCGCCCGTATGGCGCACCAGCTGTTTGAAAAGTACAAGGTCGAGGACACTGCTTCATTACCAGTGCAACACCGGCTAAGGTTCGGCAAGGTACCCCTCGGCGCTCTGATCGCGTGGCTAGAGAAGGTCGGTACCGATAGTCAACTCGTGAGTGAACTAAGCCAGCGGCTCTTCAGACAAGAGGATGTAGTTCTCGCGGACCTCCCCGATGGAACATGTGTTGATGTTGCGCTTCAGGATTTCATTGCACGTACTTCTGAGATACTGGACAGGCAGTGTTGGCGCGTCAAGAGAGCGCTTTGGGAGCGCACCCAGCGCCCTGGCGAAACCTGGGAGTCTGCGCTCAACAACCGGGCACTGCCCTGTTGCATAATCGGCGCCGTGCGTGATGACCTGGAGGTTGCGAAGGATGTGGCTGAGCAGCGGGCTGTCATAGATCGATGGCTCGCCGAGACCATTGACAAGATCAGCAGCGCTCAGCACGATTCCATCCGCTGCCAGGCGCGCGGTTTTGGAGAACTTGTCGATGCTCTTGTGTCCATCGGGCTAGCGGAGAATCTGGCGTTCCTTACGGTGAGACGGCTGGTACTCGAGACGAAAGCCGACGCAGCCCAGGTGCCTGTGCGAGGTATGAGCCATCGCCCGGTATACTTACGCTGGCTCGACAAGGTGCTTGGGGCAGAAGGGGCGGAAGTGATACGCCGCGCCGTGGCGCAGGGTCTGGAATGTGGCGAGCTTGATGTAGAATGCCGTCACATTGGTGTATGGAAGGACGCGGACGTGCCAGTTATCGTCTACTCGGGCAGCATGGCAAAGCAAGCGCGCACGGGTCTTATAGATGTGTTCAGCGATCTGGAGCGTGCGGTGCTCATATCCACGTCGGCGGTCGAGGTGGGCGTCGACTTTCATGCAGATGTGCTCATCACGGAACAATGTGAAGGGAGTTCGTTCTTACAGCGGTTCGGGCGAGTTGGCAGGCGTGGAGACAACGGCACAGTGGTCGCCCTCGTCGATGGTGATGCCTATGCCACGCTCAGTTACCTCGACGGCGCGAGATTGAGCAGAGAAGACTTTGCTTCGAAGATGATGGGGGTCTTTCCGCAGCGGAACTACGCGACGAGTTCAAGGCTCCTTGATGCCGCTCACTATCTCGTCAATGAACAGGTAGGCAGGATCGGATGCAGGCTCAACGAGGAGACTTCGGTGTCAAAGGCAAAGCCAATTGCGGAGAAGCTACGCCTGGCCAACGTTGAGCTCGGCTTCGGCCTGCGGAGCACGATGCCTCAAATTGCGCTCCGCGATGGGGTAAGCAAGGACCCATTCTATCTGCTTCGTTACGTAGACGATGACGCTCTGATGCCTTCCGATTCGCCGTTCCTGGTTGCACGGGCGAAAACCTGGTTCACCTCGCTGATTTTCAAGCCTGCGTTGTTTGATGTGCTCGTCGACGTAGCGGAAACGCTCAAGGCAAGCCAATACCTATTCATATGGGACGGACCCGATTTCTGCGTGTTCTCTGGACCCGCCATCGGCTGCGATTACTTGCAGAAAATGGCCGTGTACTTCACGCAGGTCGGCGGCTGGAACAGAATGCACCCGGGAAACTTCATGCTGCTTTACGGCGATGTTTACCTGTCTCGAGTCGAGCGGGACGTACCACACATTGAACCGGTCCGCGACACCGATCAGAATCCGCTGTTCATTCCCAGCCAGACATACCTCTTTCTATTTGAGTGGACCAATATCGAGGAGACTCGCCGTTTACTAGAAGACGCAGGGGTCGCAGGATGGGAAGAGCTCCACTACGACTGGGACCAGCTCAAGTACAGTGCGGGACCAAGCAGGCTAAAGGGCATGGTCATCTTGGAGAATACGACTGGTGCGTGTTTTGCTGCGTACCAGGAGCTGGTGAGCCATGTTGGTCGAAAGGTTTAAGGGTGCCCTGGGCAAGTCGTCACACGGGGGCCAAACACTGTATGAGCATTCACTGGCTTGCGCCAGGATTGCGCACCGGGTGCTGACTGACCATCATTTCGTCCCAGACTGGTTCCCGGTCGAGAAGCGGGACCTTGTGCTCTTTGCAACGTTCGTTCACGATGCGGGGAAGCTCGATCCCGCTTTTTCTGCCATGCTGGAAGCTGCTCGGATGGGGACAGAGCTGCCACCGAAACGCGTCAAACACGAAGCGAGCACGCTTGATTTTGACTCTTTCATCATTGGCGCAGAAGAAGAAGTGAAGGAACACCTTCATTCCGGCCTGGGGTACCGCTTTTCAGCCCAACTCGATTTCAATGACGTGCTCGCATTTGCAGTGACGCACCATGGCCTGTTCTACCTCTCGTTTGAACAGCGGGGCAGTGACGTGCTTCGCCGAATCCGCCGCGAGTGGACGCTGTTCAATTACGGCGAGGTAAGCCGGATCACCCTTGCGGACCTCTTGTTCGATTACCACCCGGCGGGGGGTCTCGTTATGGTATCGGATCTCCTTGCGTCGTTTTGCCACGAACAGCAAATCAACGATGCTGAGGAGATCATCAACAGAACCGGCTCCTTTCGGGAACTCATAGACGTGTTACTCAGGGAACGAATAGATGACGTGGTTGAGGGCAGCATTCAGAAGTACGACCCGCGCACCAGCGGCCTGCATGACCTGCTCATTTTACTGGCGGGAGGGTTAGCATGATGAACAGCGGAGTGGATGTTGTTTTGGAACAAGCAGGAAGCGCTATTAGCGAACTTGGGGTCGGAGATCTTGTCTCGCCGGAGGAAGTAGCGCAGCGTGTTACGGGCATGGCGATCTACTGGGAGAAGCCTGTGCCTGCCGGTGAACGGCTCCTTCTCATTCGACTCTTCTCAAGCGTGATCCAGCGCGAAGAGGTATTTCTCGGAAGTATACTCTTCAACGCATTCTTGAGCAAGGCATTCCTCCGGGTACTCGACGATTTGGAGCTAGGCCAAGCCGGCCTTGTCGCAAACGATGTAGAGAACTACTACTTTCTGGTACGTACCGCAAGCAATGTTGAGGCTCTTGCAAATGCGCTCCGTTGCGTGATCGAACGCAGCTTGCCGGATCTCTTCTTTGGTGGCGCAAACGAAACGCGTGGTATCTACGGGGATCTTGCGCGTATGTTCACGTTTCGCAAGAGCGAGTTTGAGCCGTTTCCGGTATACGCTGTGCCAGAGTCTCTTGCTCCTGCTCTTGAGAAGGCGGTTCGCGAGCAGTTACGGATGCTACTGACGGAGGATCGGTTCCCCGGTTCCCTTAGAACAGTGCTTGCGGCAATAGCCTTCTTTTACGGACGGACGAGTGGTGGGAGCGGGGACGCACAGAGCTTCCCGAACTTCGTTGAACACCTCGCTACTGACGGTGAGTATGACAACCTGTTGAAAGCGGACGATGTCAAACGGGCCTTTAATATCAACGAAGTTGCCAAACCTGCCATCAAGGAGAGTATCGACAAACAGACGTACAGCGCAAAGCACTTGAGGCAATTGTTGTTGGGTCTGATCAATGGCTTCGCTGCCAGCATTGATGCTGGCTCGGCTAAATGGCTGGTACCGTTTCTTCGCAAGGACGGGAAGTTCATCTCTCTCGAGCCATCAGAGTATGTCAACTGCCTCCTTGGAGAAGTGCAGCTCGGATACTACCTCTTCCAGCGGAGCCTCAATCGGATGCGGGTACCTTGCCGCCTGTGCAACAGGGTGGAGGCTGTCGTTGAAGATCGCTACGTAACAACAGGTCTCGGTTCCTTCAGGTTCCATAACCAAAGTGTCCGGCATCAGGCAGAGAAAGTGTGTCCAAGGTGCGCACTGTATTCGTATCTCGGCCAGAAGCTGCTCGGTACACAGATGGTATCGGTGGCCGGCAAGCTTCCACAAGTGCCGAAGACTTACAATCTCATCTTCCACTATGGTAAGCACACCGATGACGAAATACGGCGCCTGGCTGACCAGATTGACGACCTTTGGGACTTAGTCAGACGTCACGACGATTTGGATAGGATCCGACGAGAGACCCGAAAGCAGCTCCTGGAGCTAAACGAAAAGGCTAGCCACGAACACGACTCCGCCAAGAGTTTGAAGTTGGCCGAGGAGATTACCGCTAAAGCTGATGAGCTCAAGGCAGTGGATGAAGACCTCCAAAACGCGGAGAAAGGCATAGCCACGAAATACCCATGGGTAAAGGAGATGGGCGGATCAGTTGTCCCCGCTGAAAACCACGCCCTCGATACTCTGGCTAACCTGGACGTTTCCGAAAACAGAGTTGAAAGACACGTCTTGGGTCTGGGCATAAGCGGCTATCGAATGATTCTATTTGTGCTACCACAGGTCCGGCCTTCACGAAACGCGGGAGAACACGATTTTGCGCAGCGCCGTTTCTCAAGTAGCCGCATTATGGTGACCGCTCTTCTGTCGCTTCTGCGAGAGCTATGCGGTTGCGACGGGCCGTTCTACTACCAGTCTCTCCCGGTACTCTCGACTGATGCCTTCCGACAGGATACGTTCTATGTTCGCAACGAACCAATTGCCGTTGCGAAGGTTCAAAACGAGTATGAAGTCGTCACCCAGATCGCTTGGAAGCTTGTCCCTCGGCGAGGAGGGAAGGGTTTTGTTAGGAAAGTGGTTCTCGCAGAGAGACTCCTGGAGGCGCCACTAGCCACGTTTGCGGAGGTGATGCGAGGCAGTCTGGTACCCAGCCAGACGAAAGGACCTTACAGGAGGTTGCCTGGGGGCTACAGGCAAGACTGGGGTACATACGATTGGACAGACTATGCGGCGTTTATCAACAGACTCCGGAGAATCCAGGAGGTGAAGCGTGGTGGCGGTGAAAGTTGACCTTGAGGTGATCGACGCGTTTTGCCCGAGGTTATTCCGAGTGCTGGATAACCTGGGTCTACTCCCTCGTACGCTATTGGCTAAACCGAATGAATTCGAAAAGTACCCTCGTTTACTCTTTGGAAGCATCCAGAGGTACAATAACGTAGATGCCGGGTTTAAGGAGTGGGAAAGCCGGATCCTTCGCGAAGCCTTGGGCAAGAATGATTATTATCCTGATGTCCAGGAGCTAAGGCAATGGATGCTGGCCCACAGTGAAACATTCGCCAAAAGAGCAAATCTTCAACATCTGTCGACGAGTTTGTACGCGAGGCTGTTTCAGTATCTTTATCCGCGTCGTGTGCTTGCAAACGCATACTGCTTGAAGCACAGGGGCGAGCAGTCAGTTCTCGACACATTCAAGCGGCTTGTTAACGCTCAGGACCTTGAAACGAAACGGAATGCCCAGGCGGACCTAGAGGCTTTGCTCGACACCGATCTTGTACAGTCGACAGACTCGCCCATCTCGAAGCTGAAGACTGCTTACGAGGACGAGTGGGAAACAGTTGTTGACGACGCGAAGCAAAGCTTGATGGCCGGCGCTCATTATTACTGTAAGGTTCTCTCTGGTACCGAGAAGCTTGTTCCAGCGGAGCCGGAAGCGGAGGATGAACAGCAAGCTGAGTTGTATGAGAATCGGGAGGAGGAAGACGAATGAGCAATGCGACGGTGAGCAGACTTGTCGAGCAGTTAGCCGATCTCGGCACCCTGGTACCGCGAGAGATCACCAAAGGAAAGACAAGAACCAAGATTGCGCGGCCGGTTTACACGCGGCAGGTTGTGACTATCGTCGGTGTGAAGACGGCTGCAAGTCGGTTCCTTCCGGTGTCTCACGCCGGGTACTCCAATGAGACCTATGTGGACAAGGTCGACCTGTTGGGTAAGAGACGTGCGGAGTTCATAGGACGGAAGCTAAAGGGGATTGAGCGACGCGCGCATATGAGCCTATTCCGCCAGATGACCGAAGCTGAGAGCGGGCGCAACTGGCGTGAGTTCTTTGCCGACAAGTTCGGCAAGGAATGCACCATTCCAGACGACCTCTGTATCGCGTGCTGGAACTGTTCGCTTTTTGGGGCTCTTGAGGCAGGCAAGGGGGCCACGTTCTCCCGGATACGGTACTTCGACACATTCTCCGTGGAGGATGCGGCCGACTGCATTCAGAGCGACGAGTCGCCGGAACAGATGGCTATTGGTAATACGGTCGGGGAGGACCTTGCCATCGAACGCGGAGAGGCATCCTTCCATCGGTACGAGTACGTCAAAGCGGGCACGCGTTTCCCATTCATCACCCTTATCGAGAGCCCGACATTGTTGGACGTGGTCGGGTATCTAGCTGCTGTCAGGCTTGCCGACCAGCATGGCTACGGCAAGTACTCGGCAAACCATGGGAAGTTCACTACGCACTTTGTCGCCGTATCGACAGGGTACCCACTCTTTTCTGTGCTTGATATGCTTGTCTGGCTTGAGGAGGGTGGGTCGGGAGGTCTGGAAGGCAGACTGAGGTTCGAAGCTGCGGTTGATGAACCAGTAATTTTGTCGGGAAGCGGTCTCGACGAGCTACGCGATAGGTTGAATGAAGAGTTCAAAGCATACATCGCTGCGCTGAACGTTCCATCAGGAGACGGGAGAGCGCGGAAACGTGGTGCCAGATGAGGTGATTTCCGATGCTTTATGCCCGACCATTGTTACTGCGCAACTGCGGGCGTTTTACCCACGTGAGTTCTGACTTCGGTTCGCAGTACCATACGCATGTTTTCGTGACAAGCGAGGCGCTGCATGCCGGGCTAACACGGGGGGTTACCTGGAAACGTCCGGATAGATACGTAGATCTTGGCGCTGACGCAGCCAAGGGACTAGGCGAGAACTACTTCAGCTGCGACTATGACGTGAATCGCAAGCCTGTGTGGTTTACTCCCGGCTTGTTTGTAGACGACAGCTTCCGAGTGCTGTCTAAAGAACGCCGATTGGTGGACAGGCACGACTTCAACGTCGTAGACGAAGATTACCCGAGTACTGGAGGAAACCAGCGGCCGTATTTCGTGCCTACTTATGGGACCATTGAGAGCGTGCTCCCGGGTCACCGATTATTCACGTGGGCCTTTTCTCCCCGCCGGACAGAGCTCGAAGCGTTCATGCACGATCAAGTCTTTCTCATCGGCAAGAAACGCACGATGTTTCAGGTTGTCACGACCGGAAACGTGGTGGAGGGTCAGCGCTTGACAGGAAGGTGCCAAGTCCCTTACCTCCAGTTTCCTGTGTCGGATACACAGAGGTTTTCCAGCTTCAGCGTGTTCGCTGTGACTGCGCGGTACATCCTGCTGCGGGGGGAAACCCGTGATTCCGTATCGTTTTGGGCATTCTCCTCCGGCGGAGCAGCTTTCGGGGACCTGGTGCTGCCGGAGTTCTACCTGGCCATGACGCCCCTTCCACATGGCTTATGGGAAGAATGACGAATCAGATATCAGCGGCGATCCGGGCCTCGGAATGGAGCCGTTCGAGGGGGTGCACGACCCGATGACAGCCGAACAAGGCCAGATCATCGTCTCCGAGTTCGGCGCCTTTGTCGGTAAAAAGAGCGAGAGGCTCGTGATTAAGCAGGGCAAGGACGTCGTCCAGCAGATCCCGTTCCACGACGTCCAATCGATCATAATCACTGGCCCAGGACTCTCCATCTCCACCGATGTCATCCAGGAATGCATGGAGCACGGCATCCAGATCGATTTCCTGACGTTCTCCGGGAAGCCTTACGCAAAGCTCACTTCGCCGTGCCTGTCCGGAACCGTGATCACTCGTCGCGAACAGCTCCTCGCCTACCATGAGAAGCGCGGGCTTAAACTGGCCTGCGCCTTCATAGAAGGCAAGCTGCGGAATCAGCAGGGGCTGCTTCACTACTTTGCGCGATACCGGAAGGCCGAAGACCCTGCCACCTTCGACGCGGTGGCCGGGATGGAGAGCAAGATACTTGAGATTGCGGGTGAGCTTGCGACCGTCGACGGCAACTGTGTGGACGATGTCAGAGAACAGCTCTTGTCCATCGAGGGCAGAGCCGGTGTGGTCTACTGGGAAGGTATACGGAAGCTTCTGGTCGGCAAGGTGGAATTCGAGACCCGCGAGCACCGTGGAGCGAGTGATCCCTTCAATTCCCTCCTGAACTACGGGTACGGCATCCTTTACTCGACCGTATGGGGTGCCGTCGTGCTCGCGGGTCTTGAGCCATTTGCCGGGTTCATCCACACCGACCGCCCTGGCAAACCCAGTCTGTGCCTTGACCTGGTCGAGGAGTTCCGCCAACGCGTCGTTGACCGCACGGTCGTAAGCCTTGTGAGCAAGGGAACCGCCATCAAGCTGCAGGATGGTATGTTGACCGACCAAACCAGGCGCAAACTCATCGACAGCATCCAGGAGCGGCTCGAATCGCGCGAGACCTATCACGGTAAGCAGCACAAGCTCAGGACCATCATTCAGCTTCAGGCTCGGCAGGTCGCGAGTTTCCTGAGGGGTGAGACGGATTATAAGCCGTTTATCGGTCGCTGGTAAGTTGATGTGCTGGTATGAGACCTAGCGGTAGGTTCCTGTTCGGTGTCTGGGAGCGCTGCACACGTGTTTCGATGTGAACTTGTATGCGGCCGTTGTCTCGACTTCGGAGTAGATCATGGATATTTGCGTGGCAACTGGCGTTCGTGCCTGTGCCCGAACAGGGACGCTTTGCGCGACGCGCCGGGGAGGAGGGGGACCGGCCCTGCACACTTTGGTCATCTATGATATCCCGAGCACCAAGATCCGGAACAAGATCGCCGAGGCGTGCATGGACTACGGTCTCGACAGGATCCAGTGGAGCGCGTTTCTCGGGGACATCAACCACAACCGCCGTGAGGAGCTTGAGGCCAGGCTTAAGAAGGTGCTCGGCAGGCGCGCCGGTAACATACAGCTCTTCCCGGTGTGCGAGAAGGACTTGGGCCTGCGGGTCATCATCGAAGTCCGAAAGGAAGACGAGAAGAAGGACGACGACGATAAGTCCAAGAAACGGCGAAGGCGCAAAGAGAAGAGGGATGAGGCCACACAGACGAGGGAGAAGACAGAAAGGTCAGGCGCCACTCAAGCGAGAACGAGGCACCAGAGGGAGAATAGCGGGGAGGCGACTACGTCCCATGCTGGCTGAGCTCGAAAGGCCCGCCTTACTTGAACTACGTGTGACCGATGTGAAACAGTTCGCTTACTGTCCGAGGGTCGTGTACTTCACGTACTTGATGCCCATTGAGAAAAGGGTCACCCGCAAGATGGAGTACGGAAAGGAGGAACATATCGAGCTCGACCGACTCGAGAAGCGACGGACCTTCCGCGCGTACGGCCTTACAGATGACGCTGAGCGGAGATTCCACGTCCACCTGCGCTCTGAGAGGCTCGCGCTTTCGGGAGTCCTCGATATGTTGCTTGTGAAGGGGAACGCCTATTACCCTGTGGAGTTCAAGTACACTCGTCGCCCACCCGAGTTGAACCACAAGTACCAACTCATGGCCTACGCGATGCTCGTTGAAGACACTGTGGGTAAGCCCGTCAGGGCGGGTTTTGTGTATGTGACGGGGGACAGGACTGCCCATCCCGTAGAGTTTACGCAGAACATGCGCGACTTCGTTCGCGCGACCCTCGATTCCATTAGAAACATGATCCAGCGCGAGAACGTGCCTCGGCCGACCGGGCAGAAAAGGAAATGCGTCGATTGTGAGTTCCGCCGGTTCTGCAACGATCTCCAGTAAAGAGGAGGTGCTTCCGGTGTACTTCCTGAGTGACGAGGAACGCCAGAAGCTTCTTAAGGGTATCCTCCCGAAATCGCGGTCTATCGAAGTGGCGCCGGAGCTCCGAGGCTGGAACTGGTACCAGCCACCGCTTGAGCCCGTGTACGAGGTTACGCTGGCGGTTTACGAAGTAGCAGGTAAGTATTGTTCCACTGGCCGCGACGTCTACCTCCGGCGAGTCCAACGTGTACGTGGCACGCCGAACAAAGATATGATCATGGGCTCAGCGTTCCACGAGACGTTAGCGAACATTCTTGTCAGGGCGAAACGCCTTGTGTACACGCACAGTGTGGATCATTTGTGTGACATACTTAAGGGGCTACAGGAGCCGGCGGAGGCCATCGTCGAGAAACGAAAATGTGACCTTTCAACTGAGGACTATGTCGAGCTTGTCAGGCGCGTCAACGCTATACATGAGTTCGAGACTGCGCGGCTTGCTACGCGGATCCAGGAGGCCGTGGCGAAGCAACCGCACATCAGGGAGGACTCTCTTGTCAGTACGGCAATCCCAGTCATGGTAGAGCAGCGGCTCGACGGGTCGTTTCTGGGCCTTAGCCAGATGCTGAGCGTGGACGCGTTCGTTCTTCCGGAGCCGATGATCATGGACCTCAAGTATGGCGAACCGCGCAAGTTCCACCGGCTCGGAACCACGGGCTACGCTCTGGTAATGGAGTCGCTCTATGAGTACCCAGTTAACCTCGGCTGTATTGTTTACCTCAGCTTCAACGGCGACCGCATCACCATCTCAAAGGATATCCACATTATCGACGATGAGCTTCGGCAGTGGTTCATTGAGGAGCGCGACCAGAAGGCGCGCATGACATACGAGGAGATCGATCCCGGCATCGCCAAGGATTGCTATCCGACATGCCCGTTCAAGAAACACTGCACATAGGCAGTGGCCGCGGGGTTGAGGATTCGCGCGGAGTCTGGTGGGGCCCGAGACCCAGGTCTCAGGGTGGGAATACTGAAACCCCCGGGCTTTCCTCCAGGAAGTCGGGGTCGCCACACGAGAAAGTGACGGGAAACCGGCCTCGAGCGAGAGCCTGCAGGAGAACCGTACACTGAATAGAATAAATACGGCGAGGTGGCTAACAGTTGGCAGAATGTGTCTCTCAAATCCCCCTCGTTTTGCGCAAAATGACCGTCCGGATGCTCATGGCAGCACGTGGAAAAGTGGTCCGAAACCCTTGTGGGACAACGGGAAGCGGGTCTGAAGCGGCATGTTAAAATCCCCGGGGTTTTCGTGCAGAAGATCGATTTTGACATGGAGGAGGTGATCACCGATGCCTGGGCGAACGCAGAACCCAGTAACGGTGCGGGATGCACCTACGCACCGGGGTCGGTTGCACCG
>JBLNDA010000015.1:0-2998 GCA_050261175.1 Clostridia bacterium
AGAAGTTCGCTACCGAGATACGGAGCCTCCAGCGCACCGAGGTGTTCGAGGTACAAGAACCGTTCAGGCCGGGCCAGAAAGGCTCCTCCGCCATGCCTCACAAGCGCAACCCCATCGTCTCGGAGCGGATCACCGGTCTTGCGAGGGTGATGAGGGGATACGCCGTCGCCGCCATGGAGAACACGCCCCTGTGGCACGAGCGCGACATCAGCAACTCCTCTGTCGAGAGGGTGGTGCTTCCCGACGCGACCATCCTCATGGACTACATGCTCCGGAAGTTCGGCGAGGTCATGGGGGGCCTCGTGGTGAGAAAGGACAGGATGAAGGCCAACCTCGAGATGACAGACGGCCTCGTGTTCTCCGAAGCGGTGATGCTCGCCCTCGTAGGGCGCGGCCTGAGCCGAGAGCACGCGTACGCCCTCGTGCAGCGGAACGCCGCCAGAGCCTGGGACGAAGGGCTTAACTTCAGGGAACTCGTATTCGGTGATCCCGAGATCACCGCGGTGTTGAAGCCTGTCGATCTGGAGGCTTGCTTCGATCTCTCGAAGCACCTCGCCCACGTCGACGACATATTCCGGCGCGTCGGGATCTGACCCGCAGCGCGCCGCCGCCTTCTCGTGGGCTGACATCTTGCGACATCTCGTGTCTTCGTGGCTCGTGGGTTGCCGGAGCGTCCTCTTGGATGCCCGGCAACCCGTTTTCGTCCCCTCACCGCTGCGGTTGCACGTGGCGGCCTTGGTGCCCAGGCACCTTGCTCGTCGCGCCTCAATATCATGGTGTAGATTGTGTCCTGCCTGTAGATTGTGCCCTGCCGCGGCGGCGTCCCGGCTCCGGTACGGCCGGACACGTCCTCGAAGACAGGCGCACAAAGGAGGGATAGCATGAAATCCCATGGCAGAGGATGGGTCAAGAAAGTATTCCCCGGAGCGAACACGCCTGACGGGTTCTTCTCATTCTACGATTACGTCATCGGCCCCGATGCCAACAAGGTCGTGATCGTAAAGGGCGGCCCGGGGGTGGGGAAGTCCACGCTCATGAGGAAGATCGGCCAGAGGTTCGTCGAAATGGGCTACGACGTGGAGTTTCTTTGTTGTTCTTCTGACAACGACTCCCTCGACGGCGTGGCAGTGCAGGATCTCAGCCTCGCCCTCATCGACGGCACAGCCCCCCACATCGTGGACCCCAAGAACCCCGGCGCTGTGGACGAAATCATAAACCTCGGTGAATTCTGGGACGAGAAGGCGCTGCGCGCGTGCAAGCGGGAGATAATGGAGGCGAACACCGAGGTCTCCCGCCATTTCCAGCGCGCCTTCCGTTACCTCAAAGAGGCGAAAATCATCCACGACGACTGGGAGGCGTGCTATACTGAAGCGCTCGACTTCGGCTGCGCCAACTGCATGGCGGAGGAAGTGAAGCGCGACGTGTTCGGGGATATGCCTGTGTCCCCCGCCCCCGGCCGGGCGAGGCGCCTTTTCGCAAGCGCGCTCTCGCCGGACGGCCCCGTGCACCACCTGCACACGATCGTGGACAGACTCCCGCGCAGGTACATTCTCAAGGGCGAGCCAGGGACCGGCAAGTCTACTCTCGTACGCAAGGTGGGCGACGCTGCGATAGAGCGCGGCCTCGACGTGGAGTTCTACCACTGTCCTCTCGACCCGTCCAAGGTCGATCACGTGGCCATCCCCTCCCTGGGGGTGGCAGTGATAAGCAGCGCCTGGCCGCACGTCATTGACGCGTCCAAGGAACTCGACAGGACCGTGGAGATGAAAGCGGCTCTGGACGAGGCGGTGGTTGCCAGGTACCGAGAGGTCATTTCGGGCGCGAGGGACCGTTTCCACCAGGCGCTCGAGAGGGCCACGGAGTTCCTTCGCAAGGCGAAGTTGGTTCACGACCGCATGCAGGCCTACTACGTGCGGAGCATGGACTTCGCCTCCGTAGACCATCTTTGTGAGCACCTGCTCGCGCGCATGCTCGATCTCGAGCGGGAGGCAGCCGCCCAGGCCTCCGCGGGATGACGCGGCGCAGCCACGACACGCCCCGGGCTACGGTGGAATCCGCGGCCCTCAGGTGACCGCCAGCGGAGGTCTGGGGGCCGCCATGATCGTCTTCTCGTGATCGTATACGACCATCCCGGGCCGCGCCCCTCGCGGCTTCTTCACGTGCTTTCTCAGGGTATAGTCGACCGCGGCTTTGGACGCGGCCCGCGCCTTGCTGTAATACGCCGCGATCTCCGCCGCGCGGAGCAGAACCTCGCCGGGAACCCCGTGCGGGCCCTTAGGTCCGACTCTGATCACCACGTGCGCGCCGGGGATCCCCCGGGCGTGCAGCCAGATGTCGTCGGGACGCGCCACTTTCAAAGTGAGGACGTCGTTCTCCGTGTTGTTCCGCCCGACCAGCACTTCGTGATCGTCCACGGAGAAAGAGAGAGGCCCGGAGGCTGCCCGGCCCTTCGGGGTCGTGGGTCGTTCGCGCCTGGGCGGGGCGAGGTACCCCTGGTCCACGAGTTCCCGCCGTATCTCTTCTATAGCTTCGAGCGTCTCCGCCTGCTCGATGGTGGTCGCTACCTGTTCCAAGTACTCAAGCTCAACGCGGGTGGACTCCGCGTGCTCCCGCGCCGCGGCGAGGCGCCTTTTCGCACGGGAGTACCTCTTGAAGTACTCCTGGGCGTTCTCATGCGCTGAGAGCCGAGGATCGAGCGCTACCTCCACCTTGCGGAGTTCCGGGTCAAAGTAGTCCACCACCTGCGCCGTGGACCGCCCGCGCTCGATGCTGGGGGCGTTGGCCGCGATGAGCTCGCCCGCCCGCCGGAGTTCGTCCGCTTTCTCAGCTTCAGCGATCTCGGCCTCCTGAGCGGCGAGTTTACGCCGCAGGCGCTCGAGGGCTGTCGCGACCGCGCGGGATACCTCCGCTGACGCGCCAGCAATCGTCGCGGCCCTCTCGCGTGGAGTGAATGCGTAGTCTAAGAGGGTCCCCACTGTGGGGAAAGCGAGCACTTCTT
>JBLNDA010000016.1:0-3374 GCA_050261175.1 Clostridia bacterium
GGCCTTCGAGGCCGACGGCCGAACGGAAACGCGGCGGAGCGGGGGACGGAAGGGCGCAGGAGGCGCCCGCGCTCGTGGGCCGCAATCCCATCATCGAGGCGCTTCGGTCCGGCCGGCCTCTCACGAAAATCATGATCGCGAAAGGCGTCGAGCCTGGGTTTGCAGCGACCCTGAAGTCCCTCGCGCGCAAGGCGGGCGTCCCCGTTGTGGAAGTGGACGCGCGCAAGGCGGGCGTCCCCGTTGTGGAAGTGGACCGCGGCAAGCTGGACGCGTTCGCGGCCGGGCAGCGTCACCAGGGCGTGGCGGCCATCGGAGCGGCCGCAAGGTACTATGAGGTGGGCGACCTCCTGAACCGAGCCGGGGAGCGCGGGCTCATCGTGGTGCTCGACGGCATCGAGGATCCCCGGAACCTTGGGGCGATCATGAGAACGTGCGACGCCGTCGGGGCGACCGGAGTGATCGTCCCAAAGCGCAGGGCATGCGGGCTCACGAGCGCGGTGGCGCGGGCTTCGGCGGGAGCGGTGGAGTACGTTCCGTGCGCCAGGGTAGCGAACCTCCCCCGCGAGGTGGAGAGGCTGAAGGAGCACGGCTTCTGGGTTTTCGGAGCTGATGCGGGCGCTGAACGCACCATCTATGAAGTCGACTTCACAGGCCCGATCGCCTTGGTCATCGGATCAGAGGGGAGCGGGATATCGCGCCTACTGGCGGGGAAGTGCGATATCCTTGTGAGAGTCCCGACTCTGGGCCGGGTGTCCTCGTTGAACGCGTCGGTCGCAGCTGCGGTGATCATGTTCGAGGTGTTGCGCCAGAGGGAGGCGGCGAGAGGGGAGTAGCCTTGCGGTGAGACCGCGTGTGGTCACGATTGTCATGAGAGTTTGTGTGATTGGCGCCTGCCTCATTGTCGGAATTGCTGCCGGGGCAGGCGCGTTCTTGTCCGGGGCAGGGGGGCGCGTCGCTCCGGGAGTCGAGCTTGGCGGCATAGAAGTGGGCGGCGCAGCGCGGGCCGAAGCCGCGGACATCGCGGGACGGGTGGCGCGGATTGTGAACGGAAGACCCGTGGTCTTCATCCATGGGGACCAACAGTGGGAGCGCAGCCTGGAAGACTTGGGTGCTGAGAGCGATCCTGCGGACCTAACCAGGCGTGTCATGGGAGTAGGAAGGACAGGAAGCGCTTCCAGCAGGGTGTGGGAGCTTCTGAGGGCGGCAACCACTGGGTGCCGGGTGAGCGCGGTCACTCACGTGGACGAGGCTCGGCTGTTTGAGGGGGTTCTGGCGCTGGCGGGTGAGATCAATATCGAGGCGCGGAACGCCACGTTTGAAGTGCGGACCGGACGGGAGGTGCCCGAACGGGAAGGGCGGAGGCTGGACGTGGCGGAATCTGCGCGCAGGGTGCGCGAGGCCCTCGATCTCGCGGATCGTCCCGCGGTGCTTCTCGTGTCACGCCGGGTACGGCCTATCACGACCCTGCGGGATTTGAAAGATCTGGGGATCAGGGAGCTTGTCGCCTCTTACTCGACGAGTTTTGATCCCGCCATGGCAAACCGTGCGCACAACATCCGGCTGGCAGCGGGCCGGATATCTGGGGTGATCGTGCGGCCGGGCGAGGAGTTCTCGTTCAACGAGGTCGTGGGACCGAGGACAAGCGAGTTTGGGTTCCGGGAAGCCCCCGAGATTGTGGATGACGAACTCAGACCGGGGATCGGCGGAGGCGTGTGCCAGGTTTCGTCAACGCTCTACAACGCCGCGCTTCTCGCGAACATGCGCATAACCGCCAGGCAGAATCACTCCAGGCTGACAGGGTACGTTCCGCCGGGGCGTGATGCCACGGTGTACTATGGCCTGCAGGACCTCAAGTTCCGCAATGTTGGGGGTGCGCCTATCCTAATACTGGCGGAGGTGGCGGGGTCTGCGCTCACGGTGAGCATCTTCGGCGACCGCTCGGAGAATCAGGAGGTGACGGTGGTCACGTCGCATCTTGAGACCATCGCGCCGGGCGTTCGTGAGATCCCTGATGGCGGTCTGGCCGAAGGCGCTCGAGTTGTGGAGGACGAGGGCGCCGCAGGGTGCGAAGTCGTCACCGAACGACTGCTGATGACCGGCGGAAGGGTGGTGAAAAGGGAGGCAATCTCGCGCGACGTGTACAGGCCGCGAGACAGGGTGGTTCGTGTCGGAACTGGGCATGTCAGCGCGCCGCTGCGGACAAGTGAGTCCTGAGGCCGCGCTCGGCGGCGGTTTCTTGACTTGTCCAAGAACACAAGTGTATAATTTCTTCGTAGGTCGAGCGACATCACGCCAGGGGGCGATGCAAGTGAGTGCCGAGCCGCAGCGCCAACCATCTTCTGCGTATGATGACATGCTCGACGAGGAAATTGTCGAGAGCGCGAGATGCGGGGAAAGATCCGCCGAGGAGTACCTTATCAACAAGTACAAGAACTTCGTCCGTGCCAAAGCGCGCTCGTATTTTCTCATCGGCGCTGACCGCGAAGACATCGTCCAGGAAGGCATGATAGGTCTCTTCAAGGCCATACGCGATTTTCGCAGTGACAAGCTGGCTTCGTTCCGCGCCTTTGCGGAACTTTGCATCACCAGGCAGATCATCACGGCGATAAAGACCGCCACCAGGCAAAAGCACATCCCCCTGAATTCGTACGTATCGCTCAACAAGCCCATATATGACGAGGAGTCCGACCGCACTCTCCTCGACGTGCTCTCAGGCACGAAGGTCACTGACCCTGAGGAGCTCGTGATAAGCAAGGAGGAGTTTGTGGACATCGAGTCGAAAATGGGCGAGTTCCTGAGCGACCTCGAATGGAAGGTGCTTTCGGCCTACCTCGACGGCAAGTCCTACCAGGAGATCGCGGGAGAGCTGCGTAGGCACGTGAAGTCGATAGACAACGCGCTCCAGCGAGTGAAGCGCAAACTCGAGCGGTACATAGAAAAGCGGAACGAGACGATCTGAGCCTCCGCCTGGAAGTCGAGAGGGTGGGCTTCCGGCCGTTCTGCGGCTAGGCTGCCCAGCCATCAGCCCTTGGGCTTGGCGGTAGCGGGGCTGCCGAGCGCCACACCGCGCCGTGATGGACCATCAGCTCTCGGGCTTGGCGGTGGCAGACGGCACGCGGACAGCCTGTGTGCCATATAATGGCAGCGAGCACTTGACAGGGGCGCGCCGGGACGGTACAATCTCGAGTAGGCTTCTTCGAACATGTTAGTGAGACGGTGCCGACGTAGCTCAACGGTAGAGCAGCTGATTTGTAATCAGCAGGTTGGGGGTTCGAATCCGCCCGTCGGCTCCAGCTATTTGGGGGTTTGGGCGAGCGAGAGGGTGCGCTGTACAGGCAAACGTACAGGCTAAGTACCTGGAAAAACGAAAGCCC
>JBLNDA010000017.1:0-10761 GCA_050261175.1 Clostridia bacterium
CCGGGTCCGTACGGGCCGCCACGAGGCGGTGCGGACGGTTGCGACGCGCGTGGTTGTTGCGGTTTTGAGACCGGCGCCGGCGCGGGCGTGCTGGCAGGGCAAGCGGGCAGCGACATGCAGGAATTGATGAGGCAGTCTTAGTGGAGAGGTTCCCGAGTTGGTCAAAGGGGGCAGACTGTAAATCTGTTGGCTCAGCCTTCGGTGGTTCGAATCCACCCCTCTCCACCAGGTGTTTTGTGGTGAGCGGGAATAGCTCAGTTGGCTAGAGCGTCAGCCTTCCAAGCTGAATGTCGCGGGTTCGAATCCCGTTTCCCGCTCCAGATCATCTTTAGGAGCCCATGTAGCTCAGCAGGCAGAGCACATCCATGGTAAGGATGGGGTCGCCGGTTCGATTCCGGCCGTGGGCTCCAGTTGTGTAGCCGGTTGAGGCGCCTTCAATTGTGGCGCTGTTTTCTTGTACCGGCGGGGCGGTACCGGGCGATGGACGTTCGTGCGTCCGCCCCGGTGGGCTTCAGCGATTGCCGTCTTCCGGAGCGTGTGAGCGTTTCGCGGCGGTCTCTGCGACGAGTCGCGGCTCCGGCAGCTCCGCCTGATCGCCCACGTGGCCGGCTTTTCGGTTTCCGCCAGGGCGCGGCGGCGTGGCAGTCCGTTATTGACATGCCTGCCGCGGTATGCTAGATTCTAGGAGTGACGTGCCAGGGGGTGTGAAGAAGTGCGCGAGGGCATCACTCTTGAATGCACGAAATGCAAGCAGCGGAACTACCGCACTGAGAAGAACAAGCGGAACGACCCCGACCGGATCGAGCTGAAGAAGTACTGCAAGTTTTGCCGGACCCATACTGTCCACAAGGAGACTCGGTAAGCGGCGACGTCTCTGTCTCAACCCATGTGTCCCGGGGTTTTTCGGGGCAAGGGCGTCCGGGCTCCGGGGACGGGTGTGAAGACGCGAGTACGTGGTGCATGCCGTCGCCAGGCGGGCGACGGGCTGCACGGTCATATGGCGCGCGCGGCGCGTTGAGCGCTTGGCGGGTTGTCGTGAAGGCCAGCGTTTGAGCCGGCAGGCGACGAAGAGACGAGGAAGGGAGCCGTTATGCAGATCAAAGACAGGCTTGGCCGCACCGGCAAGTTCCTTCGAGAGGTCCGGGCGGAAATGAAGAAGGTCTCCTGGCCGGATCGGAAGGAGCTCGTGTCATCGACCGTAGTCGTGATCACAGTGGTCGTCGTGGCGAGCGCATTCATCGGGCTCATCGATTTCGTGTTCTCTCAGGGCTTGCAGCTCTTCGTGCGGTGACATGGGGCAAAACTTCAGTAGGGGGTGGAGGGCTGCGGTCTCGAAGCGACGCGGCCCCTCGTGAGGTGGAGGAAAGAGGAATAACCCGGTCTGCTGAAGATGAACTCGCAGCCTCCGTAATAGAGGAAGGCCCGGAAAGCCCGCCGCAGGGGGAGCGGGCGGCCGGCGACCCTGTCGAGGAGCCCGGCGAGCCGTCTGCGGAATCGGGTGAGAAGTCTCCGGAGCCTGAGAACCCGAACAAGAAGTGGTACGTCATCCACACGTACTCGGGTTACGAGAACAAGGTGAAAGCCAACCTCGAACGGCGGGTCAAGACCATGGAGAAAGAGGACAAGATCTTCCGGGTGCTTGTCCCTACCGAAGAGGAGTACGAGTTCAAGGACGGCAAGAAGAAGATCGTCAAGAAGAAGATCTTCCCGGGGTACGTGCTGGTTGAAATGGTGATGGAAGACGATTCCTGGTACGTCGTCCGGAACACCCCGGGTGTGACCGGGTTTGTCGGCTCGGGTTCCAGACCGGTCCCTCTCCAAGAAACGGAGATGCACGACATCCTCAGGCGCATCGGGGTCGAGGAAGCTCGCCCCAAGATCGACTTCTCAGTCGGGGAGGGCGTCCGGGTGATCTCCGGTCCGTTCCAGCATTTCTCCGGGATCATCGAGGAGATCCAGCCAGACAAAGGGAAAGCGCGAGTGCTCGTCTCCATGTTCGGGCGGGATACTCCGGTGGAACTGGATTTCAGCCAAATCGAGAAGTTGTAGGATGGGGCGCCGGTCGCCCCCGGCTCCGAGGCTGCGAAAGCAAGGTAGCAAGGTCAAGACCGGCCTCGAACGGCGGATCAAGACCGTGGAGGAAGCGAGAGAGGTCATCGTGGTGCTTGCTCCAGGTGAACGCGGGTGAATCTCCGACCGGCGCAACGCGGTTCATGGTTGACGGGTGGGCGTGGTTACGGGGTCCGAAGAGCTCAGGAGGGACGTATTTCATGGCCAAGAAGAAGATAGCGGCGATTGTGAAGTTGCAGATACCGGCGGGGAAGGCCACCGCGGCGCCGCCGGTGGGGCCGGCCCTTGCGCAGCACAGCGTGAACATCATGGAGTTCGTGCGGTCGTTCAACGAGAAGACCGCCGCGCAGGCCGGGACGATCATCCCCGTGGAGATAACGGTGTACGAGGACAGGTCTTTCACGTACGTGCTCAAGACGCCGCCGGCCTCGTTCCTCATAAGGAAAGCCGCCGGCATCGAGAAGGGATCGGGCAAGCCCAACAGGGACAAAGTGGCCAGACTCACCCGTGCCCAGTTGCGTGAGATAGCCGAGCTCAAGATGAAGGATCTCAATGCAACGACTATCGAGGCGGCGGAGCGGATGATTGCTGGCACAGCCAGGAGCATGGGCGTGGATGTGGAGGCCCAGTGAACCGCGGGGCATGACCCGAGGGACGACCGCATACCATGCGGCGCGGGACGACCGCATGCCATGCGGGTCTGAGCGGGCTCGGAACACGCGATTTTCGTGGGAGGAGCAATCCGTCTGCACCACAAGGAGGTTTAGATTATGGCAGATCGCGGCAAGAGATACCAGGAGGGCTTGAAGCAATACAACAAACAGGAGCTTTACTCGCCTTCTGACGCCGTTGAGATCGTCAAGAAGACGGCGACCGCGAAATTCGACGAAACTGTGGAGGCCGCGGTGCGGCTTGGAATAGACCCGAAAAGGTCCGACCAACAGGTGAGGGGGGCGGTCGTGCTCCCGTTCGGCACCGGCAAAGCCGTGAGGGTGGCGGTCTTCGCCAAGGGCGAGAAGGCGAAGGAGGCCGAGGCCGCAGGCGCTGACTACGTCGGTGCCGAGGACCTCGCCGAGAGAATCCAGGGCGGCTGGATGGATTTCGACATGGCGGTCGCTACCCCTGACATGATGGGGACCGTCGGCAAGCTCGGGCGCATCCTCGGCCCGAGGGGGCTCATGCCCAACCCCAAGACGGGCACGGTCACGTTCGAGGTGGCCAAGGCGATTCATGACATCAAGGCTGGTAAGGTAGAGTACAGGGCTGACAAGGCTGGCATCGTGCACGTGCCCATAGGCAAGGCTTCGTTCGAGGCGCCGAGGCTCCTCGGAAACCTGGGGGCCCTTATGGACGCGCTCGCCAAGGCGAAGCCGGCGTCGGCGCGCGGCACGTATGTCAAGAGCGTGGTCCTGTCAACGACCATGGGGCCTGGGGTCAAGGTAAGCCCTGTGCAGGCCATGACGATCTCGGCGGAGCAGTAAGAAATCGCGTTCTTCCACCCCCGGTGGCTGAGAGCTGACGGCTGGGAGCCGGAGCCGGCAACCGGCGGGGAGCGCATACAGCCGACAACTGAATACGCGCAAATGCGCTTTCCATGGCCCAAGACAGCGGGTGTTCGAGGCACGTCGGGGCACTTCCTTCCGACTGGTTCGAACTCAATGAGCCATCCAGGACCGCAATGCCCGGCGCGAGTGCTCGCCCGCCGAGGTCGGGGGACAGGCGTAGAGGAATTGCACGGTTGCGCGGTTGTTCGCGGTTGCGGGCCGCCGCGGTCCGCCGTGCCGGTGATTCACGTGTGCTTGTCAAGAGGCCCCCGCATGTCTTGTGGGGGCCTCTCTCGATCCATCTAGATGGGCGTGTGATGGTGCAGAAGATGTCGTGAAAGGAGGTGCCAGTGGAAATTGCCGAAGCCGGAGAAAGAGGCCGCAGTACAGGAAATCAGGGAGAAGCTGTCGAAGTCCCAGGCCGTAGTGCTCACCGACTACCGTGGGCTCAACGTGGCCGCTATCACGGAGCTCCGAAGGAAGCTTGGTGAAGCGGGGATCGAACTCAAAGTCGTGAAGAACACGTTGACCCGCATTGCGTCGAAACAGGTGGGTCTGGGGGACCTGGAACGGTACTTAGAAGGTCCGACCGCCATTGCGTTCGCCCCAGGCGACCCGGTGGCGCCTGCCAAGATCATCTCGGAGTTCGTCAGGGAACACAAGGAAATGGAGATCAAGGGCGGCGCGCTGCAAGGTAGGGTCATCGGGCCGGACGATGTGCGGAGCCTTGCTGAGTTGCCATCCCGCGAAGTCATGCTGGGCCGCGTGGCGGCGACCATGGCTGCGCCCATATCGGGCCTTGCTCGCGCTCTTGCAGGTACTATCCGGAACTTCGCCTACGCTGTCGACGCTGTCAGACGTCAGAAGGAAGAGCAGCAAGGGGCCCCGGCGTGAGATGGTGGTATCTCGGCGTCCCGGCCGCCCGAGCCTGACGCGTTTCCCACAGTAGGACTCAGCGCGGCGCGTGCTGATGGGTGATGCACAGGAATAGCGAAAACCACAAGAAGAGGAGAGACACAGAATGACGAAAGAAGAGATCATCGAGGCAATTGCCAATATGACAGTGCTCGAGCTCGCGGAGCTCGTCAAGGCAATCGAAGAGAAGTTCGGGGTGAGCGCAGCCGCGCCCGTGGCTGTCGCGGCCGGTCCCGCCGTCGCGGCGGCTCCCGCGGCCGAGGTCGAAGAGAAGACCGAGTTCGACGTCATCCTCGTGACCGCCGGCGACAAGAAGATCCCCGTGCTGAAGGTCGTCCGCGAGCTGACGGGCCTTGGTCTCAAGGAGGCCAAGGATCTCGTCGAGGGTGCGCCGAAGCCCGTCAAGGAAGGCATCAAGAAAGAAGAGGCTGAGGCAATAAAGGCGAAACTCGAAGAGGCAGGGGCGACGGTGGAGATAAAGTAAGGAGATCCGATGTACACGGACAAGGGGCGCCCGTGAAGACACACGGACGCCCCGATTGCGCTTGACAGGGGCCGGATCGTCTGCTAGCATAAAAGAATGCGGCAACCTGACTCAGACGCATACTATTCATCTGACTCAGTAATACTACACGAGACCCTTCTTTTCCTTCACCCAAAGTGAATTTCTCAACAGCTGACGGCAGGGAACTCTTGGTGACCTGCTTCTTATAGTGTTGTCATCCGCTCATATTCGGTGGGAGATAGGAGCGTGACAGGATGGCTGTTATGACACAGGTCGGCAGGCGGCAGCGGCTCAGTTTCTCCAAGATAGATGAAGTGCTCGATGTGCCCAACCTCATCGAGATCCAACAACGGTCCTACGACTGGTTTCTCTCCGAAGGCCTGCTAGAGACGTTCCGGGACATATCACCCATCCAGGACTTCACCGGCAACCTCATCCTCGAGTTCGTGGACTATTCGCTCGGAGAACCGAAATTCTCGGTGGAGGAGTGCAAGCAGAGGGATGTAACCTACTCGGCTCCTCTCAAGGTGCGCGTTCGTCTTATCAACAAGGAAACCGGCGAGGTCAAGGAACAAGAGGTATTCATGGGTGAGTTCCCGCTCATGACCGACAAGGGCACGTTCATCATCAACGGTGCAGAACGGGTCATCGTGAGCCAGCTGGTCCGCTCGCCGGGAGTGTACTACGGCCGCACCATTGACCCCAACGGCAAGGCCCTGTACTCTGCCAGCGTCATCCCGAACAGAGGTGCTTGGCTGGAGCTAGAGATGGATTCCCAGGAGTGCATCTGGGTGCGTGTCGACCGCACCCGAAAGCTTCCTGTCACGGTTCTCGTGCGCGCTCTCGGATATGGAACCGAAGCCCAGATCATTGATCTTTTGGGTGACAGCGAGGCCATACGTAACACCCTCGATCGAGACAACACGGAATCCGAGGCCGATGGCCTCATAGAGATTTACAAGCGCCTGCGCCCCGGCGAGCCGCCGACGGAGGAGAGCGCGCGCTCGCTCTTCGAGACGCTCTTCTTCGACCCCAGGCGGTATGACCTCGCCCCGGTGGGGCGCTACAAGCTCAACAAGAAGCTTTCTCTCAGCGAAAGGCTTGTGGGCTGCACGTTACTCGAACCGTTCATCGATCCGGCCACCGGTGAGGTGGTCATTGACGCCGGGCAGAAGGTCGACCGGAGGGCCGCGATAGGCATCCAGCAGGTCGCCGATGGCAACCGCGGGACTGTCCTCGGGGCCGTGGTGGCCGATGCCGATGGGAAACCCGTGAAAGTGCTGGACAACGGCACTCCGTCGCCTGACCTGAAAACCATCACACGCGAAGACATAGTGGCTGTGGTCAGCTACCAGCTCGGTCTCATCCGCGGCGTGGGAAGCGTCGACGACATAGACCACCTGGGCAACCGCCGGCTGAAGTCTGTGGGAGAGCTATTGCAGAATCAGTTCAGGATAGGGCTCTCCCGCATGGAACGCGTCGTGAGAGAGCGGATGACCATCCAGGACGTGGATGTGGTGACCCCCCAGACGCTCATCAACATCAGGCCCGTGGTGGCGGCCATAAAGGAGTTCTTCGGGTCGAGTCAGCTGTCGCAGTTCATGGACCAGACCAACCCTCTTGCGGAGCTGACGCACAAGAGGCGCCTGTCGGCGCTCGGTCCCGGAGGGCTCAGCCGCGAGCGGGCCGGGTTCGAAGTCAGGGACGTGCACCACTCGCACTACGGGCGCATGTGCCCTGTGGAGACGCCTGAAGGCCCGAACATCGGGCTCATTGGGGCGTTGTGCACGTACGCCCGGATAAACGAGTACGGATTCATCGAGACGCCATACCGGAAGGTCGTCGACGGCAAGGTCACGGAGGAGATCCTTTACCTTACCGCCGACGAAGAGGACAAGTACGTCATAGCCCAAGCGAACGAGCCCATCGGCGAGGATGGGTCGTTCGCCAATCCGAAGGTGGCCGCGCGCTACAAGGACCAGATCGTTGAGGTGCCCGGCG
This sequence comes from Clostridia bacterium, assembly GCA_050261175.1. GTDB lineage: Bacteria > Bacillota > SHA-98 > UBA4971 > UBA4971 > UBA6256. The sequence continues at coordinate 7,036 of JBLNDA010000017.1, forward strand.
ATCAGGTCGACTTCATGGACGTCTCGCCGAAGCAAATCGTGAGTATCGCGACGGCGCTCATCCCATTCCTCGAGAACGACGACGCGGGCCGCGCGCTCATGGGCTCGAACATGCAGCGGCAGGCGGTGCCGCTCGTGCGAACGGAGGCGCCCCTCGTCGGCACGGGCATGGAGTACAAGGCTGCCATCGATTCCGGCGCAGCGGTCCTTGCCCGGAACCCGGGCCGGGTGGTGCGTGTGTCCTCGGACGAGATCCTCGTCGAGACCGACGCCGGCACGATCGATACGTACAGGCTTCTGAAGTTCATGAGATCGAACCAGGGAACATGCATAAACCAGAAGCCCGTCGTCAAGAAAGGGGACCGGGTCGAGAGCGGGGACGTAATCGCCGACGGCCCCTCCACTGACAACGGAGAGATGGCTCTCGGGCGGAACGTGCTAGTGGCGTTCCTGCCTTGGGAGGGGTACAACTACGAGGACGCCATTCTCATCAGCGAGAAGCTCGTGAAGGAAGACACCTTCACGTCCATCCACATAGAGGAGTACGAGTGCGAGGCGCGCGACACCAAGCTGGGCTCCGAGGAGATCACAAGGGATATTCCCAATGTGGGCGAGGAAGCCCTCAAGGACCTCGACGAACGTGGAATCATCCGCGTGGGCGCGTACGTGCGTCCCGGTGACATCCTCGTCGGAAAGGTGACGCCCAAGGGCGAGACGGAGCTCACCGCGGAGGAGCGCTTGCTCCGTGCGATCTTTGGTGAGAAGGCGCGCGAAGTGAGGGACACTTCTCTGCGAGTCCCTCATGGCGAGTCCGGAAAGGTCGTGGCGGTGTACGTATTCTCCCGTGAGGCCGGCGACGAGCTTGGCCCTGGGGTGAACCGGCTGGTCCGCGTGTATATAGCGCAGAAACGCAAGGTCTCCGAGGGCGACAAGATGGCGGGACGCCACGGAAACAAGGGTGTTATAGCAAGGATCCTGCCCGAGGAGGATATGCCGTTCATGCCCGATGGAACGCCGATCGAGGTGGTCTTGAATCCGCTGGGCGTGCCGTCGCGGATGAACCTCGGCCAGGTGCTAGAGACACACCTGGGGTGGGCGGCGAAAGTCGCTGACACTCCGGTGGCGAGCGCAGTGTTCGACGGAGCTACGGAAGATGAGATTCTCGCGGCTCTCAAGGAGGCGGGGCTTCCGGCCAACGGCAAGACCGTTCTGTACGACGGTCGCACGGGGGAACCTTTCGACAGCCCGGTGACAGTGGGGTACGCTTACCTGATGAAACTGCTGCACCTCGTGGATGACAAGATCCACGCGCGTTCCACCGGGCCATACTCTCTCGTCACGCAGCAGCCTCTGGGAGGAAAGGCCCAGTTCGGCGGACAGAGGTTCGGAGAGATGGAGGTGTGGGCGCTCGAGGCTTACGGTGCGGCCTACACGCTTCAGGAGCTTCTCACCGTCAAGTCCGACGACGTGGTGGGCCGCGTGAAGACTTATGAAGCCGTAGTGAAAGGTGAGAACGTGCCTGAACCCGGCGTGCCGGAGTCGTTCAAGGTTCTCATAAAAGAGCTGCAGAGCTTGGCGTTGGACGTCAAGGTGCTCAGTGAGGATGAACGCGAGATCGAGATAGGCGAGTCGGACGACGACATAGTCGACACCGCGAGAGACCTTGGTATCGACATCGAGGGCAGAGAGACAGACGAGCTCCTGCCCGAGGAACGCCTGTTCGGCACGCGCCGGCCGGGGCCCGACCTTCTGGAAGGGGCGGACGACGCTGACGTCGAGGCCGAAGAAAACGAGGACGCTCTTGCCATGGCGATTCACCCGAGCCCGATGCGTGGGCAGGACGAGGATGAGGGGGATGAAGAGCCACTAGGGCAGGCGACCGAGGAGATCGCTGGAACGGAAGAGGCCGCTGTGATGGAGAGCAGGCGCATCGCGCGTGGCTCGACGAGGTCCGGCCAGCTTGAAGACGACTTCGCGAGCGACGTGGAGGACGGTGAAGTCGAAGTAGAAGATGAACCCGTGGACGAGGAAGAGCTCGGTACGGATGAAGAGGACGACGCCTACTTCGAAGAAGACGAGGATGACGAGCTAAGGGGCGTTTTCGGCGATGAGGACGAGGGTGAAGTTGACGATGACGACGACGATCGCGCGTAGGATGCGGGAGAGGAGGAGAGGCCGGTGCTAGACGTTAACAACTTCGACAAGATCCGTATTGGCCTCGCGTCCCCTGAGCAGATCAGGCAATGGTCGAGCGGCGAGGTGAAGAAGCCGGAGACGATCAACTACCGCACGCTCAAGCCCGAGCGCGAAGGGCTGTTCTGCGAGAAGATCTTCGGGCCCACCCGCGACTGGGAATGTCATTGCGGCAAATACAAGAGGGTCCGGTACAAGGGAATCGTCTGCGACAAGTGCGGCGTCGAGGTGACCCGTTCCAAGGTGCGGCGCGAGCGCCTCGGCCACATCGAGCTCGCCGCACCCGTGACGCACATCTGGTACTTCAAAGGCATTCCCAGTCGGATGGGGCTCTTGCTCGACATGTCCCCGCGCGCTCTCGAGAAGGTCGTGTACTTCGCGTCCTACATCGTGATCGACCCGGGAGACACCCCGCTCACGAAGAAGCAACTGCTCTCCGAAGCGGAGTACCGGGAGCACCGCGAGAGGTTCGGCAACCTGTTCGAGGCCGGCATGGGCGCGGAGGCCATAAAGAGACTCCTCGAGGAAATCGACCTCGACGAGCTCGCGGAGGAACTGCGCGCCGAAATCCGCGACTCCACGGGCCAGAAAAGGCTGCGCGCCACAAGGCGTTTGGAGGTCGTGGAGGCTTTCCGCAAGTCCGGAAACCGTCCGGAGAGGATGATCCTCGACGTCATCCCGGTGATCCCTCCCGATCTCCGTCCGATGGTGCAGCTGGACGGCGGGAGGTTCGCCACCTCGGACCTCAATGACCTCTACAGAAGGGTCATTAACAGGAACAACCGGCTGAAGAGGCTTCTGGAGCTGAAGGCGCCCGACATCATCGTGAGGAACGAGAAGCGCATGCTCCAAGAGGCGGTGGACGCGCTCATCGACAACGGCAGGCGCGGACGGCCGGTCACGGGCCCGGGCAGCCGTCCTCTCAAGTCGCTTTCGGACATGCTGAAGGGGAAACAGGGGCGCTTCCGCCAGAACCTCCTCGGCAAACGCGTCGATTACTCAGGCCGCTCTGTCATCGTTGTCGGGCCCGAGCTAAAGCTTCACCAGTGCGGCCTTCCCAAGGAGATGGCACTGGAGCTCTTCAAGCCTTTCGTGATGAAGAAGCTCGTGGACCGGGGTTACGCCCACAACATCAAGAGCGCCAAGCGAATGGTGGAGAGGGTCCGCGATGAGGTATGGGACGTGCTCGAAGAGGTCATCAAGGACCACCCGGTGCTTCTCAACCGTGCGCCGACCCTGCACCGCCTGGGCATCCAGGCGTTCGAGCCTGTGCTCGTTGAGGGCAAGGCCATAAAGATCCATCCGCTGGTGTGCGCGGCGTACAACGCGGACTTCGACGGCGACCAGATGGCCGTGCATGTGCCGCTCTCCGCGGAGGCTCAGGCCGAGGCGAGGCTGCTCATGCTCTCGGTGAATAACATCCTCTCGCCCGCGCACGGCAAGCCCATCGCCACTCCCGGGCAGGACTTGGTTCTTGGCTGTTACTACCTGACCCTGGAACAGCAAGGAGCGAAGGGCGAGGGAAAGATCTTCG
>JBLNDA010000018.1:0-88635 GCA_050261175.1 Clostridia bacterium
GGCATGGCAGCGGAGATAAAGGACGTTCCGAAGGACCACTGGGCGTACCAGGCCGTGAAGACCCTTGTGGACAAAGGCTATCTCGCGTTGTACGGGGATGGCACGTTCCAGGGCGGAAAGCCGGTGGACAGGTACACGCTTGCCGTGGTGATAGCCAAGATTCTCGGGGAGATCGAGACCGGAAAGGTCGGCGCCACGCCCGAGGACGTTGAGCTCCTGCGAAAACTCTCGGGAGAGTTCCGTCAGGAGCTCGTGCAGGTCGCAAACGAGCTCGGCGTCTTCAGGAAAGCCCTTGACGAGCAGTCACGAGCCCAGGTCGTCATGAAAGAGGACCTCGCCCGGCTTACTTACACCCAGAGTCAGATGAGGTCCGAGGTGCAGAAAATGATCGCGGACATCACCGCGTCGACGGCGCAGACTGTCGCCGCGGCCGACCAGAGGGCCCGCCAGGCCGAGGAGAGGCTTTCTGCGAGGATAGATGAGAACGAGCGCGAGATCGGCCGTGTGGCAGGCGATCTAGCCGAAGGGTTCGACAGCGCCCAGGCGTCCATCGGGGACCTCGCAGGCCGTATGGACGCAGCCGACAAAGGCCTCGCCGGCCGCCTCGACGCCCACGATAGCAAGCTCGCGCAGCTTGATGAGGACCTTTCCGCGGCAATCCTGCGCCTGAGCACCCTCGAACCCCAGGTAGCGCTGGTCACGGAGGGGCTCGTGACGGCGAAAAGGGACCTCGGGAAGAGTATCGACACGCTCAATCTGGGTCTCACGGCGGCTAAGGACGACATCCTAGGTCTGCGGGAGGACGTGAAGAGGCTCGAAGCGGGGGTCGGCACGAGCGTGATGGAGCTGAACGCGGCTGACGCAGAGTTGGAGCAAGGCCTGGATGAAGTCACCGGGAAGACGCTCACCCTCGAGGAGAACCTCGGGACGGAGCGCGCGGCGAGGATATCCACGGACACCTCACTCCAGACGGCGCTCACGGATCTCGCTTCGGACTTCGCCGCCTACAAGGCGCAGACCGCCAAGGACGTCGACTCCCTGCGAAAGGAGAACGGCCTCCTCAAGGTGCTCCTAGCGGCCGTGGCGATACTCGGTCTAGTGGTCAAGTGAGAGCGTGCAGGTGGCAGGTATCGTTCATGAGGAGTACCCTCGGGGCTCTCCCCGGGGAGTACTCAACGGCACAGAGAGATCCGTTCACCAAATCTATCCTGTGGCGAGACTCGGGGGTGATCCCGAGCGCGTCACACAGAACCATCTTGACGGGGCCGGCGTGGCTCACGACGCAGATTGAGGCGCCGGGATGGGCCCGGACGAGCTCCGTCACCTTCGGAACAACCCTGTCCATCAGGTCGGCGTACGACTCGCCTCCAGGGATGGGGTTGTTTGCCGTGTCCTCGAGCCACCGCGCGACGTCCACGGGCCTGGTTCTCTGAAGCTCGTGGAAGCTCATTCCCTCCCACTCGCCCATGTCTATCTCCCGTAACTCCCTCAACTCCACCACGGGCACGCCGTGGGGTCTTGCTATGGCCCGGGCGGTTGCGACAGCCCGGGAGAGGTCGCTCGTGTACACGGCGGAAAGGCTCTCCCGCATGAGCCGGCGGGAGAGCCTTTCCGCCTGGAGCTCGCCTGCGGGCGAGAGAGGGACGTCGCGGTGGCCCTGGTACCTACGGGCCGCGTTCCATTCTGTCTCCCCGTGTCGCACGAGAAACACGCGAGTGGTCATGGGCATCTCGAGTCCTCCTCAATGTGACGGCGATGTGGCAGACTGTCCTGCGTTTCGACGCCCCCTGTTCGATCTCCTGCTCGGCGCGGGCGTATATAGCCACCGGTTCCCGGGGGGCCAAGCGCCGGCGCCTCAGCGAGGCGGCGCGGCGCCGGCGTGGCCGCCGGCTGCGCTGACGCGGACGAGGACTCGCCCCTCCCCACGTGCTGGCGCAGGCGCAAGCGTGGCGCTGCGGCGGCGTTTCAGAGGCCAGCATACAGCGGGTTGCCAAAGGGAGATACTCTTGGCAGGAGGTTAGGCGTCCGCAACGAATCCAGAGGAGGTGAGGTGGAGGGGCATGGTGCGGGCGTTCCTTTTCGGCGGCCGGGACAAGGCGGCACGGCCTTTGGATGATGAATCCGGGATAGAACAGGCGGCGCGGCTCGGGGAGGGCGTCTTGTGGGTCGACATCCAGGCGCCGGCGGAAGACGAATTCGAGATGCTGTCGCGCGTCTTCGGCTTCCATCCGCTATCCATAGAAGACTGCCGCACATACAGCGAGTTCCCCAAGGTGGACGAGTTCTCCGACTATCTCCTCGTGGTGACTCACTACGTAACGTGCGCCCCCGACGAGGCCTGTGACAGGCTTTCCTTCGGTGAGCTTGACATATTCGTCGGTCGGGCGTTCGTGGTCACCGTCCACGTGCAGCGTGCGGCCATCGTGGACCAGTGCATCGAAAGGTTCCGGGAACACCCTGAAACGCCCGCGATGGGGCCCGACTTCCTGGTTCACGCCCTTCTCGACGCGCTGGTCGACTCTTTCTTGCCTCTGCTCGACCGGTGGGACGATTGGCTCGACGAGATGGAAGAGGCGCTCCTCACTGGTCGCACCCGGAACGTCCTTCAGAGGCTCACCGCCATAAGGAGGAGCATCCTCCGGGCTCGCAAGAGCTTCGGGCCCACGAGAGACGTAGTGGGAAGGCTGGCCAGGCGCGACGTGGCGTTCATCTCGGAACAAGCCGCGTGGTACTTCAGGGATGTCTCTGACCACCTCCTCAGGGTGCACGGCATGCTCGACTCGGCGAGGGACGCGGTGGCGAATCTATTCGAACTCTACCTCTCCATGTCGTCCCACAGGGTGAACCTCGTGATTCAGAGGCTCACGATAGTTGCGACCATATTCCTGCCTCTGACGTTCATTGCGGGAGTGTACGGCATGAACTTCAGATACATGCCGGAACTGGAATGGAGATACGGTTACCTCATGGTATGGATCGTGATGCTGCTCGTGGGGGGAGGTTTCCTTGTTTACTTCAAGCGAAGAGGCTGGTTCTAGGCGCGGCGTCAAGCCGGACCTCAAAGGCTTGCTTCCGGACGAGATGTGCGAGTTCTTCGTGGGCATGGGTGAGCCTTCATACAGGGGAACACAGGTCTTCTCGTGGATACACCGGAAGGGCGTCGCGTCGTTCGACGAGATGACGAACATACCCCTTGCCCTGCGCCGGAAAATGGGAGAGGCCGCGCGCATCACCAACCTCGAGGTCATGTCGCGCAGACCCGGCGCGGAAGGCACGGTCAAGTACCTCCTTGGCCTCTCCGACGGCAACTCGGTGGAGGCCGTGAGGATGAAGTACAGCTACGGCACATCGGCGTGCGTCTCGACACAGGTAGGCTGCAAGATGGCGTGCGCGTTCTGCGCGTCCGGTGTCGGGGGATTTGTTCGAAACCTGGGCCCCGGTGAGATCGTGGACCAAGTCCTCAAGATAAACATGGACCTTTCCGTGTCGCCCCGGGAGGTGTCACGCGTCGGGTGGGTCGTGCTCATGGGGACCGGTGAGCCGCTTGACAACTACGGTGCGTCCGTGAAGGCGCTCCGCATACTGAACGCCAAGGAGGGCCTGAACTTGAGTTTCCGCCGCATGACCGTGTCCACGTGCGGCCTCGTCCCCGGCATTCGGCGGCTTGCAGAGGAGGGGATCCCTGTCACTCTCTCAATCTCTCTGCATGCCCCCACAGATGATCTGCGCGACGAGATCATGCCGATCAACAGGCGTTACCCTATCCCGGAGTTGATGGAGGCCGCGTCCTTCTACGCGGGCCGTACGGGGCGCCGGGTCACTTTCGAGTACGCGCTGATCCGGGGAGTCAACGATGGCCGGGCGCAGGCGAGCCAACTCTCGGAGCTGCTCAGAGGCATGCTCGCCCACGTCAACCTCATTCCGCTGAACCCCGTGATGGAGAAGGGCTTCCAGCGCCCGTCCCGGGAGACGGTGATGCGCTTCTTTGCCATTCTGAAGCAGGCGCGGATTCCCGTTTCCATAAGAAGAGAACTCGGGCTCGACATCGACGCGGCGTGCGGGCAGCTCCGCCGTAGATATTGCAGGTGAGTGGCGGTAGAGATATACTGCGACTGGGAGCACGCGCATGGCTTCACCACCGGTACGATGGCGGGGCCACTGGCGTGAAACGGCGCGGGCGTGCGCACGGCGCGAGGTTTCGGGGGGCCTTGTCATGAGATTCCTCGCACGGATCGAACGGGTAATCGAGGAGACCGTTGAAGGCATCTTCCGCAGGGCCCGCGACGCCACCCACCCTGTGGAGATAGGGCGATACCTCGTGCGCGAGATGGAGGACGAAAAGAGGATCTCGGTGTCCCGCACGTACGTCCCCAATCGCTACAGGGTGAAGCTGCACCCGCGGGATGTCGAGTCCCTGGGGCCCCTCGCGCGCACCGTATCGCGCGAGCTCGCGGGCCACGTGATTGCACGCGCCCGCAGGCAGGGTTATTCCTTCGTGGGACGGGTCGACGTGGAGTTCGTGGCGGACCTGGACGCAAAACCTGGCGACATCAAGGTCGAGGGGCTTTTCGTTGAAGACGGGGAGGCGGACGGGGAGGATGACGCAGCCTCCACCCGCCGGTCTTGCGCGCTCGGAGAGGGACGCGACCACGAATCACCGGGGGCTGCCGCTCTGCCGGAAAGCCAGCTCCCGGAGGCCTCAGGGACACTGGTCTCGGGTCACGGCTCTCCGGGCCTCTCAGATCGCGGCCGGCCTGGGCAACCGCACCTCGCGCTGCGGTGCGGGACAGGCGGAGAGCGCGTGGTCCCTCTTGTGGGCGAGAAGATGATAGTGGGTCGGTCGAGCTCGTGCGACATCGTCATCGAAGATGCCGGGGTGTCCCGGCGCCACGCCGAGATCGGGCGGGAGGCCGGCCGGTTCTACGTGGCCGACCTGGGGAGCACCAACGGCACGTACGTCAACGGGAGGAGGGTGTCGCGACAACGCCTTGCCGACGGGGATCTCGTGAGTTTCGGCAAGGTTGAGGCTCGGTTCAAGGAGGCGTGACGGGTGGCGTTCATGTGGCTCCTCGCGCGCGTCGCCCTCGCGGGTCTGACATGCTTGTTCCTTTACCGGGCGGCCCGGGCGGCGGGGCTTGTCGCAGAGGGAGACCGGCTGCCGCGCGGGCCGGAACGGGGTACGGGCCGGGGTGAACTCGAGGTGGAAGCGGGGCCCGGAACTCCCTCACGCGGGGAGCGGTTCCCGCTGGGCGCTGTCACGGTCCTCGGGCGGTCGCGTGAGAGCGATATCGTGATCCTCGACCCGTACGTGTCCGCGAGACATGCCGAGATCGTCCTCTCGGGCTCCGGGTTCTTGGTGCGTGATCTCGGCAGTGCCAACGGTACTTATGTGAACGGCAGGAGGCTTGGCCGGGAACGGTTCCTGCGCAAAGGAGACCGGCTCGAGCTTGGCGACACCGTATTTCGGTTTCGGGGGTGAGCGTTATGCAGGCCTCTGCCCGGACGGATGTGGGTCTCGTCAGGTCCGTGAACGAGGACGACTACCTGGTTGGCGATGGCATCTTCGCCGTGGCCGATGGTCTCGGGGGCCACGAAGCGGGCGAGATCGCAAGCCAGATGGCCATCCGCATGCTGAGGGAGTTCAGACCGCCTGAAGACGGAGACCCAGGGGTTGCCCTGGCGGAAGCTCTGGAGGGGATCAACCGGGCCGTATACAGGCGGTCAGTGGACGATCCTTCCTGCGAAGGGATGGGCACCACCCTTACTGTGCTGCTCATCGCGGGCGACAGGGCGTACATAGGCCACGTGGGTGACAGCCGGGCGTATCTGGTGAGGGAGAACAGGATATGCAGGCTCACCGAGGACCACTCCATCGTCGGCGAGCTCATCCGGATGGGCATGCTTTCAGAGCCTGAGGCGAGGGCACACCCGCAACGCAACCTCCTTACCCGTGCAATCGGTACTCAACCCGACGTGGAAGTCGAGGTGGGTTACTGTAAGCTCGCGGGGCGCGACCGGTTCCTCCTCTGTACCGATGGCCTCTCCGGCGCGGTGGACGACGCGGAGATACTGAAGGTGATGACCTCCACCTCCGACCCGGGGTCAGCCGTGAACCAGCTCGTGGAGCTCGCGATGCGCGGAGGAGGCCATGACAACATCACCGCCGTGGCGGTGTTCCTGGACCTGCCATGATACGCGAGGCGCACAGCGCGACCTGGGGCCGGGCGGGGCCGGCCCCCGCTGACACCCTACTTGCCACGGCCCTCCTCCCGGGCATGCTGGGAATGCTCATGGCGACGCTTGCGTCGGGGAAACCGGAGCGTTCACCTGGATGGGTCGTGCTCGTGGGTTTCCTCGGGGTATTCCTTGCGTGCCACATGCTGTTCGGCAGGGGGCGCCGGGTTGGTGACCCGATCATCTTTTCACTGGTGGCTTTTCTCTCCGGGGTCGGCCTGGCCGAGGTCCTCAGGCTCGATCCGGGGCTTGCGGTGAGACAGGTGGGGCATCTTGCCATGGGGGCCGCGCTGACCTGGGCGCTGGTGATGTTCACTCCGGGCTTGCGGGTGCTCGAGAGGTACAGGTTCATCGCCGCAGCAACAGCTTGCGTGCTCTTGGCGAGCACGATAATCTTCGGCGTTGAGGTGGGCGGCGCGAAGTCGTGGCTCGACCTCGGGCCCGTGGCGGTTCAACCGTCGGAGGCCGCCAAGATCCTCATGGTGGTGTTCTACGCAGGCTACCTCAAAGATACGAGGGTGCTCTTGAGGGGATCGTCCAGGAGGCTCCTGGGCGTTCTCCTGCCTGACCTGTCGTACGCCGGGCCCCTCGCCTTGATGTGGGGTCTCGCCCTGGTCCTCTTGGTGTTCCAGAGAGACCTCGGCGCGGCGGTGCTCTTCTTCGGCGTCTTCCTGCTGATGCTGTACGCGGCCTCGGGCAGGGCGTCGTACGTGCTGGGAGGAGCGGCGCTCTTGGCGGTGGGCGGGGCCGCGTGCTCATGGTTGTTCCCGCACGTGAGGGCGAGGTTCATCGTGTGGCTCAACCCCTGGCGGTTCATGGACTCTTCCGGCTACCAAACCGTGCAGTCCATGTTTGCAGTGGCGGCGGGGGGGCTCATCGGGCTCGGGCCGGGCCGGGGGATGCCACACGTCATTCCGGCCGCGCCGACGGATTTCGTCTTCGCTGCCATTTGTGAAGAGATGGGCCTCGTGGGAGGGCTCGCCGTGGTCGGCTCGTACGCGCTTCTGGTGCACAGGGGGCTCCTCTGGGCCTCCCGGTCGAGAGACGACTTTCGGGCGCTCCTGGCGGCTGGCTTGACGTGCCTCATAGGGCTGCAGGCGCTGACCATCATCGGCGGCGTGCTCGGGCTCGTGCCGCTCACCGGAGTCACGCTGCCGTTTGTCAGCTACGGCGGCAGTTCGATGATCGCCACCTTCGCCGCAACCGGGCTCCTCCTGCGAGCCGCCCGGGAGGAGCAGGAAGAGCGCGAAAAAGAGGAAAGAAGGGTGGGGGTTGAAGGATAGCGTCCGCCGGATATTCATCGCCTTTCTCGTTGCGTTCGCAGTGCTGTCGGCGAGACTGATCCTCGCGGGAGTCGTGCAGGCGCCGGCCCTCTCAGCCCATCCACGCAACCCGAGGCTGGCAGAGGCAAGGCGCGACATCGTCCGCGGAGGGATATACCTCTCCGGTGGCGAACTCGTCGCAAAGGACAGCGCGCCCGGCGGGCCGAGGCTGTACACAGGTCCGCCCGGCCTTGTGCACCTTACCGGCTATGAAGACGCGAGGTACGGCACCGCCGGGCTCGAGGCGAGCTACAACTCGGAGCTGCTCGGGCTCGGGGGGGAGAGCCTCCTTGCCAAGATCGCGAAGAACGTTTTCGCCAAAGGTCGTGCGCGGGGCAACGACATCATACTGACTGTGGACGCACAAGTGCAGCGGGCTGCGGAGCGGGCGATGGCAGGCCGCCGCGGGGCGGCCGTCGCGTTGGACCCCCGAACCGGCGCCGTCCTCGCGATGGTGAGCAACCCGGGGTTCTCACCCGAGCGGATATCGTCCCAATGGGAAAGCCTCGTGAAGGACGAGGCCAGCCCGCTCTTCAACAGGGCCACCCTCGGCCTCTACCCGCCCGGCTCGGCGGTGAAGCCGATAGTGGCCGCGATAGCCCTCTCTTCCGGGGCGGTGAGCGCGGATGACGCCTTCCGGTGCGAAGGCACGATAAGGGTAGGGGTCCGTGCCGACGACAAGCGGGAGGTGGCGTGTCCTGACGGAAGGGCGCACGGAGACGTTGACCTACCAACAGCCATTGCTCTGTCGTGCAACGTCGCCTTCGCCCAGATCGGCTGGCGCGTCGGCCCGGAAAAGCTGTATAATGGTCTTCGGGGCTTTCATTTCGCAGCGGCTTTGCCCTTTGACGTGCCGACCGCGGCGGGGGCCATCACCCCGGGGGACGTCAACCTCGACAGGGCCGCGGTGGCACAGATATCGATCGGCCAAGGCACGCTCGTCGTGAGCCCTCTCGAGATGGCGTGCGCCGTCGGGGCGATTGGGAACGGCGGAGTCATGCGTCGCCCGTATGTGGTGCGTGAGGTGCGTTCCCCCGACGGAACGCAGCTTCGCACGACGGCCGGAGCCATCCTGCGCGTGCCCGTATCTGCGACGGTTGCGAGGCGCGTGACCGACATGATGGTGGAGGCGGTCGCGAGCGGGACAGCTCGAGCGGCGGGCCTTCCGGGGGTGAGGGTTGCGGGCAAGACAGGCACGGCCCAGAACCCCCACGGCGAGCCCCACGCGTGGTTCGTGGGGTTCGCTCCGGCGGAGGAGCCGCGCTGCGCGGTCGCGGTTGTGATTGAAAACGGCGGATCGGGCGGAAGGGTCGCAGCGCCCGCGGCGCGTGAGATCCTGCGTGCGGCGCTTGGGAACAGCTGGCGGTGACGCAGGCGAGGTGAGACCATGACAGAGGAGGTTCTTGGGAGAAGGTACGCGATCCTTTCCAGGGTTGGCGAGGGTGGCATGGCCGAGGTGTACAGGGCCCGCGACTCTGTGCTCAACCGGATCGTTGCCATAAAGGTCCTGCGGCCTCAGTTCGCGTCTGACGAGGAATTCGTGGAGAGGTTCCGCAGGGAGGCGCAGGCGGCGGCGAGCCTCTCCCACCCGAATATCGTAAGCATATACGACGTAGGTCAGGACGGCGACCGCTACTACATCGTCATGGAGTACGTCAGCGGCAAGAGCCTGAAGGATCTCATCCGCGAGCGGGGGCCGCTTCCTCCGGAAAGGGCGGCGTGGATAGCCTCACAGATCCTTGCCGCGCTGGACCACGCTCACAAGAACAACATCGTTCACAGGGACATAAAGCCCCACAACATCCTGGTGACTCCCGAGGGCAGGGTGAAGGTGACCGATTTCGGCATAGCCCGCGCGACGAGCACTTCGGCGCTCACCGAGACGGGTACCATCATCGGCACGGTGAACTACTTCTCGCCCGAGCAAGCAAGGGGCGAGGCCGCGGGCGTGGGGTCGGACGTATACTCGCTCGGCGTGGTGCTGTACGAGATGCTGACGGGCAGGGTGCCGTTTCGGGGTGATACCCCCATCGCCATCGCCCTTCAGCATCTGCAGAACACGGCTATCCCTCCCTCGGAGCTCAACCCCAGGGTACCGCGGGATCTCAGCCGGGTCGTGATGAAGGCCCTCGAAAAGGATCCCTCCCAGCGCTACCAGCAGGCTCGGGACATGATGCGAGCTCTGGAGACATACTCATCTGTCCCGGCCGGTGCGGACGTCGGAGCGGACGCCGCGGTCGGGACAGGAGGAAAAGAGGAGAGGGCCCCCGAGGCGCCCACCGAAGTGTTCAGGGTGCCTCAGACGGCCCGCGTTGCAGGCCCGAAAGGAGTGGATGATACCCTGGCGAGACCGGCCAAGGCTTCCCACGGCTTTGGAAGGGCCATGGTGACCGTCACCGCTTTCACAGTGGTTCTCTTGGCCCTCGCGGCCGTGGCCGTCATCAAGCTGCCCGAGTGGCTGTACGTCGAGGAAGTCCGGGTTCCGGACTTCACAGGGAAGACGCTGGACGAGGCGAGACTCATGGCGGAAGAAGCAGGCCTTCGTCTGGACGAACCTGATAGGCGTTACGACGACTCAGCGCCGCCTTACTCGGTGATCTCCCAACGGCCTGCCCCGTACGAGAAGGTCAAGCTCAATAGCAGGGTCACCCTCGTTGTGAGCATGGGGAAAGAGATGGTGGAGGTCCCGGACCTCAGGGGCATGGATCTCCGGCAGGCTCTCCTGGAGCTGGAGCGTGTGGAACTCAAGGCGGGGGTCCAGTCTGAGGAGTACAGCTCCGAGATCGAGCGCGGGCGGGTGCTCTCGCAATCGCCCGACGCCGGGAGGCGCGTCGAGAAAGGCGTCCCAGTGGACATCGTGCTTTCGGCGGGCCCTGAACCGAACGTGGTGGCCGTTCCCGATCTTGTGGGCGCCACGATTTCCGAAGCCGAGTCCAGGCTGGCGCTGGCGGGCCTCGTGAGGGGCAACGTCATCGAGGAGCCGCGCGAGGGCGAGGATCCCGGGGTAGTCCTCAGTCAGGTCCCGGCGGCCGGACAAGAGGTGGAACGCGGCACGCCCGTGGACCTCGTGGTGTCCGCAGGGTCGGACGCATCATCATCCATTCTCGACGCCATAACTCCCATCTCCACGATGGTCACCATCCTCGTGCCTCCAGGCGCGGACCAGCAGGAGGTCAGGATCAAGATCAACGACTACTACGGCGAAAGGGACTACTACGTTGGGATGCACTCCCCGGGCGAGCGCATCGAGAAACAGGTGAACGCGTGGGGCAGGAAGGTCAGGATCAGAGTGTACATCGCCGGGGTGCTGTACGAGGACGAGTGGGTGCCGAAGGGATAACGGGAGGGCGGCAAGTGCCTGAGGGGCGGGTTACCAGGGCTTACGCCGGGCATTACTACGTGGATTCGCATTCGACGACGCTCGATTGCGTGGTCCGGGGCAGGCTCCGGAAGGAGGGCAAGGAGGTCCTGGTGGGGGACATGGTCTCCTTCAGCGTGACTGGTCCCGAAAGCGGCGTCATCGAGGATCTCCTGCCGAGGAAGTCACGCCTCGTGAGGCCTCCGGTGGCCAACGTGGACCAAGCTGTCATCGTCATGGCTTGCGCCGATCCCGAGCCGGACCTCGAGCTCCTCGACCGCATGCTCGTGGCCGTGGCGTCCGCGGGGCTCGAGGCTGTGATTTGCTTCAACAAAATGGACCTCGTGAGCGACTACGCTTCGAGGAAGATCGCGCGACCTTACAGGCGCGCCGGCTATGCGGTGGTTCGGACGAGCGCGAGGGCGGGTTGGGGCCTCCGGCCTCTGCGGAAGGCGCTCACGGGCAAGGTCTCCGTGTTCTCCGGGCCGTCCGGCGTGGGCAAGTCCGCGCTCCTCAACGCTCTAGAGCCAGGCCTCCGCCTGCGATGCGGCGAGACCAGCGCGAAGACCGGGCGCGGCAGGCATACCACGCGCTATTCGGTGCTCCTCGAGGTGCGGCCCGGCGGGTACGTGGCGGACACTCCGGGATTCTCCAGGCTGGACCTGGACCTTGCGGGCCTGCGGCGGGAGGACCTGGACGACTTCTTTCCAGAGTTCGTGGCGAGGCGCGACGGCTGCAGGTTCGCGGGATGCCTGCACCACAGGGAGCCTGGCTGCGCCGTGAAATCCGCGGTGGAGGCGGGCGAGGTGTCCCCTTCACGTTACGGGCATTACGTGAAGTTCCTGGAAGAGATCATCGAGGCGGAAAGGAAAGGGAAGCTTTGGTAAGGATAGCGCCATCCATACTCTCAGCGGACTTCGCGCATCTGGCTGACGAGGTGGCCCGCGTGGAGACGTGCGCCGACCTGCTTCACGTGGATGTCATGGACGGGCACTTCGTCCCGAACATGACAGTGGGACCGCCGGTGGTGGCATCATTGCGGGCGGCGACGCGCCTTCCCCTCGACGTCCACTTGATGATAGCGAATCCCGATGCGTACGTCGGTCGCTTCGCCGAGGCCGGCGCCTCTCTCATAACGGTCCACGCCGAGGCCACGCCTCATTTGCACAGGACGCTCCAGGCAGTGAAGGGCGCGGGCGTCAAGGCAGGTGTGGCCATCTGCCCCGCCACTCCCATACACTGCCTCGAGTACGTCCTTGACCTCGCGGACCTCGTCCTTGTCATGACAGTGAACCCGGGGTTCGGTGGGCAGGAATTCATCGGCGGGATGCAGGCCAAGGTGAGGCAGGTCAGGGCCCTAATTGAGGGCGCCGGCAGCCGCGCCGACATCGAAGTCGATGGGGGCATATGCGACGTGACGGCGCCCCTCGTGGTTAGGGCGGGCGCGAACGTGCTCGTCGCGGGGAGTTCAGTGTTCGGCGGGGGTGACCCGTGCGCGAACATCGAACGCCTGAGGAGGAGTGCGCTGTCCGCCCTCCCCTCTTGCTGACGAGGGCCTGGTCTTCGTTGCCCCGTGCGGATCGTGCATGGGGCTGCGCGTCTTGTCTAGTTTCGCGGGCTCCCGAGTCGCGGGTGACCGCACGAGGGATCCCGACGAGGGGTCCCAAGGCCCGCAGAACCCGGCCTGAGCAAGCCGATTGCCATGTTTGCCTGATGTTTGCCCTCGCGCGAGGCGGGGGCGTTGTGTTATAATTGCTGCTAGCCCGTGGGAGGGAGAGCAGGTGAAGCTGTTCGGGCTCGATGCCAGGAAAATCATAGCTGCGTTCCTCGTAACGTTCGGTATCCTCACCGGGGGCCGGATCGCGGCCTATCACATCCAGGTGGAGAGGCCTCTCGAAGCGTTCCTCCAAGAGCGTTCCGATGTGGCGGCTTGGGAGCTCGTACGGGGCGGCGGGTCAGCTGCCCTCGAGGTACGCGTGAAGCTCCGGGAGGTTCGGGACATCCAGGCCACTTACCTCGATCTCCGCGAGGGTATCGCGCGGGTGACGGGGAGGACGCCCGGTCTCGTCATCGAGGACGCCCGGACCGGTGAGCTTGCCGACACATACCAGCGGATGCGCCTTTCCGTGGAAGAGGCGATAGCGCGCGGAACCTTCCGGGAGATGGCCAAGGCCATCGACTCCCAGGCCCGGGAAGCCGGGCTGGACGGGTGGGGCGTGTACGTAGACTCCCGAAACGTGTACCTGCAATTGCACAGGGGTGGACACTACCTCTACGAAGTGATCCCGAGACGGGACACCTCGGCGCTCCGCGATGAGGCGGCGCCGGGCGTGCCTGTGGGAGCCGCTCTGTGGTGAGCGCGCTCGCGCTCTCGGGGTCGCTTGTGCCCTCTGGCCGGGGTTCGCGGGGCGAAGAGCGAAGATGCGGCCTCGGCAGGGGCGCGCGAGAGCGTGTCCCGGGAGCGGGAGGCGGGTTACGGCCGCCGGCCGATAAACGCGCCCGGGGTACGACCGGGGTACGAAAGGGTGAGGGAATCCAACGATGCTCAAGGAAATCGGCGTGGGGGCGTCGCTCGCCGCTGCCACGTTCCTCGCCGTGTCTGGCTACAACATAACACCATTACTGCTTCTGGCGGGCATTGCGGCCGCTCTTTGGTATCTCCAAGCGGGTCCGGCTTTGGGCGTCGGCAAGCGTTTTCAAGTGCTGGGCCAGGACCAGCGCAGCCCTGGGGTGCCGCGGGTTTCCTTCAGCGACATCGGAGGACAGGAAGTCGCCAAGCGGGAACTCCTGGAGGCCCTCGAATTCGTGGTCAATGCCGACAAGGTGAAAGCCTTGGGTATTCGCCCTTTGCGGGGAATCCTGCTCACAGGCCCGCCCGGCACGGGGAAGACGCTGCTTGCCAAGGCTGCGGCCGGCTACACCGGGAGCGTGTTCCTGGCTGTGAGCGGGTCTGAGTTCGTGGAGATGTACGCCGGGGTCGGCGCGCAGCGGGTGCGCCAGCTCTTCAGCACGGCCAGGACGCGTGCAGCCCGTGAGAAGCGCGGCAGCGCGATGGTATTCATAGACGAGATCGAGGTGCTCGGGGGCAAGCGCGGCAAGCACACGAGCCATCTCGAGTACGACCAGACCCTCAATCAGCTGCTGGTGGAGATGGACGGCATCAACCCGTACGATGACGTGAGGATCCTGGTGATCGGCGCCACCAATCGCGCTGATCTCCTCGACCCCGCGCTCTTGAGGCCTGGAAGGTTCGACCGCGTGGTGCAGGTCAACCTGCCGGACCTCGAGGGACGGCTGCACATCCTTCGCATCCACACAAAGGACAAGCCCCTGGCGGAGGACGTCGACCTCGAGGAGATCGCCAAGGATTCATTCGGGTTCTCCGGCGCCCACCTCGAGAATCTCGTCAACGAGGCGGCCATCCTGGCGATGCGCCAGGGCAAAGGCGCCATCGGAGCGAAAGAGTTCAGAGACGCTGTGGACAAAGTCATCATGGGCGAGAGGCTCGACCGTCGTCCCAGCCGGGCGGACCTCGAGAGGATCGCGTTCCACGAGGTCGGTCACGCGCTGGCAAGCGAGGCGCTCCGTCCAGGGTCGGTCTCGACGATCACCGTGACGCCCCGGGGAAAGGCGCTGGGATACACCAGGCAGACCCAGGAAGAGGACCTGTGTCTATACACGCGCGACTGGCTCGAGGACCAGCTCGCCGTGCTGCTGGGCGGCGCGGTGGCCGAGGAGATCCGCTTCGGCGCGCGTTCCACGGGTGCGGCGAATGATTTCGAGCAGGCGCTGGAGATCGCCAGGCGCCTCGTGGGCTCCGGGATGTCGCCGCTCGGCGTGGTGAGCGTGGACGAGCTTCCCAGGCAGCTCTACCACGAGACGATTAGTTCGATCATTAGGGCTCAGGAGCGGAGAGTGCAGCAGATCCTCGAGACCGCGAAGGACACCCTCGTGGAGGCCAGCATGGCGCTGCTCGAGAGGGAAAAGATCGATGGCGATGAGTTCAGAGAGATGTTGAAGGGCGGCCGGAAAGCAACGTGAGAGCAGCGTGCCCCGGAGGAAGGCTTTGATCTGAGCCGCCGTATCGCGAGGTGACCGCCGTGAGGGCTGAGGTGATCTCCATCGGAACAGAGTTGCTCCTAGGGCAGATCGTTGACACGAACGCCGCGTACATCTGTCTACGGCTGGCCGAGATCGGCGTGGACGTCTTTCACAGGGTTACGGTGGGCGACAACCTGGACAGGGCCGCCGCGGTGATCGCGGACGCCCTCGGCAGGGCGGACGTGGTGATCACCACGGGCGGCCTCGGGCCCACCGAGGACGATCCCACCAGAGAGGCCGTCGCGAGAGCCACGGGCCTGCCGCTGGTGGTGTCGGAGGAAGCCCGGCGCCGCGCTGAGTCTCTCCTCGCCAGGGTGGGGCACGCGGCCACGCGTGAGAGCGCGCTGCTCCAGGCCAGGATACCGCGGGGGGCCCTGGTCATCCAGAACGATCGGGGCACGGCATGCGGATTCATAGCGGAGAAGGACGGGAAGGCCGTAATCTCGATGCCGGGCGTTCCTGGGGAGATGCAGGGAATGATGGAGTCCACCGTCATTCCTTACCTGAGAAACAAGATGGGAGACGCCGCCGGCGTCATCCTCTGGAGAGTACTGAAGATCTGCGGCCGGGGAGAGACGTCCGTCGAGGACGAGGTGCGAGACCTTCTCCACGGCAGGACCAATCCCACTGTGGCGCCCCTCGTGTCACTGGGGGAAGTGATGCTAAGGATAACGGCGAAGGCGCGGTCAGCGGATGAGGCGGAATCCATGATCGTCCCGGTCGAGGCGGAGATTCGGGCGAGGCTGGGCGACGACGTGTACGGAACCGGCGACGACGAACTCCACGATGTCGTGGTGCGACTGCTCGCCGAGCGCGGGCTCACGTGCGCCGTTGCAGAGTCGGTGACCGGGGGGCTCATCGCCCACAAGCTCACGCAGGTGCCTGGTTGCTCCGCCGTGCTGGGGCTCGCGGTTACGAGCTACAGCGAGGAGGCCAAGCGTGGGGTGCTCGGGGTTCCGGCAGAGGCCATGGAAAGATATGGAGCGGTGAGCCGTGAGGTGGCGATCGCCATGGCGAGAGGAGCCCTCACCCTGGGGCGCGCTGATGTGGCCGTTTCCACCACGGGGCTCGCCGGGCCGTCCGGAGGAGGGTCGAAGAAACCAGTGGGCCTCGTTTTCGTGGGGCTCGCGTGGCGGCACGGGGTCGCGTGTGCCAAGCTGAACCTCTTCGGTACGAGGACCGAGATCAAGGAGAGGGCCGCCAGAAGGGCGCTGGACCTTCTGCGCAGGCATGTCTCACGAAGATGGTAGGCGGCGTGGCGGGCCGCCCAGCAGCGGCTGTCGGCGCGCTTCGCGGACGGCGCCCGCGTGGTCGCGCAGCCGGCCCTCCCGCGCGGTTTCGAGGCCGCATGACCACAAGGGCGGCGGTCTCGTGGATCGTCGTGACGTTCGCTTGCATGTACGCAGCCGTCAACCTCTTTGGATCCATATCCTATAGGGTGGCGGGTCTCGACATAAGCATATCGGCGCGTGTGGGAATACCCGGCTACAGCGGGCTTTCCATCCCTCCCATCGGCCGGGTCGAGGCCAGGACGCACGCCGTTCCCCTTCAGATCGAGGCGACCCTCGAGAACATCAATCCAGGCGTACTTCAAGACGCGGTCTCCCGGGGTGAAGTGCCGTCCAGCATCAGCAGGCAGTTCAAGACAGATTCGGGGAGGCTCGTGGCGTCTTTCGCGCTGCGTATAGCCCTACTGGCCGCGGCGGGAGGGGCTTTCGGAGCCGCAGCCGTGTCAGGTTGGGGTCTGAAGCGAGTGCTGGCGGGGGCCGCAGCGGGCCTCGCGGCAAGCTCGACGCTGCTCGCGCTCACGTATGCCACGTTCGACCAGGACAAGCTGGCAAACCCCCGCTATGAGGGGGTCATCGAGGCCGCTCCGTGGATGCTGGGCCTTTTGGACGGCAGCCTTCTCAAGGCGGGCGAAGTCGCGGGAAGCATGCACACCATCGCAGCCAACGTCCGCACGTTCTTTGACAAGGCCGAAGCCTTCCACCAGCTGGAGAGCGACAGGCCGTTCGTGAGAGTCCTCCACGTGTCGGACATCCATGACAACCCTCAAGCCTTCGACTTCCTGGCCCAGGTGGTCGAGAACTTCAAGGCGGACTTCGTCATCGACACAGGGGACATCACCGACTTCGGCACCCTTCCGGAGGCGAGGATGGCTGCGCGCAGAGTGAGCGCGCTCGGCGTTCCTTACCTGTTCGTTCCGGGAAACCACGATTCGCCCGAGGTCGCGAGGGTGATGTCGTCGGAGGGCGGTGCCGTCCTCCTTGCTGGTGGTGTCGTGGACTTCATGGGGATCCGTATCGCCGCCGTGCAGGATCCCGGGGCCATTCGAGCGGACATGGCCGCTGCGAACCAGGAGGAGCTGGAGCGAGCGAGGGCCCAGGTGGCTGCTCTCTTGGCGTCATCGGAAAGCGGCCCGGTCCGGGCGCCGGACGTCGTGGCCGTGCATGACCTGCGGGCCGCCGAGGACGCTGTGGGGAAAGTGGGCGTGGTGCTGAGCGGCCACGACCACCGCCTTGCCGTTGCGGTGCGCGGGCGGACCGTGTGCGTGAACGCCGGGACCACGGGAGGGGCGGGCTTGCGAGGGTTTCAGGTGGAAGGGGGGGTGCCCATGAGTGTGGCGCTCCTTCATTTTGCCGTGAACGAGCCGGGCGGACGGGGCGCCGGGGGGTCCGTCCAGCTGGTGGCCGTGGACACCATTCGAATCTTCGGCGAGAGACAGGGATTCGACCTCGAGCGCAGGGTGGTGGGACCGGCTCACGCTGGCCGTACTGAGGCCGATGAAAATCCTTGAGGACGGTATGGCAAAAGCAGGAAAATGGTGTCGGTTGTAGAAGAGATCACCAGTCGATTTCCGGGGGGTTGCGGTTTGACGTCGATTCGATGCTTTATCGCGGTTTTCCTGGATCCTGCCCTTCGCCCGCAGGTGGTTGCCCTTCAGAGACACCTTGCCCAAAGCGGAGCTGACGTGAAGTGGGTGGAGCCCGAGAACCTTCACTTCACCATCAAGTTCCTGGGCGACGTGGAGGAATCGAGGCTGGCGGGCCTGGCCGCGAGTCTCCGGGCTTGCGTGGGAGAGGTGAACCCGTTCGAGCTGAGTTTGGGGGCTGCGGGGGCATTCCCGCGGCTCCAGGACCCGCGGGTCATATGGGTCGGCGTGGAAGCGGGAAGGCAGCCCTTTGTGACGCTTGCCTCCATGGTGGAGGAGGCGATGAAGGCAGAGGGTTTCAAGCGAGAAGGCAAGGGCATCTCGCCGCACCTCACCGTGGGCCGGGCGAGATCCGGCCGCAACCTGCACGCCCTGGCGGACCGGCTTGCGAGCAGCGCGCCTCTGGAGGGCACGATGAAGGTCGACAAGATCCAGCTGGTAGCGAGCGAGCTCACGAGCCGCGGACCGATCTACAATCCCGTCGCCACGGTGTCGCTTTCCCGTGGGAGGCCGTGAAGACCCTCGGAAAGGGCGGGCTCTATCGGTCGCGGTGTTTCGGCGCGACTCGGCCGGTGTTCGCGGCGTCATTCGCGATACACCGGCGGCGGCCCCGCGCTTTCGCCGGGGCAGAAGGGACAGGCACGGCGGAGAACACGCGAGGAGCGTAAAGCGAACACACGTTCTTGCCGTGTCCAAGGGTGGATAGGCCGCTTTCGTCTGTACAACGGCTCTCCGCGCCTGTTGTGGGAGCCGGCGGAATGAGGTACAATTACAAGGGGGCGGTGTCCGACCTGGGAGGCTCGGGTTCGCCCGACACGTCTGGGACCAGCCGGGGAACGACACGTGTGGAGGCGTTGTCTGGCCTCGAGCTTGGGTGCGCGTGAAGAGCCGGAGATATGCCGGGAATGTGGATGATGCTTACGCCCGGCTTGCGTGGCTTGCGCGCGGGAAGCCGGCACAAAGGCCGCAGGGCGCTCGAGATACAGCTCTTGGCGCGCCTCCGGCAGGGGACGCATTCCTGAGAAGGAGGAAGACGATGGAGAAGGAGAAGGCTCTCGAGATGGCCTTGTCGCAGATAGAAAAGCAGTTCGGAAAGGGCTCAATCATGAGGTTGGGTGAGGCGGACGCCCGCCTCGCCGTCGAAGCGATTCCCACCGGGGCTCTCTCGTTGGACATCGCCCTCGGGATAGGCGGGATGCCGCGAGGGAGAGTGATAGAGGTATTCGGCCCTGAGTCTTCCGGCAAGACCACAGTGGCCCTTCACGTCATAGCTGAGGCCCAGAAAGCCGGAGGGATAGCCGCGTTCATCGACGCCGAGCACGCCCTCGACCCTGTATACGCGAAGAAGCTCGGGGTGGACGTGGACAACCTCTTGATCTCTCAGCCCGACACAGGAGAGCAGGCTCTAGAGATCGCTGAGGCACTGGTGCGGAGCGGCGCGGTGGACGTGGTGGTCATCGACTCCGTGGCGGCGCTCACGCCCAGGGCGGAGATCGAGGGCGAGATGGGCGATGCCCACGTGGGGCTGCAGGCGCGGCTGATGTCGCAGGCCCTTCGCAAGCTCACGGCGGCCATAGGCAAGTCGCGCACTTGCGCTATATTCATCAACCAGATTCGTGAGAAGGTCGGGGTCATGTTCGGAAACCCGGAGGTCACTCCTGGGGGGCGGGCACTCAAGTTCTACGCGACCATCCGGCTTGAGGTGAAGCGAGTCGAGGTGCTGAAGCAGGGTCAGCAGATGATCGGCAGCCGCACGAGGGCTAGGGTCGTGAAGAACAAGATCGCGCCTCCTTTCCGCGAGGCTGAGTTCGACATCATTTACGGCCAGGGCATTTCCCGCGAGGGCAGCATACTCGATCTGGGTGAAGCCAACGACATCATAGCGCGCAGCGGCACCTGGTACTCGTACGGTGACATCAAGCTGGGGCAGGGGAGAGAGAACGCCCGCGAGTTCCTGCGGGACAATCCGGATCTTGCCGCCGAGATTGAGAACAAGGTCCGGCACTTGGCGGGTCTCAAACTGCCTGCGCCCAGCCAGCCCAGCCCGGCCGAGGGTGAAACGAGCTGAAGGTGTGCTTGCGGAGGTACATCCGCGGTCCGGCAGAGGGGGAAGGCGAGTCGCCTTCCCCCTCTCGGTTGTTCCGTCAAGCCGCACGCCTGCGCGGTCGCGGGATGACCCTTGACGTAGAGGAATCAGAAGGAGTTTTCGACGAAGACGAGAACGTTTAGTTGGGAGGCGGATCCGCGGGCATGCCCCGCTTGAAGGCGGATGCCAAGGGGCATGCGGGGGATGCGCGGAGCCAATAATGTATCCGGAAACGGCGGGACGCGGCGCCCGCGCGTGGCGGGCGGGGGAGGGCGGTTTCCGGGGCGAACTAGACCGCGCAGGAAGCTGCGGGCTCAAGTCTGTGGCGCAAGTCGGTGAGGAGAAGGTGATCAGAGTAGGGGAGGGTGACGGTAGATGTGACGGTCCGGCGAACCCGAGCCGGAAGGCGAGGGAGTATGCCCTCAGACTCCTGGCGATGAGCGACCGGACCGTGAAGGAACTTGAGGCGAAGCTTCGGGGGAAAGGCTTCCCAGAGGAAGTCGTCGTCGAGGTCCTCGCGGAGATGATGCGGCTGGGGTATGTCAACGATGAGAAACTGGCGGCAGGATTCGCGGAGGGCTGCGCGGAGAGACGGGGAATCGGGCCTCACCGCGTTCGGGCTGAGCTCTCGCGCCGGGGCGTGCCGGACCTTGCCATAGAGCATGCTTTGCGCCTGGCGTTCGACGGCGATAGGGAAGGCGAGGTAGCGCTTGCATCGGCGAGGGCTTGGATGGGGCGGTACGGTCTTGCGCACGGCGCAGACCAAGACGCTGCAAGACGGAGGCTGTACGGGTTCCTTGCCCGGCGCGGGTTCTCGCTAGAGGTTATCGAGAGGGTGCTCCGCGAAGTGCTGGGCTAGCTCGGCGGCGTCGAGGGGGCAAGGCGGGGGGCTCGGCGGCGCTGCGCTGTTGGACCGCCCGCGCCCGCGCGCGTGCGCGCCCGCGTGCTTTCGCGATTGCCTTGACACCCAAAAGCGGAAAAGGTACAATAAGCGTGAATTCCGGTTCCGGCCGGAGAAGGCGCTCCGGCACTAGACTTTATGATGACATACAATGTGTCTTCCATCTAGTGGCCGAGTTCATGCTCGGCTTTGTTCATGAGAGGGAGGTGAATTCGATATTATCGCAGTCATAGTAGCAGTCGTCGTTTCCGTCCTGGTCGGGGCTGCCCTCGGGTACCTCGCCAGGAAAACCCTAGCGGAGGCGAAGATCGAGTCGGCGGAGCTTGCTGCCAAGAGGATCGTTGAGGAAGCCGAGAAGGAAGCCGAGGCTGCCAAGAGGGAGATTCTCTTGGAGGCGAAGGAGGAAACCCACCGGCTCCGCAACGAGATTGAACAGGAAGAACGGACCCGCAGGGCTGAGCTCCAGAGAACAGAAAGGCGGCTCCTTCAGAAGGAGGAGAGCCTCGACAGGAAACTGGAGGCGCTTGAACGCAAAGAGGAGTCCATCACGAGGAAAGAGCGGGAGCTCGAGGCGGCCAAGGAGGAACTCGCGAAGCTGCATGCGGAGCAAAGGGCCGAGCTTCAGCGGATATCGGGGTTGTCTTCGGAGGAAGCGAAAGCGCTCCTCTTGAGGGACATCGAGAACGAGATGCGCCACGAGGCCGCGGTCATGATAAGAGACATCGAGGCGCAGGCGAAAGAAGAAGCCGACAGGCGTGCCCGGGAGATCGTGGCAGCCGCGATCCAGCGGTGCGCCGCGGATCACGTGGCCGAGACCAGCGTGTCGGTGGTGTCTCTTCCCAACGATGAGATGAAGGGCAGGATCATCGGACGCGAGGGCAGGAACATCAGAGCCCTTGAGACGCTGACCGGAATCGACCTCATAATCGATGACACTCCTGAGGCTGTCATCCTGTCTGGTTTCGACCCCGTGCGGCGTGAGATTGCCAAGGTGGCCTTGGAGAAACTCATTTCCGACGGGCGGATCCATCCGGCGCGCATCGAGGAGATGGTGGAGAAAGCCCAGAAGGAAGTGGAAGCCGTCATCAAGGAGGAGGGAGAGAGCGCCGCCATCGAGGCGGGTGTGCACGGTCTCCATCCCGAACTCATACGTCTCTTGGGGAGGCTGAAGTTCAGGTCCAGCTTCGGCCAGAATGTGCTGAAACACTCTCTCGAGGTCGCGCACCTGGCGGCCGGCATGGCCGCTGAGCTCGGTGCGAACATCGCGGTGGCGAAGCGGGCGGGTTTGCTCCATGACATCGGCAAGGCCGTCGACCATGAGGTCGAAGGTCCCCATGTCCAGATAGGGGTGGACCTGGCGCGCAAGTACAGGGAGTCTTCAGAGGTCATCCATGCCATCGCCACGCACCACGGGGACGAGGAGCCGAAGACCATCGAGGCCGTCCTGGTACAGGCGGCGGACGCGATTTCGGCGGCCCGGCCGGGTGCGAGGCGCGAGACGCTGGAGGCGTACATCAAACGCCTGACGAAGCTGGAAGAGGTCGCTGATTCCTTCGACGGTGTGGAGAAGGCGTATGCGATCCAGGCGGGCCGCGAGATCAGGATAATGGTGAAGCCCGAGAAGATAGATGACCTGGCTGCGGTCCGGCTTGCGCGCGACATCGTGAAAAAGATCGAGGAAGAGCTCGAGTACCCGGGCCAAATCAAGGTCACCGTCATCCGCGAGACGCGGGTGATCGATTACGCGAAGTGACGCAGAGGCCGAGGGATGCAGGCAGGGTGGGAGCGTCCCGCCCTGCCATATCCTTCTGAAAGAGCCTCAAGCAGGAGTCTGGTCGCGGGCAGAGAATCCTGTTGTAGGTGTTGAGGGAAGGTGGTCAAAGTGGCAGGGCGTGTTCGTGAGTCTCGCGGGGTCGACGACAGCACCGCGAATAGCGTAAGCCTTCTCATCTCCATACTCGTGCGGTACCCTGAGATAGCTACGGTGAACTTCGTCCCTCAGGGGAAGGTGCTGAAGTTCACGTTCATGGTGTCGAGGCCGCTTTCGGAAGATGTGTGGAAGGCGTTCCACGACGGCTTGCGCGAAAACGTCCAAGGGTATGCGGCGCTCGTCCACGGCATGTCCCCCATGCTGCAGGTGGAACGGCGGGACTACGAGGGGGTGTCTCTGATCGAGATCTCCAGAGACGCCGCCACTCTGACCCAGGAGGAGATATCGCTCATAATCGAGTTCGCCAGGGGACGGCTCGGGCCGTCGCTCGTGACCGAGGGTGTGGTTGACGAGGCGGCCTTCGACGAAGATCTCGTGTTCCAGGACGAGATGATCGAGAATATGCTCGAAGACCTCAAGGAGACCATACAACACAGAAAGCTCATCGGTTTCCGGGATGACGGGCGCGTGCTCGTCTTCAACAAGCAGGCAGAGAAGCGGAGCGAGCGCACGAGATCATGATCCTGCGGATTCTCTTCATCGGCGATATCGTGGGGAAGCCAGGGCGCAGGGCCTGCCAGGCTCTGCTCCCAGGTATTGCCCAGAAGTTGCGCGCGGATGCGGTGATCGCCAACGGGGAGAACGCCGCGGGCGGCTTCGGCCTGACTGCGGACACGTCAGAGGAGATTCTCGGCTGCGGCGTACACGTCATCACCACCGGTAACCACGTATGGAACAAGAAGGAGTTCTACCAGATTCTGGACACTAGTGGGCGGGTGCTCCGGCCGGCCAACTACCCCCCTGGGGCCCCGGGCAGGGGCGCGACGGTGGTTCAGCTTCCGGGGGGATTGCGCCTATGTGTCGTGAACCTTGCCGGTCGGGTCTTCATGACGCCCGTGGATTGTCCGTTCCGGACGGCTGACAGGATCCTCGAAGAGCTGTCCCCGAGCTGTGACCTTTTCGTGGTGGATTTCCATGCCGAGGCAACCTCAGAGAAAGTAGCGCTGGGCTGGTATCTTGACGGCCGGGTCGCATGCGTCGTTGGCACCCACACGCACGTCCAGACGGCCGATGAAAGGATCCTGCCAGGCGGGACCGCGTACATTACGGACCTTGGAATGACAGGCCCCGTTGACTCGGTGATCGGGGTGCGAAAAGACATCATCGTCCAGCGGTTCCTTACCGGGCTGCCTGCGAAGTTCGAGACCGCGCCGGGTCCCGCGCAGATCTCCGGGGCCTTGGTGACGGTCGACGCGACCACGGGGAAGGCCAAGGACATCGAAAGGGTGCTCGTCGTGGAAAACGTATGATCTCGGGGGCTCGCCGGGCCGCGCACACGCGCGGCCTCTCTTTTTTCAAGATATGAACATGCGGTTAGCAGGATTTTGGCTGTGGGCATATAACTATGAAGTTGGCAGCAGGTAGTCCCCACCATGTTAGGAGGAATTATACATGGAGGTTCTCAAGGTGTCCTCGAAGTCGAATCCAAACTCAGTTGCGGGTGCCCTGGCCGGTGTGCTGAGGGAGCGCGGTTTCGCTGAAGTGCAGGCGATAGGGGCGGCGGCGCTCAACCAGGCAGTGAAAGCCGTCGCCATAGCGCGGGGCTTCGTGGCGCCGAGCGGCATGGACCTGGTCATGATACCTGCTTTCGCTGACGTCGAGATCGACGGCGAGGAGCGCACCGCAATCAAGCTCATAGTGCAGCCCAGGTAAGGGGCTACCGGGGCGCCGTGATGCTGTCCAAATCGAAGAGCGTCCATGGCCGCAGCTGCTAGAAGCGGATATAATTACATGAAGGTATTGCCCTCGAGCGGTCGAACTTTCTTTGCGACAGGTGAGGAGGTGAAGAACGGAATAGAGGTGTCGCGCAAGTGATCGAAGGAGCAAAGACGGTACTTCGCCCGCTGGGCGAGAAGGACCTCGAGATTGTCTGCGGATGGGACTCGGACTACTACGTTGCAGCAGTGCCTGGACCAAGCGATGACCGGCACCTCGATGAACGAAGGGACTACGGAAGGGTCCTGCGGTCCCGGACGGCAAGGGTGTTCGCCATCGAAACCCGCGACGGCTTGCTCATCGGAGAAATCGGCCTCGTAGAGATAAGTTGGCGCAAGCGCGAGGCCGAGCTCGTCGTGAGAATCGGTGACGACCGGTACAGAGGCAAGGGCCTCGGCCAAGATGCCGTCAGCTGTCTGCTCGAGTACGCTTTCACCAACACCAAGCTGGCCCGGGTTTATCTACGTGTGTTCAATGAGAACGTCCCCGCCGTCAGGTGTTTTCTGAAGTGCGGCTTCCGCAAGCAGTGGGTGACGACCAGGAAGCTCGAGGCGGGGGAGCCCCCGAGGAAGGTCATCTTGATGACCATTGAACGAGAAGATTTCTTACGGGGCGCTCGGCGCCGGGCGGCGTCGTAGGTTCTTGCGTGCGTCGAGAGGAACCTGCCACCTCTGGGCAGGACGAACATGGACACGGTTTCAAGTTTCAAGTCGTGGCGGCCCTGGAAGCGCGTGCCGGGGCCGCTTTCCCAACTCAAAGCCGGCCTGCCTCCACGCGGCCTCCCCATGTCAAACGTTCCATGCCGCCTCCAAGTACCTTTCTCACGAGATACTGTGAGGTCCCATCCTCCCACCGAACCGCCGCTCCCATCCTTCCCTGGCGTTGGGCGTGAGCCAGGCGGTTCTCTTTCGACTCCCGGAGTGCCGCGCTGACGGCGGCGCGGGGAAGGCGACGAACAGCGTCATTTCGCGGAAAAAGTTGTTTCGAGGAGAAGGAATTACGGCGGCGATATAGAAAAGAAATGTTACCAATGTGGGGAAAAGTGGGGAGAAGTGGTGGAAACAGCGCCCCCAGTTTTCATCGGAACCTACGACCATGCTGTGGATGACAAGGGCCGCCTCGCGATCCCGGCGAGGTTCAGGGACGGCCTCGGTCAGCGATTCTATGCCACCAAGGGCCTTGACAAGTGCCTGTTCCTCTTCCCCGAGTCGGAGTGGCGGGCTCAACAGGCCCAGCTAGCGTCGCTTCCTCTCACGATGCGCGACGCGAGGGCATACAGCAGGTTGTTCTTCGCGGGGGCATGCGAGTGTGAACTCGACAAACAAGGGCGCATAAACATCCCGCCGTACCTGCGCGAGTATGCAGGAATCTCGAGAGACGTGGTCGTCATCGGCGTGATGAGCCGCGTGGAGGTGTGGAGCCGGGAGGTGTGGCTCGAGTACTCCTCCAAAGCGGAGGAATCCTATGAAGAGATAGCCGAGAAGCTCATTTCCGGTGGTGGCGCTCGAGAATGACTCCAGAAAGCCCGCAGGAGACGGGCGAGCGCAGAGTGTATCACGTCCCGGTCATGAGGGATGAGGTGCTGTGGATGTTGCGACCCAGGCCAGGGGGGACATACCTTGACTGCACGGTGGGCGGCGGAGGTCATGCCGCAGCCGTGCTCGAGCACGCCGGGCGGGGCGCGTTTCTCGTGGGGATAGACAGGGATCCGCAGGCAATCGAATCCGCAGGGCGGAGGCTGGACCCCTTCTCTGGAGCGTTCAGGCTCGTGCAAGGCAGTTTCGCCGATCTCGCCGGTATACTGGCGGGTCTCGGGATAAGACAGGTCGATGGGGTCCTCTTCGACCTTGGAGTGTCAGGCCATCAGTTCGACGACGCAACGCGGGGCTTCTCATACATGAGCGACGGTCCCCTTGACATGCGGATGGACCCCGGTGTGGGTCCCTCGGCCCGCGACCTCGTCAACACGCTGCCAGCAGAAGAACTCGCCAGGATTCTGCGGGAGTATGGGGAGGAACGGTGGGCGTCCCGGATCGCCCGGTTCATAGTGGACAGAAGGACACGCGGTCCCATCACCACCACGGCAGATCTCGTGGACGTAATCAAGCAGGCGATACCCGCGGCGGCCAGGAGATCCGGACCACATCCCGCGAGGCGGACTTTCCAGGCCTTGCGCATCGCGGTGAACGACGAACTTGGAAGCCTCGCCAGGGGTCTTGACCAAGCGGTGAAGGCTGTAGGGCCGGGAGGAAGGGTAGTGGTGATAGCGTTTCACTCTCTAGAAGACCGCATGGTGAAGCGGAAGTTCTCCGAAAGCAGGGAGCACCTGCGCACGATCACGGTACGGCCCCTAACCCCATGCGACGAAGAGTTGAGGGCGAACCCGCGGTCACGAAGCGCCAGACTGCGTGCGGCGGAGAGGTTCTAAGGGCGTTGGAGGGGGAATAGAGTATGGTACTGGCCGAAGCCAGGCCCACGGTGCGGCGAGAGAGAAGCAGCGAGAGAACCAGCGCAAGTCTAGCCAGCGCAAATCTGCGGTGCGCCAGGCGGCGGGCTGCTACCCAGCCACGACGACCCGAAACCGTGGTAGGGGTTCGTGTGACGAGAACCGCCCCTGCAAAGAAGGCCAACTTCGGAAGGCTCACGTTCGTAGCCGTCGTCGTGACGGGGCTTCTCCTCGGAAACCTCGGCTTGCGCGCCAGGGTCATAAAGTGCGGGTACACACTCAGCAGGCTCGAGGAGGCATTGGCAGCGACACAAACGGAATACGACAGACTGAGCCTCGCCATCGCGAACCTCCAGTCGCTTGAGAGGGTCGAGGAAGCCGCCAGAGCGCGCCTGGGCATGGTGGATCCCACCTCCGCCGAGTTCGTGGTTCTCGCGCCGGGCGGGCCCGGCCAAGCCGCTGCCGCGGGCACCGGGAACGAGCCTTCGTCCGCACCGTCGCGGCTCGAGAGAGGCTTCGCCACCCGAACCGGCAACGTCCTGATAGGCTTGGTGTCTCCTTTCGTCGCGCGCTGGTTCTATGACGTGCCGGATCAGGACCACCCGAGGGTGCGCGTGGCGGCAAGATAGGGGACGTGGGCGCGCGTCGCGCCGTTTGGTGCGGCGACCCCGCGCCATGTCGCGGGGCGGCTGGGCCGGGACGAGGCCCGGCCGGGCACGGCAGGGTAGGGCAACGTAAGGCGAGGTAGGATCCGTGTCAGTGTACTCGGGCGTCACCATCAAGAAGAGGGTAGCCTGGCTTTTTATTATGTGGGGGGCTGTCAGCCTCCTCCTCATGTTGCGCCTTTCATGGCTTCAGGTCATCCAGGGTGACCGTTTCCGCAAGCTTGCCCTGGATCAGCGGCTGTACCCTGTGCCTGTGGACGCGAGGAGAGGGACCATCCGCGACCGAAACGGGCGCGAGCTCGCGGTGAGCGTGAGCGCCGATTCCATCTACGCCGTGCCGGTGGAGGTGGAAGATCCCGCTGGGACCGCGGACACCCTCGCGCGCATACTGGAACAAGACCCGGTGTCCATTCGCAACAAACTCACGCAGAAGGCCGCGACAGTCTGGATAGACCGCAGAGTGGACCCTGACAAGGCGGCGGCCATAAGGAAGCTCAACCTCCCCGGCATAGGCTTCACCGAGCGAGGGCAGAGGTTCTACCCCAAGGACAGGTTGGCCGCGCATATCCTGGGCATCGCTGGCATTGACAACCAGGGTCTGGAGGGGGTCGAGGTCCAGTATGATTCATACCTTCGGGGCACGCGTGGCCAGATCGTCTCGGAACGCGACGCCACGGGTAAGGAGATCCCCGGGGGCGTGAGCAAGTTCATCCCACCCGTCGACGGAAACGACCTGTACCTCACCATCGACGAGGTCATCCAGTACATTGTCGAACGCGAGCTCGATCGCGGGATGGCGGAAACGCGGGCAAGGCGCGGGATGATCCTGGCAATGGATCCCAAGACCGGCGCCGTGCTGGCGATGGCGGCCCGGCCCACGTACAACCCCAACCGCTATTACGAATACCCGGAGGCGGCCCGGCGGAACATCGTCGTGTCCGACGCGTATGAGCCGGGTTCGACTTTCAAGATAGTCACAGCGGCGGCCGCCATGGAGGAGGGCCTTGTGAAGCCTTCCGACACGTTCTTCGACCCGGGTTTCATCCGCGTCGAGGACCGGTACGTGAGGTGCTGGCTCGCCGGCGGCCACGGGAGCCAGACCTTCACCGAGGCGACAGAGAACTCGTGCAACGTTGTCTTCGCCACCCTCGGGATGCGCCTTGGCCCGGAGCGGTTCTACAAGTACATTCGGGCGTTCGGATTCGGCAGCCCCCTTGGGATCGACTACCCCGGAGAGGCGAGCGGCCTCCTTCAGCCGGAGAAGAACGTCGGCCTGGTGGAGATAGCTAACATCTCGTTCGGTCAGGGCGTATCCGTCACACCGGTGCAGCTTCTCTCCGCTCTCAATACGATAGCCAACGGCGGCACTCTGATGCGGCCGCGGCTCGTCTCAAAAGTGGTGGCGCCCGACGGAAGCCTGGTAACTCAGTATGCGCCTGAGCCGCTCCGTCAGGTCATCAGCAAGGAGACCGCCAAGGAACTCTCACTCATCCTCGAATCCGTGGTGGTGAACGGCTCAGGCTACAGGGCAAGGATACCGGGATACCGTGTCGCGGGCAAGACTGGGACCGCCGAAAAGCCGGAGGCGGGCAGGTACGGCGCGAAACGGGTGGCCTCGTTCCTCGGCTTCGCGCCGGTGGAAGACCCGAAGATATCGGTGCTGGTGGTGTGGGACGAGCCCAACGTAGGAATAAGCTATGGCGGCGTGCTCGCGGCACCGACCTTCCAGGCGATCGTTCGCGACGCGCTCCGGTACATGGAAGTGCCGCCCACGGCTCCAGCGGGAGCTGGGAGTTCCGGGGAAGGGGCAGGGCAGCCGGAACTCGTGGCCGTGCCCGACGTGGTGGGGCGCACCGCCGCGGACGCCGCTAAGGCGCTCACGTCGGATTTCGGGCTCCAGGCGCGGATGAGGGGGTCGGGCGACATGGTCCGCGACCAGACGCCGCGGCCCGGGGCGCGCGTGCCCCGGGGCACCACCGTCGTGCTTTACTTGGATATGGGCGAACTCTATAATGAAGTGGGCGAAGACGTGGCAGTCCCGAACCTCGCTGGTAGGACCATGAAAGACGCCGCGTTCCTTCTCAGCGAGGCCGGCCTCAGGCTGCAGGCCGAAGGCACGGGAATCGCGACGTGGCAAGATCCAAAGCCGGGAACGCGGATTCCCAGAGGATCTATCGTGGTGGTGAGGTTTGCGCCGCCGTCGGGCGAGTCAACAGGCAGCCTTCGGGAGCCCTAGCCTTAATCTGTCATAACAGCCAATTGCAGGAGACATAATGGTACTGGCGTATCCGTGCTCATCGTCGTCCGCAGCCAGGATACAGATGGAAACCTGAGCAGCCGCCCCGGCGCGCGCCTGCAGGCTGGTACCAGTGGAGGGCCTGCCAGTGGCCGGCCGGCTTGGATTCGTCGCGGGCGGTTGTGCTGCCGGGCATTCCGGCAGCGGCTAGGAGGGCAAACACACAAGTGCCGCATTTCAAGGACCTCGTGGAACGGGTCAGTGTAGAGAAGTTCACGGGCGACATGGACACTCTCGTGCAAGGAGTCGCTTACGACTCGCGCGCGGTCGAACCCGGGTACCTGTTCGTATGTATCAGGGGCGAGAAACACGACGGCCATGACTTCGCCGGGGAGGCCGTACGGCGCGGAGCCGTGGCCCTCATCGTCGAGAGGGACGTGGCTGTACCTGAAGGCGTAGCGTCCGTTACGGTGGCGGACTCGCGCGAGGCACTCGCCCGGGTGGCGCAGGCCTTCTACGGCGACCCGTCGCGCTCGATGGTGTGCGTGGGAGTAACGGGCACCAAGGGGAAAACCACCACGACCCACCTGGTAAAGCACGTGCTCGACGCATCCGGCCGGTGGTGCGGGATAATCGGGACGGTCGGACACGTCATCGGTGACGAGGTGATCCAGTCCAAGCATACCACCCCTGAATCCCTGGACGTACAACGTATACTCAGCGAGATGCGGAAGCGAGGACAGAGCGCCGCGGCGATGGAGGTGTCGTCCCACGCAGTGGTGCAGGGCCGCGTGCTCGGAGTGGATTTCGACATCGGCGTGTTCACCAACATCGGCCACGACCATCTCGACTTCCACGGGACGTTTGAGAGCTACTTGAGAGCCAAGACGTCTTTCTTTGAGGCGCTCGACCGCGGACGTTCGCCGAAGGGGCTGACGCGGACGGCCGTCATCAACCTTGACCAGCCTCACTCGGGACACATCATCTCGAGGACCCGCGCTGACGTGATGACGTACGGCATCACGAGCGACGCCGACGTCAGAGCCGAGGACGTGCAGCTCCTTTCCCAAGGGGCGTCCTTCACGGCGCGCACCCCCGCGGGGCGGACGGAGGTGCGGCTCAGGCTGACCGGTGTGTTCAACGTGTACAACGCCCTCGCGGCCATCGCGTGTGGCATCGCCGCCGGCGCCAGCCTCGACGAGGCGAAGGCCGGGGTTGAAAGCGTGACAGGCGTGCCGGGTCGATTCGAAATAGTGGACGAAGGCCAGCCGTTCGCGGTGATCGTGGATTTCGCGCACACCCCAGACAGCCTCGAGAACGTCCTGAAGGCGGCACGGAGTCTCGGAAAGGGCGAGATGACGGTTGTGTTCGGATGTGGCGGTGACCGCGACAGGACCAAGAGACCGATGATGGGAGAGATAGCGGCGAGGCTTGCAAACCACTTGATCATAACGTCGGATAACCCGCGATCGGAAGATCCCGAATCCATCTGCCGGGAGATCGAGAACGGCGTGCTCAAGGTGCGCCGCCCGCGGGATGGGTACGAGGTAATCGTCAGCAGGGCGGACGCCATCAAGAGGGCGCTCTCCCGCGCGAGGGAGGGCGACGTGGTCGTGATAGCGGGAAAGGGTCACGAGACGTACCAGATATTCCGGGACCGCACCATTCACTTTGACGACCGCGAGGTCGCGAGAGACTGTCTCAGGGAGCGCATGGCAGGTGCCTAGGTTTAGCCTGGAGGAGGTCATAACCGCGACGGGCGGACGCTGCGGGGCGACGGGGACCGCGGAGGGAGCCGCGGGCGGCGATGCGGCGCGGACTACGGGCGTGCCCGTGTTCACCGGGGTGAGCACCGACTCACGCAGAATCGCCGGCGGAGAGCTCTTCTTTGCTCTGGTGGGGCCCGCATTCGACGGCCACGATTTCGCGGCAGAGGCGGTCAGCAAAGGAGCAAAGGGGGTTGTGGCGTCGTCATCCGCCAAGGTGACCGGGCTTGCAAGGTCGGTTCCCGTGATTCTCGTGGATGACACGCTCAAGGCCCTCCAAAGGCTCGCGAGGTACAACAGGTGCCGCCTGGGAATCCCGGTTGTGGCTGTTACGGGAAGCACAGGCAAGACCACCACGAAGGACATGGCGCATAGTATCTTCGCGGAGCGGATGCGGTCTGCCAGGACGGAGGGAAACTTCAACAACGAGGTGGGGGTGCCGCTGACACTCCTTTCGTTGGAGCCCCGGCATGAGATGTGCGTTCTGGAACTTGGGATGAGAGGGAGGGGGCAGATCCGCGATCTCGCCGAAGTCGCCCGCCCTGACGTGGGCATCGTGACCAACGTGGGGCCGAGCCACATAGAGCTTCTCGGGTCCATCGAGAACGTGGCCCTTGCCAAAGCTGAACTGGTTGAAGCTCTGGGGCCCGACGGCATTGCGGTGCTGAACGCCGATTGCCGGCACACGGCCGCGATGAAGGAAAGGACCCGCGCGAAGGTGGTGTTCTTCGGGATTGAGCACGATGCCGACGTGAGGGCCACCGATATCGAGGCGCTGGGGGAGAACGGCACGGACTTCACCATGTCATACGGCCAGAGGTCCTTCCGAGTGCATGTGCCGGTGCCCGGCGCCCACAACGTGTACAACGCCCTCGCGGCGGGAGCGTCCGCTCTTGTTATGGGGATGGACTCCTTCGCCGTGGCAGAGGGGCTCTCGCACTTCGAACCATCCCACGGGCGCTCAGGGGTGATGGAGAGCGCGCGCGGCTTCACTGTGATAGACGACACGTACAACGCCAACCCCGCTTCCATGAGGGCTGCCCTTGCCACTCTCCGCGACGTGGCCGGCGGCAGGAGAAAGATTGCCGTTCTCGGCAACATGCTGGAGCTGGGGGAGATCTCCGCACAGGCCCACAGGGAACTCGGGCGGGCTGCCGCGGCCCATGCTTGCGATGTGTTGGTGACCGTGGGCGACCTTGCGCGCCTTGCTGCCGATGAGGCCCTTCGGCTCGGCAGGGGCGCGCGGGACGTGATCACGTGCGATACTAGCGCCGAGGCCGTCGAAGCCCTCGAGAGGCTCGCTAGACCGGGCGACGTGATCCTCGTCAAAGGATCGAGGCTCATGAAGATGGAGCAGATCGTGTCTGCACTCTTGGGAGATACTGGAGGCGGGTCCGGTGAGTCGTGAGATTTACGCTGCCCTTGTCGCCATCGGGACTGTGATCGCGATAGGCCCGGCGTCCATAAGGATCCTGCGCAGAATGAAGTTCGGCCAGTCCATCAGATCGAACGGCCCGGCAACGCATCTCGCGAAGGCCGGCACGCCGACCATGGGCGGGATCATGATACTCCTGGGAGTCTTCGTGGCCACGCTGCTCTTCGCTCCGCGCACGTTGGGATCCGCATGGGCCCTGTTCATCACGCTGGGGTTCGGCGCCATCGGTCTCGCTGATGATTTCATCATCGTCGTGGCCAAGCGGTCCCTCGGACTGCGAGCCAGGTACAAGCTGGGCGCCCAGATCGTCCTTGCCATCCTGCTGGGGCTGTTCGCGGCTGCGAGGCCCGAGCTCGGCACGGCGGTAAGCGTTCCTTTCCTTGGCCAGCGGCTGGATCTGGGACCGGGGTACGTGGCTTTCGCGGCCTTCGTCGTGGTGAGCGCCTCAAACGCGGTGAACCTCACCGACGGCCTCGACGGACTCGCCTCCGGCACGGTAGCCATCGCGGCTCTCACGTACGGTGTCATCGCGACGCAAAGAGGCGCTGTCGACGTAGCAGTCTTCGCATTCGCCCTCGCCGGAGCGTGCGTCGGGTTCGCGTGGTTCAATTGCCACCCCGCGCAGGTCATCATGGGGGACACCGGGTCTCTAGCGCTCGGGGCGGCCCTGGGGTGTCTTGCGATATTAACGAAGACCGAAATTCTGCTCGTGGTGATAGGCGGGGTTTTCGTGGTGGAGGCTCTGTCCGTCATAATCCAGGTGACGTACTTTCGGTTGACCGGTGGCAGACGCGTTTTCCGGATGAGCCCTCTCCACCATCACTTCGAGCTGTCGGGGTGGCAGGAACCCAAAGTGGTCACGAGGTTCTGGATATTTGGCCTCGTTTTCGCGGTTCTCGGGATGTTGTGCCTGCCGGGTCTGCAGTAGCCGGCCGTGAGCGCGAGCACGACCGAGAGCGCGAGTATCGCAGCGGCAACCGCGGATACAACGGAGTCTTGAGCGCAGGAATCCCGAACGTGGTGCGGACGCGGAGCGACCGCTCCAGATGAGCCCTTGTGGTCCGGGTCAGGATGTGGCGTCGCTCCCTGTTTCGGGAGGGGCCGCGGGCGACTCGAGGAGGGAGGGCAGTCGCACCCGCGATGGGAGTGAGAAGCATGCCGGCGCGCCGGAAGCCTTATGATAAGCATTCACCTGACGTCATGATCTTCCTCGTCACCCTCGCCCTCCTGAGCCTGGGGGTGGTGATGGTCTTCAGCGCGAGTTCGGTCAGCGCGTACGAGATCTTCCGCGACACGTACTATTTCATCAAACGGCAGCTCGCGTGGGCAGTCGTAGGCCTCGCCGCGATGTGCGTGGCAATGGAAATCGACTACCGGGTGTGGAAGAAGCTGGCCTGGCCGGCTCTCCTCCTCAGCCTCGTCCTTCTCGTGGCTGTGCTCATCCCCGGAGTGGGTGTGATGATTCGGGGATCCAGGAGATGGCTTGGAGTGGGGTCGCTCACGTTCCAGCCTTCCGAGGTAGCAAAGATCGTCATGGTGTTCTTCATGGCGAGTTTTCTTTCTGACCGCTCCGCGAGAATACACAGGTTCGTGGAAGGGTTGCTTCCTCCTCTCGTCGTTCTGGGCGTCGTGTTCGGGCTCATCATGTTGGAGCCGGACCTCGGCACGGCGGGCACAATAGTGGGGATCACCGTGCTCATGCTCTTCGCCGCGGGAGCGAGTATGTCGCACCTGGCCGCCCTCGGCGCAACGGGAATCCCCGCCCTCGTTGCGGCGGCCATGGCGGCCCCGTACAGGGTTCGCAGGTTCCTGGCGTTCTTGCACCCGTGGGAGGATCCGCTGGGCTCCGGATTCCACATCATCCAGTCGCTCCTGGCTCTTGGTTCGGGAGGCCTATTCGGGGTGGGGCTCGGAAGGAGCCGCCAGAAGTTCCTGTACCTTCCTATGCAACACACCGACTTCATATTCGCTATCATCGGCGAGGAGTTGGGGTTCGTGGGCGCGACGGCGGTCGTCATGTTGTACTTCCTTCTCGCTTGGCGCGGCCTGCGGGTGGCGATTGGCGCGCCGGACTCGTTCGGCAGCCTTCTGGCGGTGGGCATAACGACGATGATCGTGTTCCAGGCGGCCATGAACATCGGGGTGGTGTCGGGGACCCTCCCGATCACGGGGATAACCCTTCCGCTCATCAGCTTCGGCGGGTCTTCCCTCGTGACGACCCTGGCCGCCATTGGCGTATTGCTCAACATCTCCAAATACTCGTCAACCAGGTGAACGTCATGAAAGTGGTTTTCGCCGGAGGCGGCACCGGAGGACACGTCTACCCCGGCATAACGGTCGCCCGCGCGCTCCTGGAAAGAGACCCGGGGGCGAAAGTGGTTTTCGTCGGCACCCGCAAGGGGCTCGAGGCGGATGTCGTCCCGAGGGAAGGGTTCGCCTTCTTCACCATTGAGGTGGCGGGCTTCCGCCGGAAGCTGTCACCGGACGTGGTCTTGACGGCGATCCGCGCGTGCAAGGGCTTCGCGCAGTCCATCGCGATCCTGCGGCGCGAAAGGCCCGATGTGGTTGTCGGCACCGGCGGCTACGTGTCCGGGCCGGTGGTCGTGGCCGCATGGACGCTGGGCATTCCCACGCTCATCCATGAGCAGAACGCTCTGCCTGGTTTCACCACGAGGCTGCTGTCGCGCATCGCGAGTGCCGTCGCGGTGACGTATCAAGAGTCCACCCGGTACCTCGCCAGAAAGTCCGAAATCGTGGTGACGGGCAACCCCGTGAGGAAGTCCATCCTCACCGCCGGCAGGCTCGAAGGGGCCCGGGCCATTGGGCTCGACGCAAGCCGTCCCACGCTCCTCGTGTTCGGTGGGAGCCAGGGGGCGAGGGCGATAAACGAGGCCATGGTAGCCGCCGTGCCCGACCTCCTCGCACGGAACCGCGACCTTCAGGTGATCCACCAGACGGGCAGGCGCGATCATGCCTGGGTCGTGGCGGAGCTCGAGACGAGGGGCGTGGACCGGGGGAAGACGTCGCGCCTGGTCGTGGAGCCGTACCTCTACGAGATGCACATGGCCATGGCATGCGCTGACCTGGTAGTAAGCCGAGCCGGCGCGATATCCATCGCGGAGATCACCGCGAGAGGTCTTCCCGCAGTGTTGATTCCGTTCCCCGGGGCCGCCGAGGGCCATCAGGAGAGGAACGCGCGGGCCTTGGAAGCCGCCGGCGCGGCCGTAGTGATACTCCAGAGCGAGCTCGGGGGGGATGTCCTCCGCGATACCGTGGAGGCGCTCCTCCGCGACAGAGCCAGGCTGGAACGAATGTCGCGCAGCTCCCGCAGCCTTGGACGGCCGCATGCCGCGGACGCCCTGGCCGACATGGTTGCGAGCCTCGCGTCACGGCACCGCCGCCTTCCCACGGAGACGCGGCCGACAGGATGAGAGGCGGGTCCCGGTGGGGGTTGCGACGAGACGCGGAGCGGGGGCGGCGAAGCGAACACCGCTGGCTGGGTGGTACGGGGCGGCGGGGAGAGAGGCCTTGGACAAGCAGGGCGCGCTCTGAGGCCTCCTCGCGGGCCCACGCGGGTTTCGCAGCGAGCGGGAGCCGAAGCCCGCACCCCGGAGCGCGAGAGTGGCAGGCGCACAGGATGCGGCATACGATTGTACGTCACGTGGCCGCGTCGCCTGCCCTCGCGCCTGACGCAGCGTGCGCGCCTCCGATCTCGTCCAGGCTTGTCCCGGGCCTCGAGGACTTCGTGTGCGGGAAGGGGAAGACATATGGAGCTAAAGGGTAGAATCCATTTCGTGGGGATCGGGGGTCACGGGATGAGTTCCATCGCCAGGGTTCTCCTGGAGATGGGATGCAAGGTGAGCGGGAGCGACGCAACGGACTCCCCCCGTGCGCGCGCGCTTCGCTCGGCCGGCGCGGACGTTCACATCGGACACTCCGCGGCCCTTGTGGAGGGGGCTTCCCGCGTGGTCGTGAGCGCGGCGGTCCCCCAGGACAACGCGGAGGTCCTCGCCGCCAAGCACCTCGGCATACCGATCCAGAGCCGTGCCGAAACGCTGGCGGAGCTGGTGAACCCGGGGCTGGGCATAGCCGTTTCCGGGACGCACGGCAAGACCACCACGTCGTCCATGGTCGCCACGATTCTTCTTGAAGCCGGGCTCGATCCCACGTGCATTCTGGGGGAAGAAGTGGACGCAGTCCCCGGGGGCGGGAGGTCCGGCAGGAGCGACATCGTCGTCGCGGAAGCAGACGAGGCGTACGGCTCGTTTCTCAAGCTCTGGCCGAGGATCGCGGTGGT
The DNA here is from genome assembly GCA_050261175.1 of Clostridia bacterium. Lineage (GTDB taxonomy): Bacteria > Bacillota > SHA-98 > UBA4971 > UBA4971 > UBA6256. The sequence continues at coordinate 37,486 of JBLNDA010000018.1, forward strand.
GACCAACATCGACGACGATCACCTGGACTACTACGGCACCTCCGATGCCATCGACCGCGCTTTCCTCGAGTTCCTGTCGCATGTTCCCGAGGACGGGCTTGCCGTCCTCTCGGTCGATGACGCCCGCGTGATGGCTGTGGAGAAGCGGGTGAGATGCAGGAAGACCCTGTACGGGCTGTCTGCGGGGGAGCTCTCGTGCGAGGATCCGGTTCCGGCGGGGCGGGGCCACCGGTTCGGCGTGGTCCACCGCGGGCAACGCCTCGGCCACCTGGAACTTGGGGTGCCGGGGCGGCATAATATAGCTAATGCCCTCGCCTCCGTTGCGGTGGGCCTCGAACTCGGCGTGCCGTTCGAGGTGATGCGGCGGGGGCTCGCGGGGTTCAGGGGTGCGAGGAGGCGCCAGGAGATCGTGGGCAAGGTGGGGGGCGTCATCGTGGTGGACGACTACGCTCACCACCCTACGGAGATCAGAACGACGCTGGGAGCGCTGAAAGAGAGCCACGGCGGGAGGCTCGTCGCCGTCTTCCAGCCGCAGCGGTTCACGAGGACCAAGTTCCTCTTCGACGAGTTCGCGAGGTCGTTCTCTTCGGCGGATGTCGTGGTCGTCACGGAGATATACCACCGCGGAACGGGCGAGGAACCCATACCAGGCGTGAGCGGCGAGAGACTGGCTGAGGCAATCAGAGCGAACGAAGGCCCCGCCGGTCCGAAGGTCGAGTTCATAAGCACCTTGCCTGAGATAGTGCCGTGGCTCCTTTCTGAGGTGAGGCCCGGCGACCTCGTTGTGACCATGGGTGCCGGAGACGTCGACTCCGTCGCCAGAGAATTCGTGAAAAGGATGAGGAACGATTGATAGGCACGAGCCTGGCCTTGCGTCTCAGAGAGATCGTTCGAGGTGAGGTCCACGCCAATGAACCCATGTGGCGGCACACCTCGTTTCGCATCGGCGGTCCCGCAGATGTCCTCGTGGTGCCGGAGGACACGGAAGACCTGGCTGTGCTCTTGCAGGCCCTCGCCGATGTTCAGGTGCCGTTCTACGTCATCGGGGCGGGAACGAACCTCCTCGTTGCGGACGAGGGGGTGAGGGGCGTCGTGATAAAGCTCGCGGGCACCCTCGACGATGTCGCGCGGGAGGATGGAAACGTCGTGAGAAGCGGCGCTGGTGTCCATCTTCCGGCGCTTTGCCGGAAGGCCGCGGCGTGGGGCCTCGCGGGGCTTGAATTCGCGGGCGGCATTCCCGGCACGGTGGGGGGCGCCGTCGCAATGAACGCCGCCGCGTATGGGCGGAGCACATGCCAGGTCGTGCGGACGGTCACGGCCCTCACCTATGAGGGAAAACGCATGAGGCTGGACCGCGACGACCTCGGGGTCGGCGTAAAGACCACGAGGGTGTTGCTAGAACCACTCATCCTGGTGGAAGCGGAGTTCATCCTCAGCGAGGACGAACCCCAGGCCGTCCTCGGGCGCATGCAGGAGTATCTCGAGGAACGGTCTCGAAAGCAGCCTCTCTCCGTTCCGAGCGCCGGCTGTGTCTTCAAGAACCCTACAGGGGGCGGTGCCGGGCGGTTCATCGAGGCGGCCGGCCTCAAAGGCACGCGCGTGGGAGGAGCCGAGGTCTCCACAGTCCACGCCAACTTCATAGTGAACACCGGTGGCGCCACCGCACGGGACGTGCTGTCCCTGATGGAGATGGTTCGGGAGGCCGTGTACGACGAGTTCGGGGTGGTGCTCGAGCCGGAGATCAGGGTCCTTGGGGGCTGACTGGCCGGAGGTGACTTGTTTCGTGAAACTCGTAATCGCCGGCTCAAGACCGCTTTCTGGCGCCGTGCAAGTTGCGGGCGCAAAAAACGCCGCGCTGAAGATCATGGCCGCTTCTCTCCTGGCCGGGGGCGTATGCCGGCTCTCAAACGTCCCCCGGATCACCGACGTCGACACGATGATGGGGGTGCTTCGCGGGCTTGGCGCCCGGGTCGACGCGCGTCCGGACGGAAGCGTCATCAGCATTGACCCTTCAGGAGTGGACCGGTATGAACCCCCGGAGGAACTCGTGAAGGAGATGCGCGCGTCGATACAGGTCATGGGCCCTCTCCTTGCCCGTCTGGGGTACGTGCGCGCGAGGCAGCCCGGAGGCTGCAACATAGGCCCGCGCCCCATCGACCTGCATCTGAAGGGCTTTGCCGCATTGGGAGCGAAAATCACCGAGGAGCGCGGGTACGTGGAGGTGCGCGCGGAGAAGCTCAAAGGCGCGGAGCTCCTGCTCGACATCCCGAGCGTCGGCGCGACCGAGAACATCATGATGGCGGCATGCTTGGCCGATGGGACCACGGTCATCAGGAACGCCGCGCGTGAGCCGGAGATCGTCGACCAGCAGAACTTCCTGAACCGGCTTGGTGCGAGGGTCCGGGGGGCCGGCACCGACACCATCAGGATCGAGGGAGTGGAATGCCTGGGAGCCACAGACTACGCGGTCATTCCTGACAGGATCGAGGCCGGAACGTTCATGGTGGCGTGCGCCATGACGGGAGGAATGGCACGCATAGAGAATGTCATCGCCGAGCACGTCCACGCCCTTATCGCGAAGCTGCGCGAGACGGGGGCAGAGATCGCGGAAGGGGACTCGTACGTGGTGGTGAGGGGCCCGCAGCGCCTTCGGGCGGCGAGCGTCCGGACTCTGCCCTATCCGGGTTTCCCCACGGACATGCAGCCGCAGTTCGTGGCGGCGATGAGCGTGGCGGACGGAACGAGCGTCGTTACGGAGACGATCTTCCCGAACAGGTTCAGATACACGGAGGAACTCAGACGCATGGGGGCCAATATCAGGGTCGAGGGCCGCGTGGCGATAGTGCAGGGCGTCCCGGCGCTTTCAGGGGCGCACGTCGAGGCTCCTGATCTTCGCGGGGGCGCGGCTCTGATCTTGGCGGCGCTAGTTTCGGAGGGGACGACCGAAATCACGGGTGTGCATCACCTTGACAGAGGGTATGAGGATCTCCCCGGGAAGCTTGCGAAGCTGGGTGCCGCCATCGAAAGGGTTCCGACTTCAGAACGCCAGGTAGGATGACGGGAGCAAATCCATGGCTTGGAGAGTCAGGAGACCGCAGCCGGTCGAGGAGTCACTAGTCGGGGAAGAGAGCGCGTCCCGCCGGGTGGGGCATGGTGACGCGGCGCGCAGGTTCGTGCCCTATGCCTTCGTTCTGCTCCTTCTAGCAAGCGCGGGGTTCACTTTCCTGAGATCCGCGTACTTCCGGGTGGAGCACATCGATGTCCGCGGGCTCGCCAGCCTTTCGACGGAGGAGGTCGTTGTCGCGTGCGGCCTCGCGGAAGACCAGAACATCTTCGACGTTGATCTCCAGCGCCTCGCCTCGCGGGTGAAAGCCATTCCAAGGGTGGACAAGGTGCTCGTATCTCGGCGGCTTCCGTCCACCATCGTTATCCAGGTGCAGGAGCGTGCCCCCGTCGCCGTGCTTCCGTACGCGGGGTACTTCGTCGAAGTGGACGGCGCGGGCACTGCAATAGGGCTCGAGGAGAGCTACCGGGCAAAGGAGCTCCCGCTCCTGACCGGGCTTATGCTGCGGTCCGTCAAGGTCGGCTATCCCGTGGACGCCCCGGAGCTTCCGTCGGCGCTCGCGATTGTGGCGACGCTGCCGGAGCACGTCCTCCAGAGGGTCTCCGAGATCAACTTCGACCAATCGCATGGCTTCTCCCTATACATGCAGTCGGGGGCCCAGGTGGTGTTGGGCAGAGGAACGGCTGAAGAGCTCAAATCCCGTGCGGTGGTGCTTGAAGCGCTGCTCGCAAGGCTCGAGGACGAGGGCAGGTATGCGACGTACATCGACGTTAGGTTCGAAAAACGGCCGGTCGTGAGGACCAGGAGATAGTGACAAGCGTTCCGGGAGGTGTATAATTGACGTAGAGTCCCTCGCAGGGGCGCATCGGTGCTTTCCAGGGGGAGAGAGCTTGAGGAGAGTGCGGGACTTCGAGGTTTACGTAGCCGGGGTCTGTGTAGTCCTTGGTGTCTTGCTCGTGGCCCAGTTCCGGACACAGGAATACATCGGGCGCGCCCAGATTCCGTCCAGGAGACTCGAGGACCTGAGCGACATGTTGCGGAGGTCCGATGCCGAGCGAAGTCTCCTGGAGAAGGAGGTCAACACCCTCCGTAAGCAACTAGCCGCGGTGGGAGAAGGCGAGCGAGCAAACGAAGCCCTGAGTCTCGAGCTTGCGAAGGCGCGCATGGCGGCCGGGCTGGTTGAGGTTGAGGGGCCCGGCGTCATCGTGACGGTGGACGACAGCAAGCGGCAGGCTGCGCCCGGTGAGAGCCCCGAGCTTTTCCTTGTACACGACGAAGACCTCCTAAAGATCGTGAACGAGCTCTTCGCGGCCGGCGCTGAGGCCATTTCCATCAACGGCCAGCGGGTGATCGCTACCACTGAGATAAGGTGCGCCGGCCCCGTGGTCTCCGTAAACAACGTGAGAATAGGGCCTCCGTATGAGATAGTGGCCATCGGCGAGCCTGCCACGCTTGACGCGGCGCTGCACATGCGCGACGGCATCCTCGACACGCTAAGGGCTTGGGGAATCGAGGCGAAAGTGACGAGGATGACCGGCGTGCGGGTACCCGCATACAAGGGGAGCCTTTACTTCCAGTATGCGAAGCCGGTGACGGAAGGAGCGCAGAAGTAATGCTACCGGTCTTTGGCCTTGTTCTGGGAATCATCATCGCACTGCTCACACCGGTGAGGTTCCCGGCCGTCTATTCGGACTACATGGCCGTCGGGATCCTGGCGGCACTCGACAGCGTGTGCGGTGGCATCCGCGCGGGCCTGGAGGACAGGTTCGACAGGGTCGTGTTCATCTCGGGTTTTGTGACCAACATGGCGCTCGCCGCGTGCCTGACGCTGGTCGGAGACAAGCTCGGAGTCGACCTTTTCCTCGGGGCGACGGTAGCGTTCAGCATCAGGATATTCACCAACGTCGGGATGATCCGCCGTTATCTCCTGCAGAGGGGGTCCCGGCCCTCCGGCGCCCGATCGCGGAATTCCCAGGTATGAGCGGCTGCAAAGAGGAGATACGGCAAGTACGTTGAAGTGTACATAGATTTGCGGATTCGTGCGGGTCAGGCAGCGATCGGCCGGGTTTCTCCGCTCCGGGGACGGTGAGACGGGGAGAGGCGTCCTGGGAAAAACCGCTGCCAAACATGGTCCTGCCGCAAGGTCGAGCAGACCGGCGAGCCCGCTTGGGGAGGTACGACATGCCTGGTAGAAACTTAGTGGCCGGGCTCGACATAGGTAGCACTAGGGTGTCAGAGGTCATCGCAGTGGTCGGGCCCGACTGGGGCGTGGAGATGGTCGCGGCGGGGGTTGCGCCCTGCCAAGGCCTTCGCCGTGGTGTGGTAGTCGACATCGACGCCGTGGCGGAGGCGATAAGGACCGCCAACAAGCGAGCGTGCCACATGGCGGGGTTCAATGTTCGAAGCGTGTGCGTGGGAGTGCCGGCGGTTCACACCGTCTGCCGAGAGACGCGAGGTGTCGCCGCGGTGAGCGGCGAAGACGGCACTATCACCGCCGAAGACATGAGGCGCGCCCTGGATGCGGCGAAGGTGCTGGCCGTCCCGCCCGATCGCGGGATAGTCTCCGTGCTGCCTAGAGAGTACATCGTGGACGGGGTCGGCGGGATAAGGAACCCGGAGGGGATGACCGGCGTGCGACTGGAGGTCGACGCCGCGGTGATTATGGGGCAAGCCGCCTCGCTGGCGAACATCGAGGCGGGCGTTGAGAAGGCGGGGCTCGCGGTCGCCGGGTGGATCCTTGAACCCATGGCGACCGCCGATGCCGTTCTGGACGCCGAAGAGCGTGAACGGGGCGTCATCCTCGTGGACGTCGGAGGACAGATCACGCAGATAGCCGCGTTCTACGAAGGGGCGCCCATCCTGTTTTCGTGGGTGCCCGCGGGCGGCGTGCACATCACGAACGACATCGCGATAGGAATGAAAGTCCCTCTCGAGCAGGCGGAGACCCTGAAGAGGGGAATGGGCCAGAGAGGGGCGGGGCGGGGACCGCATGCGGGGTCGTCGATGCGCGAGGCGGCGGTGGGGCCGCGGGGGGCGGCCCAGCAGCGAAAGCAGCCCCAGGGGTCGCAGGCGCAGGCCGCGTCGCGCTTGCCTTCGGACGAAGACGGTTTCCTCGAGAGGATCGTCGAAGCGAGGCTACGGGAGATCCTCGAACTCGTGGATGTGGAGACCAGGCAGGTCAGGGGGAAGGGCCTCGCCCCGTGCGGGGTCGTGTTCACCGGGGGCGGCTCACTCGTGCCGGGCATCCTGGACCTCGCCAGCGAGATCCTGGGTGTTCCCGCGCGGATGGGCGCGCCTTTTGACGTGAAATGGCGCGGCGGCAGGGAGCCCGCTGAGGTTTCCGCCGTAGCACTCGGCATGGTGGCGCAGATCGTGAACGATTCGGCCTCCGGGCTGTTCAGGGAGACGAAGCCGTCGCCAATCAGGGAACTGCTGGCCGGGGTTCGCGGATGGTTCAGTGATTTCGTGAAGGACTTCTTCTAATCGGAAATCAAGCGAGACCCGCTCGGCTAGTATGGCGCGGCCTTCAGGGGGCCGCAGCGGGCCGCGGGGAGGACGGCGGGCGCAGCGGCGCAGCGCAGGAGGGATGGTTTGTGTTCAACCTTGAGCTTGAGATGGAGCAGTTCACCAACATAAAAGTGGTGGGCGTCGGTGGCGGGGGGTCCAACGCGGTGAACCGCATGATCGCTTCCGGGCTGTCAGGCGTCGAGTTCGTGGCCATAAACACCGATGCTCAAGCCCTCGCCGCGTCTGATGCGAACGTCAAGATCCAGGTCGGGGAGAAGCTCACCAAGGGTCTCGGCGCGGGGTCGAACCCTGAAATCGGCGCTCAGGCGGCCCAGGAAAGCTACGAAGTGCTTCGCCGCGCGCTGGAGGGTGCTGACATGGTCTTCATCACTGCTGGGATGGGGGGCGGCACCGGCACGGGCGGGGCGCCCGTGGTCGCGGGCATAGCCAAGGAGCTCGGCGCCCTCACCGTGGGAGTGGTGACAAAGCCCTTCTCGTTCGAGGGGCGGAGGCGCATGACGCAGGCGCTCGCGGGGCTGGATAACCTCAAGTCCAAGGTGGACGCACTGATAGTGATCCCCAACGACAGGCTCCTTCAGGTAAGCGAGAAAAAGACGTCCATACTCGAAGCGTTCCGCCTCGCCGACGACGTCCTCAGACACGGGGTCCAGGGCATATCAGACCTCATCACCGTGCCGGGGCTCATAAACGTGGACTTCGCGGATGTCCGGACCATCATGAGCGATGCGGGCTCGGCTCTCATGGGCATCGGCGTCGCATCCGGTGAAAACCGCGCTCAGGAGGCTGCGAGAGCGGCAATCGAGAGCCCGCTGCTCGAGACGTCTATCGAGGGTGCGAAGGGCGTGCTGATGAACATCACCGGCAACAGCACGCTCGGGCTGTTCGAGGTGAACGAAGCGGCCGAGATCATCGCCCAGGCGGCGGACCCGGACGCGAACATCATCTTCGGGGCCATGATCGATGAAGCGCTCAAGGATGAAATCAGGATCACGGTCATCGCCACCGGTTTCGAAGCGAGGGCGCGCCATCAGAAAGTGGGGCTCGACGAGGTGGAGATAAGCGATTTCGCGACGACCAGCGACGATCTGGACATCCCCGCGTTCTTGAGACGCGGACAGAGAAAGTGATGCGTACGCGATGCCTGGGCTCCGGCTGACGCGCCCGGGCGCACACAAGATGGAGTGGCTTCCGCAAGATGAGCCCCGGCATGCGCTGGGGCTCATCCTCGTCACCGTGTGACATATTTCTGCTGGGCATGGCTGTATACTTTTAAGGAGGAAGGGATGGCCGAGAGAGGAAAGATGCGCCACGAGAGGTCCAACCGAGACCTGTGGGCGCTGGGCGGCGGGGGGCGGCGACGCCCAGGCGGGGTGGGATGAGCCCGGGAGGCGGACGAGATGAACGGTCAGGTGATCGTGAACGCCTGCGTGATGACGCTGGTAATGCAGTGGTTGACGCTGTGGGCCACCGCGGCCGTGCTGGGCTTCAGGGCGAGGCATCCGAGGCTCCTGGCAGGGTCAGCCGCGGCCGGAGCCATTGATGCGGCGATCATAGCGATGTTCTTCGCAGACTTCATCCCCGTCGGGGCGGCGGTACCTCTCGCAGTCCTCTCAATCATCCCGGCCGCGAGAGTGGCGTTCGGGCGCCTGCCGCTCGGAAGGTTCCTGCTGGTGTGTGCGCACGTCCTGGGCATCAGCATGCTCGCTTTCGGCGGGGCGCTGGCGAGCGCGTACCTCACCGGCTGGCGCCTGGTGCCGACGCTCATTGGGCTTGCGGGGACCGTCCTCTTGACCGCCGAGGTAGGTTGGGGTCTCGTCCATCGCAGGATCCGGGACTGGCTCCTCTTCGTGCCGATAGAGGTCCGCCTCGGCGATGTGACCCTGAAGCTCGACGCTCTCATCGACACGGGGAACCGGTTGAGAGACCCGATTACCGGGTCTCCCGTGATCCTTCTCGAATACGGCGCGGTCGCCGACGTGCTGCCGGAGCGGGTGAGACGGGCGTTCATGGCTTTTGATGCCGGCGACTTCGGGCTCGTCTCCGAGCTCCTGGCCGACTCCAAGTGGCTGTCCAGGTTTCGCGTGATCCCGTTCGTGTCGGTGGGGGAGGAGAGGGGATTGCTCGCCGGGCTCCGAGCGGATGAGGTCAGGGTCTTCGGTGGATCGCGGGTGACTTCGAGCCGGAACGCCGTGGTTGGAGTGATGATGAGGCGCGTCTCGCCTGAAGGAGCTTTTGCCGCGCTCCTTCATCCCGATATCCTGGCCGAGGCGTCCTGAGCAGGGCTCGCCATGCGGGCGCTATCGCCGCGGCGGTGCCAGTACCGTCCGGGAGGGGACCAGGATGAGCATTGGCTTGCATCTGAGGCACCGGCTGTCCGCTCTGAGGATCGGCCTCGTGCTTTACGCCATAAGGCGCGGGTTCATCTCGGGCCATGTCGTGCTCTACGTGGGCAACGGCGAGGTCCTCCCGCCCCCGCTTTCCAGCGACGAGGAGAGCGCGCTCTTGGCCAGGCTCGAGCGGGGCGAGTCTCAGGTCAAGAGCGAACTCATTGAGAGAAACCTCAGGCTGGTGGTGTACATCGCGCGGAAGTTCGAGAACACGGGGATTGGCGTCGAGGACTTGGTGTCCATCGGGACGATAGGCCTCATCAAGGCTGTCAACACGTTCGACCCGTCGAAAAGGATCAAGCTCGCCACTTACGCCTCGCGGTGCATCGAGAACGAGATTCTCATGTACCTTCGCCGTACCAGCAAGTCCAGGGCGGAAGTCTCGTTCGACGAGCCGCTCAACGTGGACTGGGACGGTAGCGAGCTCCTGCTTTCAGACGTCATGGGGACGGACACGGACGTAGTGTACAAGTGCATCGAGGAGAAAGTCGATAGATCGCTCCTCGACGACGCCATGAAGAGGCTGTCCGCGAGGGAGAAGTGCATCATGGAGCTGAGGTTCGGCCTTCGCGACGGGACGGAGAAGACCCAGAAGGAGGTGGCGGATCTTCTCGGCATTTCCCAATCGTACATCTCCCGGCTGGAAAAGCGGATCATCCGGAAGCTTCGCAGGGAGATGAGGAAGGTGGAATAGAGACGCCAGGAATGACGCGCGAGGACCGCCGGATCCCCCGGGCTCCAGGTTCGGTAGGGGTTGACGGATGCGGCAAACAAGGTATAACCTAGCGTTAGGACATCAGAAGGGACGCTGGTACCCGTGTGCCAGCGTTTCTTGGAACGCAGCTTTTTGGTCTTTTGGGGGAATGTTCGTGGGCTTGACAGAACGAAAGAGGGAATTCCTTGCGGCCTTGCGCAAGCTGTACGACGAACGGAAGGGTCCGGTCCACTATGAAGACGTGGCAAGGGAAGTCGGTGTGAGCAAGTGGACGGCGTACGACATGCTCCGGAACCTCGCCGCGGACGGGCTGGTCGGGGTTGAGTACACCTTGAACAGGCACGCAAGGACTCCGGGGAGGTCCATGGTGGTGTTTCGTCCGGACGAGTGCCGGGAAGACACGGGCACCGGGCGGGTGAAGCACTGCGGACGCCCGCCTTTCGGTGAGGAACTCAATGGAATCAAGAAGAACCTCGTGGCGTCCCTCGCAGAACTGCGAGGCCCTGCATCTCAAGGCATCTGGCAGGGGTTCATGGAGAAGCTGGACCGAACGACCGGGCCGGCGGCGTTCTGTGGCTACATGGCTGTCCTTCTCGTCGCGTGCACGCGCCTTCTCGGAGGGAACAGCCTCGACGCTCTGGCGCGGCTCGTGGAAGCCGGCGCGGACGCTCACAGCGCCCTGCTGGTGTTCTCGGGGGCGATCATGGGGATGCTCGTTGCCCATCCCTCCGTGTCTCGGGATGTCACCGGGAAGATGGCGGGCTACATGAGGAGGTTTCAGGACCAAGTCGATAGCCTGAGCGGCCAGGAAAGAGGCCTGCTGCTCGAGTTCGTCAGGGAGATCGTGGGGCGCGCGTGACGAAGAAGACGAGGGCCGCGGGATGCGCCCGGCGAGCCGGCGAGACCGGCGCACGGCGAAACCCCGGGCAGGCGGCGGCTGGAGGAGGTGTTGCTTCGAAACGATCTCGGTCCCTTGGCAGGTGGCTGTGCGTCAGCGGAGCGTCCGGTGCGGGTTGAGTAACTCAATGACGTCCCGGAAAGGAGGCTAAAGGGTGAGAGCGTACGAACTCATGAAGAAGTATGCTGCGACCCAGGTGGTTGACTACATGCTTTCATTGCTTGCCAAGGATCCCCAGCGTCACCTGGTGACGCTCACGAAGATTCTCGAAGCCTTCGCCGGCACGGCGGAGCACAGGCAGCAGATCCAGACGGCCAGGCGGGCCTTCGAGAATCCAGATCACGTGTGGACCCGGTATGCGGAGAGGGCGTTTTCATCCCTCCACCCGAACTTTCGCACGAAGGGACTTGTCAACCTGTTCGTGAACGAGGTCTACCTAGGATGGCAGGAGCGCAAGAAACACGCTGACAGGTTGGGTACGAACGTCCCAGCGCTCCTCGTGATAAGCCCGACGATGCGGTGCAACCTCGCATGCACCGGGTGCTACGCCGGGAGGTACGCGAAACGGGACGAGATCGACACCGCCACCCTCGACAGGATCATCACGGAGGGCAAGGAGCTCGGCATCCACTTCATCGTGGTATCGGGCGGCGAGCCATTCACAAGGGAAGATCTGCTCGACATGGCGGCGAAGCACGACGACGTTGTGTTCATGGTGTACACCAACGGCACTCTCATCGATAAACCCACCGCGAACCGCCTTGCTGAACTGGGCAACATCTCCCCGGCCATCAGCGTGGAGGGGTTCGAGAAGGAGACCGATGCGCGGCGGGGGCCAGGCACGTTCGCCAGGGTGATGCAGGCCATGAACAATCTCAGGGAGGCCGGGGCGATATTCGGCTTCTCGGCCACATACACGAGGGTCAACACGGACATTGTGGCGAGCGACGAATTCGTGGACATGTTGATCGACAAGGGCGCCATGTACGGGTGGTTCTTCACGTTCGTGCCCGTCGGCAAGGACGCTGACATGAGTCTCATGTGCTCTCCCGAGCAGCGGGATCAGATGCGGAGACACATCCTTCACATCCGTGAGACAAGGCCGATCTTCGTCGCGGACTTCTGGAACGACGGACCGCTCGTAGCGGGGTGCCTTGCGGGCGGCCGGTCCTACCTGCACATAAACGCGAGAGGCGACATCGAACCGTGCGTCTTCGTGCATTTCGCCGTGGACAACATAAAGAACACGACCATCAAGGATGTCCTGACATCCCCGTTCTTCATGGACATCAAGTCGAGGATGCCCCTGAACCGGAATCATCTCAGACCATGCATGATAGTCGACAACCCGCACATCCTGCGAGAGGTAGTGGCAAAGCACGGGGCTCGCCCGACTCATGAGGGCGCTGACTGCGTCACCACCGTGCTCGCGGGGGCGCTTGACGAGTACGCGGAGGCCTACGGGAGGATTGCCGACGTTGCCTGGGAGAGGGAATACAAGCACGCAAGGGCGAAAGCCACGGCGGCGGCGGGCGAATGAGGAGCGTGGCAGGACTCGAGGCTTCGTGTGTCCAGGCGGGGCGGCCGATGGGTGGGGGCGAGCGGCGCTGTGCGATGAGAGCGGCGCTTTGGTCGGAGGCCGCCTCGCCGGCAACCGGCCGTGATCATTGTTTGGGAGGTTCGGCGTACTCGCTCGCCTCGACAAGAATGACGTCCAAGCCGATCCTACGGATCTTTTCCCACGGGATGACGTAATCGTTGTACCGGCCCAGGATGCCCATGAGCCTCGCGGGACCGGGCACCATGATGGATTTCACCTGCCCTGTGGCAAGGTCGATCTCCATATCGCAGATAGGGCCGAGCCTGCGGCCGTCCACGACGTTCACCACCTCGCGCGTCCGAAGATCCGAGATCCGGACGAGCATCGCCACCACCCCCAAGGCTTGCATAAATCACTATATTCGCGGGGGTGGCGCTGTGTGCGCGTCCTCCCTTCTTCGATTGCGTGTCATATTACTCGATTCATCCCGCCGTGAGCGCCAGGAAAAGGCGGTCGAGATTCTCTCCGCGGCTGTGAGGGTCAGGGAGCTGCCGCATGCATGCCACTTGTGGGTCGGACGCGAACGAGAGCCACAGCTCCATGGCGCCGAGCGCCGGAGGTCGATAAGCCGGCGGGGACGCCGTCACGCCTTCTCCGGGGTGCGCCCGCACAGACCCGCCGGCGCGGCCTGCATAAGGAGGCGCGGCGAAATCCAGCCGGAGCTTCGCGAGGGCTTTCCCGGGCGAGAGCTCGAGAGTCAGGCCCTCGACTTCTCTATCTTTGTTCACTTGAATGAAGCACAGCGGCGGGAACAGGACGCACCACCAGTTGCGGCCTTTGCCTTCGCCGAGGACCACTCTCACGGCGTCGTAGTCGCCGCGGGGAACTGTGATGGACCCGTACGTGCGTTCAGGAAAAGGGAACGTGCCCATCTCCACCCGGGCGCCGTACGATTTGCCGACGGCGCGGATTCGTTCGGACGCGGCCGCTTCGAGCTCGCCGGCATCCTCGAGGAGGACCCGCCAGGCCTCCTCCTTCGTCTCCACTGAGTCCAGAAGGTCCTTCGCCCGTGCCAGGACGGCGTCGCGCACCTCGAGTTTGAGAGCCTGGTCCTCGCGGCTGTCGCTGTTCGCGACGACATGCAAGCGTATGAGGTTCCTGGTGTTGAAGGCATTTTGGGCCCCTACCATGGGGCTCGAAGGCAAGATCCTCGTATCAAAAACTGCCGCTGACAGAGCCACGCCAGCGACAGTGGCTACAAGTATCAGCGCGCTTACCGCTATCCTTACCCGCAACACGGTCACCTCCGATTCCCGTAGCGCGCCGCGCGAGCGCTCACATGAACCTCCTCATGTGTTTGAGCGCGGCCTTCTCGAGGCGCGACACCTGGGCCTGGGAGATACCGATCTCCTCCGCCACTTCCATCTGGGTCTTGCCTTCGAAGAACCGCAGTTTCAGAATGAGCCGTTCTCTATCGCTCAGCTTCTCCATGGCCTCCCGAATCGATATCCCTTCGAGCCAGGTCGAGTCCTGGTTCTTCTCGTCACTCACCTGGTCCATGACGTAGATCGGGTCGCCGCCGTCGTGGTATATGGGTTCGAAGAGCGACACCGGATCCTGTATCGCGTCCAGCGCGTACACCACTTCCTCACGAGGCAGTTTCAGCTCATCGGCGATTTCCGTGATGGACGGCTCCTTTGAGTTCCTGCTGACAAGGGCGTCTCTTACCTGGAGCGCCTTGTACGCGACGTCTCGAAGCGAACGGGAAACCCTGATCGGGTTGTTGTCCCTGAGATAGCGCCGGATCTCTCCGACTATCATCGGGACCGCATAGGTCGAGAACTTCACGTTCTGCGAGAGGTCGAAGTTGTCGATGGCCTTCATGAGGCCTATGCACCCGACCTGGAAGAGGTCGTCCACATACTCCCCTCTGTTGTTGAAGCGTTGTATCACGCTGAGCACCAGGCGCAGGTTTCCGTAAATGAGCTTGTCACGGGCGTCTTTGTCCCCGCGTCTGACGAGATCGAGGAGTTCACGCATCTTCTGGTTGGTCAGAACGGGGAGTTTCGATGTGTTGACCCCGCATATCTCGACCTTGTTCGTCATTTCGAGGGGCTCCCCCGTGTTTCCAGAATATCTCAGCTCCAATAGAAGTATTGCCCCCAGTACACGCTTTTATTCTGGTCGAGAATGGCAAAGTCTCCGATTCGCTCAGCTTCCGGCGCGTGCGCGGCTCCCCGCCCCGTCCCGAGACACGCACGACGGACATAAACAGCAAGGGTGAGATAGGGGCCGTGCTGGCGAGCTGCCTTCTCGCGATTCGCCTTTCGCCGCATCACGATGGCAAAACCGGGTTCGACACACAACATATTGGGCAGTATAATAATAGCTGCCCACAATATATAGACAGTGTCAGCCGTACGTGACAACGCGTTCGTTCCGGGAGGGGACATATGAAGTGCCCATATTGCGGACATCCTGACAGCAGGGTGATAGACTCGCGCGCAACCGACGAGGGGGCGGCGATCCGGCGCAGGCGGGAGTGCGTGTCGTGCGAGCGGAGATTCACGACGTATGAGGTCGTCGACGAAGTGCCGCTCATGGTGGTCAAGAAGGACGGCAGGAGGGAGCCGTTCAACCGCAACAAGATCTTGACCGGCCTCATGAAAGCGTGTCAGAAACGTCCTGTCCCGATGAAAGTCCTGGAGGAGATAACGAGCGACGTCGAGAGAGAGCTCCGGGGCCGCCTCGAGCGTGAGGTGTCCAGTAGGGAGATCGGGGAGATGGTCATCCGGAGGCTTCGCGACCTCGACAAGGTTGCGTACGTCCGCTTCGCTTCAGTTTACCGGGAATTCAAGGACATCGATACGTTCATGGACGAGTTGAAGAAGCTCCTCAACGACGAGTGATGACCCCGTAGGGGCGAGGCGGGGCGAGGGCACAAGAGGCGAAAGCGCCGGGCTGCTGAGGGTGGGTGTCCCTGGCGAGGCAGATGAGAGGTGCTGGGAGAGGTGAGGTGTCAGTGGCCGTAAGGGCGGGCGTGACAGAAGTGACCGTCGCGAGCAACGAGAAAGCGGGGTTCGCGAGACCGGTCAGGGTGTTCTCGAGCATTCAGAAACGCGACGGCCGGATAGTGCCTTTCGACAGGACGAAGATAGTGAACGCGATCTACAAGGCCATGCGGGCCGTTGACGAAGAGGACCTGAAGCTCGCAGAGGAGCTCACGGAGAGGGTGCTCGAGCACGTCGCGGTCGAGTGCGTGGGTGCGATCCCCACCGTCGAGGGCGTCCAGGACATCGTCGAACGGGTGCTCATCGAGGCCGGGCACGCGAGAGTGGCCAAGGCGTACATCCTGTACCGTGACAAGCGTACGAGGATCCGAGAGGCGAAGGCAGAGCTCATGGACGTGGTCGCCGACATCCTCGTGGAGACGAACCGCGAAAACGCCAACGTGGGGAACTCACCTTCAGCGAAGATGCTGCAGATCGCGTCCGCGGCGAGCCGGCATTACTATCTCCACAGGCTCATCCCAGAGGACATCGCCCGCGCTCACATAGAGGGGGATATCCACGTCCACGATCTCGACTGGTACGGCAAGACGCTGACGTGCATTCAGATACCGCTGTATGATCTCCTATCGAAAGGCTTCAGCACGGGGCACGGGTACATACGGCCCCCGCGGCGTCCGGCGTCAGCTGCGGCGCTTGCTGCGATCATCCTTCAGAGTTCTCAGAATGACATGCACGGCGGCCAGTCTTTCGGGTTCTTCGACCGTGATCTCGCGCCTTTCATGGAGGGCCATTCAGAGGACGAGGTCTTCCAGGCGATGGAGGCTCTCGTCTACAACCTCAACTCCATGCACAGTCGTGCAGGGTCGCAGGTGCCGTTCTCTTCGGTCAATCTCGGGTGCGACCAGAGCGAAGCCGGGAGAATGGTCACACGATGCCTCTTGCTCGCCTTTGAGAAAGGCCTCGGCCGGGGGGAGAATCCGATATTCCCGAACATCATATTCAGGGTGAAAGACGGTGTCAACATGAAGCCCGGCGACCCGAATTACGACCTGTTCAGGCTGGCCGTGCGGGTCGCGAGCCGCCGGATGAACCCGACGTTCTCGTTCATGGACTCGTCGTTCAACCGGAAGTACGGCTCCGAAGTGGCATACATGGGATGCCGCACGAGGGTCATAGGCAACCGGCACGGTCCCGAGGTGACCACTGGCCGCGGGAACCTCTCGTTCACATCTGTCAACCTGCCCCGGATCGCGCTCCTGGCGAAGGGCGACATCGAGAGGTTCTTCGGCGGGCTTTCGGAGGTCATGCGCCTCGCCGCCAGGCAGCTCTACCATCGCTACAACGTGCAACGCAAGCTGAAGGTGAAGGACATGCCCTTCCTGATGGGCCAACACCTCTACCTGGGGTCCGAAGCGCTTGGTCCGGACGACTGCATTGAGCCGGCAATCCGCCACGGCACGCTTTCGATAGGGTTCATCGGGCTTGCCGAGACTCTCAAGGTACTGGTGGGAGCACATCATGGTGAGAGCGACGACGCTCAGAAGCTGGGTCTCGAGATCGTGGGGTTCATGAGGGAGCGGGTGGACGAAGCGGCGGAGATCCACGACCTCAACTACACTCTCTTGGCGACCCCTGCGGAAGGCCTCTCAGGGAGGTTCGTGGCCCTCGACCGCAAGAGGTTCGGCGTCATACCCGCCGTCACCGACAAGAAGTTCTACACGAACAGCTTCCATGTGCCTGTGGACTTCGAGATAGGCATGTACGACAAGATAGCCGTGGAGGGGCCGTACCACAAGTTCACGAACGCCGGACACATCTCCTATGTGGAGCTTTCATCGCCCCCGGTTCACAATCCCGAGGCGGTCGAAGCGATAGTGCAGCACATGGCGCGTTGCGACGCGGGTTACGGCGGGATAAACTTCCCGATAGACGAGTGCAGGGCGTGTTCTTTCTCCGGTGTCATCGACGACACCTGCCCGAAGTGCGGGTCCTCAGACATAAGGAGGGTCCGACGCATAACAGGATACCTGTCGACCATCGACAGGTTCAACGACGCCAAGCGTGACGAACTCGCTGCGCGAAGGCCTCATCTCTCGTTCTGAGCGTAGGCCCTGCGCGGGATAGGTGATGAAATGACTGAATTGAGGCTCAGACTCGCCGGGATCACCAGGGAAAGCGTTGTGGACGGCCCGGGGATAAGGGCGGTGGTGTTCGCCCAGGGCTGCCCGCATCGATGCAAGGGGTGCCACAATCCCGAGACCCACGACCCGAGCGGCGGAAGGACGCTGGCTCTGGACGAGATCTTGGAGCAAATGCGGCTGACCCCTATCGTGCGCGGAATCACGTTCAGCGGGGGGGAGCCGTTCGCCCAGGCAGAGGGTTTCGCGCTTCTTGGGCGGCGGCTGAAGCACATGGGCTTCGACATCGTGACGTACACAGGGTACACGTGGGACGCGCTCGTGAGCCCCGATGCGCCGGCAGCTTGGCGAGAACTCCTCGACGTTACGGACATCCTCGTGGACGGCCCGTTCTTGGAGAGCGAGAGAGATACCGGCATAGCCTTCCGGGGGTCGCGCAACCAGCGTATCATAGACGTGAAAGGGTCGCTCAGTCTCGGCACCGTAGTCGACCTTGGCTGGAAGTACGATCTTGCGGGCTCGTCCGTGCCTTCGAGTGAGGGTTGAGAGGCCGGAGAGGCTCCCGGCTTTCGATGTGGAAGGCTGGTGCGTGAGTTGGAGACGCGTCGTGCAGGCGGCCTCGAGTACCTGGTGTTTCCGGAGATAGAGGCCCTTGGGATCGTGTCGCACGCTTTCACCACGAGGCTCGGTGGGATCAGCGAAGGGCCCTTCGCCACGCTCAACATGGGATTCCACGTGGGTGACGACCCATACCGGGTGCGTGAGAACCGTAGGTTGGCGCTTTCCGCGATCGGGGCGCCGGAGGGCGGTCTTGTCGCCGGCGAGCAGGTTCACGGTGACGCTGTGGTGGTGGTCGGGCCCGAGGACAGGGGACGGGACTGGTCGCCGTGGTCGCCGGGCATACCATCGACGGACTGCCTCGTTACGGCATCGCCAGGGATCGTGCTCTCGTGTTACGTGGCAGACTGCGTGCCCGTTTTCCTGGCTGACCGGTCAGGCCGGGCGGTGGGGCTCGTGCACGCCGGATGGCGCGGGATCGCGCGGCGGGCACCGCTGAAGGCTGTCGAGGCGCTTTGTGCGGCGTTCGACCTCGACCCGCGTGGCTTGGTCGCGGGGATCGGCCCGTCGATAGGACCATGTTGCTACGAGGTGGGGCGCGAGGTCGCTGAGGCGTGTCAGGCGGCGGCGGACACAGCCGACATCATCCGCCCCGCGGGACGCGATCGCTTCCACTTGGACCTCAAGGAGGCATGCCGGAGGGAGCTCGAAATAGCGGGGCTCGCGCCTGACGGCATCTTCATTGCGACCCTCTGCACGTCCTGCAGATTCGACCTTTTCTTCTCATACAGGGCCGCGCGCGGCACGACCGGGCGTATGGCCGCGATAATGTTCATCCCTGAGTAAGTGACCGCCCCGAGCCTCCGCCCACGAGTGACCGCCCCTCCATGCCCGGCCTGTCGAACTTCCGGGGTTCCGGCGCTACGGTGTCACATGGTTTCGAATCGCGACGAACACAAGTTGGCCTGTGCCGTCCCCCGCGAGGCAGGACTTGAACGCGGCCTGTAGAAAGACTATCGCTGTACGGGAGGTATCGGGCGTGCGCGGTGCCAGAACCAATAGCGAAAAGAAACGCGCGACCACCGGGCGGGGGCGGCGGAGGCCCGACAACGCGGGCTCGCGCCGTTCGCACCTTACGTTCGTGGGAGGTGCCCCCCGCCTCGCGGCCGCAAGCGGGACCGCGGCTTCCGCCGGGGAGGACGGTAGCAGGCGGCGCCGTGTGCGGTCGCTCATGGCGGGCGGCGCGGTGTTCACGCTTGCCGTGATAAGCCTCACGGTGTGGTCTCTTCACAAGGCGACAACGATCTCGGCGTTCGAGAGGCGGCTGGAATGCGCCCAGGCTGTGTGGGGTTCCGTCGAGGAAGGCCTCGAGGTCGACGGGATAGTCGTGAGAGACGAGAAAGTGTTCGTGTCCCCCATCGCCGGCAAAGTCAGGCTGGTGGTTCGGGAGGGCGAGCGAGTCAGGACGGGAGCGGTGGTTGCCGAGGTCGCCCGGGACGAGGCGAGGCAGCGGCTGGAACCGCCGCTCGTGAGCGCGAGGGATGAGCTCGCGAAGTTCGACGCGTACGCCCGCGCGAGGCTGGAAGAGCTGAAGAGGCAACTGGCGTCGCACAAGCTCGAGGTGGAAAACGAGAAGTGGGCGCTCGACCGGGCAAGGGTGTCCCGTGACGTGCAGGAGGAGAAGAGGCACAAGGAGGCGCTCGCCCGCGCAAACACCGAGGTCGCTGCGGCGACCGGGCGCCTGGAAGAGGAGGAGAAGGCGCTCCAGGCGCGAGGGCTCGCGCTCGCCGCGAAGGTGCGGGCTTGCGAGGCCGCATACAAGCAAGCGGTTCACGCGCTGCGTGCCGAGGCGCCCGGCGTCGTGAGCTTCGAGCTTGACGGCCTGGAGCACGTCCTGACACCCGTTTCCGCTCGTGACCTCGCGCCCGACCGCGTCCGGTCGCTTTCGGAATCGCCCGTACGTGTGAGCGACGGGGCTGAGGTCGCCGAGGGCGAGCCGGTTTTCCGGCTCGTGGACAATTACCGCCTGCTGATGCTCGTGCTCCTTTCGGGTGAGGACGCGGCCGCCATCACGTCGTCGCGTGTCCGCGTGAAGTTCGCTTCTCCGCAGGCGGGCGGCGGGCTGCTTCCTGTGCGCGTCGTGTCCCAGGGTGATCCCGCGCCATCAGGGGAGCGGGTGGTGTTTTTGGAGGTGTCCGGGTTTCCCCAGGAACTGTGTCGTGTGCGCCGGACACACGCCAAGCTCGTCACGAGGGTGGCTTACGGGCTCACGATCCCACGCCGCGCGGTCGTGAAGGACGGCGAGGAGTGTTTCGTATACGCCCCCGTGAACTTGGGCGTGATGAAGCGGCCCGTGGAGATCGTGGCGGGCGACCAGGACACCGTCATCGTCCGCGGCTTGAAGGAAGGTCAACGTGTCCTCACGAACCCGACGATAGTGCAAGAAGCGCGCATAACCGTTTGGCGCTGAGGTCGCGGGTCCCAGTGAGGCGTTGGAAGTTACGACTGTCCTGGAGGCGCACGTAGTTGGCGGACATCGCTTTGAGGATTGAAACCATCCGGCGCAGGGTAAGTGAGGCGGCCGCGAAGTCAGGTCGAGATCCTTGCGACATAGAGATCGTGGCGGTCACGAAGAACGTCCCGGTCGAGGCGATACGCGAGGCGGTCCTTGCCGGCATACCCACCATCGGCGAGAACCGGGTGCAGGAAGCGGTACGCAAGTTCGCGGTCCTGGGCGCGCGCGTCGAGGGGACGCCGGTCGCCTGGCACCTCATCGGCCATCTCCAAACCAACAAGGTGAAGCCCGCGCTCGATATCTTCAGCCTCATCCACTCGCTGGACTCGTGGAAGCTGGCGTGCGAGATCCAGCGGATTGCCGAGAGGACGGACAAGACCGTGGAGTGCCTCCTCGAGATCAACGTGTCCGGCAAGCAGTCCAGGTTCGGCGTGGATCCCGTGGACGCCGTGGCTCTTGCGAGGCGGGTCAGCGTCCTCGATAGGGTGCGCCTCGCCGGTGTAATGGCCATCGCTCCTGTGGTTGAAACAACGGAGGAAGCGCGGCCTTACTTCCGCATGGCCAGGGAGATCTGCGGCAGAATACACGACGAAGGCCTGTTCAGGGCGGGCAGGGTGCACCTGTCCATGGGGATGACCCAGGATTTCGAGGTCGCGGTGGAGGAAGGCTCCACCCTGGTGAGGATCGGCACGGGCATTTTCGGGCCTCGGCAAGAGGAGGCGGTGCTGTGAGGAAGGGCTTCATCGATCGGATTCTCGACTTCATGGGTTTCGGGGAAGTCGTGGAGGACGAGGACGAGATGGGGAACGGAGACCTGCACGACCAGCGCTTTCCCGAGCGGGAGCCCGCAGCGCAACCCAGGTTGGGCCGCGGCCGGGGTGTGGTTCCATTGCCGCAGCCGCCCAGGGCCAAGCTCGTGGTGACGGAGCCTCATGCTTTCGACGACATCCCCGGGATCCTCGAGCACCTCAAGAAGCGGCGGCCCGTTATCATAAGCGTTGCGGAACTGGACCGCGATCTCGCGCGGCGGGTGTTGGATTTCGCAGGCGGAGCCGCGTACGCTCTCGATGGGAGCATGCAGAAGGTGGGCGATGGGATCTTTCTTTTCACGCCGAGCAACTTCGAGATAGGTGTCGACCTGCCGATGAAAGGGGAGGTGGCCGCGGCTTCGTCCTCAATCTTCGAGCGGCGATGATTCGTCCGGAGAGCGGCGGGCGGGACCTCCCAGGACAGCGGGTCCGGGCTTCGGGAAGGGGGATGGCCTGTTGGCCGATGAGCGTGTTGAACGTGAAGACGCAGGCGCCGAACCACGTTCGGGGCGCCGCGCGAGGATCGTGAAAGGCACCGTTGCCAAGCTGCGGCTGGATGCCGTGGCGAGCCTCGGATTCGGGATCTCCCGAACAGCGATGGCCGAGGAGATAAGGCGGGGGCGCGTCACTGTCAACGGCGTCCGGAGACTCGATCCGTCATTCGGAGTGAAGCCTTCCGACGTGATGGCTCTCGAAGGCAGGGGAAGCGTGAAGCTCGCCGGCGTGGCGGGCGAGACCCGGAAGGGGCGCACGCTGGTCGACCTTGAGCGGGAGGTGAGCGACGGTCTGTGAGTGAGGAGCGGGCGAAAGCGCGGGCCGGTGACCCCGTCCGAACGGAGAGGCAGGCCCGCCAGGGCCAGGGAATGGAGAGAAGGATAGCGGTTGTGGGCATACTGGTCGAGGACAGGCTGCGGGCGGCCCCCAAAGTCAACGAGATCCTGAGCGCCTACGCTGACATGATCCTCGGGCGGATGGGCGTGCCGTACCGGGAGAAGAACGTCGCTGTGATCGCCCTCATCGTTGACGGCACTACTGACGAGATCGGCGGCCTCACCGGCAAACTCGGCAGCCTGAAGGGTGTGAAAGTGAGGTCGGCCGTGACTGCATGAGAGGGGGCGGTGGACACGGCTTCCGGGAGTACGCGAGGTGAGAGGGCGAGGCTGAATGTTAGGGTGAAGCCTCGCTCTTCTGTTTCACAGGTGGCCGGGTTCGAGGGCGACACCCTTGTGGTGAGGGTGAGCGCTCCCCCGGTGGACGGCCTCGCCAATCGCGCGGTGTGCGAGCTCGTGGCGGAGCTGGTCGGGGTGCGCAAGTCCTCCGTCAAGGTCGAAAGAGGGGAGAGATCCCGGGACAAGGTCGTGGCGGTGGAGGGGCTTTCTCAGGAGCAGGTCGACACGCTCCTCGCGAAACTAGGGAGGGAACAAGCGGGGCAGACTAGGTGAGGGAGGGCGCAGAAACGCGAGGGGGCCAACTGGTGTCGCTGGAACGACGCCGGGCCCTGGCTCGGCGCCTCTGCTCGCGGCGCTGCGCCCGGGTGCGACACCGGCGACAGTGCACTGCGCGCGCTTTCCAGAACCGGCGATCACAGGCGGCGGTCTGCTCAAGGCGATGGGGAAGAGGCGGGGACAAGTGAGGGCGACTCTCGACCAGGATACGGCGAACGCTTTGATCCGTCGTATCGCCGAGCTGTCGCTTGCCATGGACAAGATGAACATCGCGGAATACGTTGAGTTCCTCAAGAGCCCAAGGCGGATCATTTACGTCAACTTCCTCGGCGGGCTGGCCCGGGGCTTCGGTATAGGCATTGGCGCGACTGTCCTGGCCGCTGCTTTTCTCCTGATACTCTCCCGCCTCGTGCAGTTCAATCTCCCGGTCATCGGCAGATTCATCGCCGAGATCGTGAGGATAGTGTCTGAGCACCTGAAGGTGCGGTGAAGGAGGGTGCGCTGAGGGAGGGTGTGGTGAGGACGCACCGGCTGCCGCGCGCGGTGGGCGGACGGCGGGGCGAGACATGACGGCCCGCCGCGACGCGCGGGGGAGAGTCGGCGGAGGGCGGCTCTAGGCACTGGAGCTGAGGGAATTGAAACGACGAATCCAGGAGATGTTTCTTCGTAAGCTTCTGAAGGAACGGTCGCGGCTCGAGAGCCGCATCGGCATCCTCGAAGGGCGGGGCGGGCAGGGCGGGCTCGACATGTCCATGCGGGACTCCATCGGCGAGTTCTCGCTGTATGACAACCACCCTGCCGACGTCGGGAGCGAGCTTTTCGAACGGGCGAAGGACCTCAAGTTCCGCGAGGACGCCCGGTTGCTGCTCAAGCGCATTGACGAGGCGATCGAGAGGGTGAGGAGCGGAGCGTACGGGACGTGTGAACGCTGCGGGCGGGAGATTGATGTGGAAAGGCTCGAGATGATGCCGCACACGGCGGTGTGTGCCCGCTGTCAAGAGGAAGTGGAGAAGGAAATTCCCACGCGGCGGGTGCGCCCCATCGAGGAAGAGGCCATAGGCAGGCCCTTCGGTGTCCACATATTGAACGGCAAGACCCCGGGGATAGACGGAGAGGACGTGTGGCAGGACGTGGCCCGCTACGGCACGTCCAGCACGCCCCAAGACGTGCCCGGAGCTGAAGAGTACGGTGAGACATTCGACGATGCCGACGAGGTGGAAGGCGCGGTCGAGCAAGTGGACCTCATCATGGCAGAAGACCCAGACGAAATCCCGCCCGACCCCGACGAGCCGCGGCGGCGTCCTTGAAAGCCCCCCAGGTATGTGGTACAATACCTACGGCACCCACGGCGCGTGTTGCCAGTATTATTGGCGCCGGCGATGTCCGGGCGGGCGGGATATGCCAAGGATATGCCAAGAGTGAGCGCAAGGGTCCGGCCGTGGCTCATCGCCGCGGCTGTGATTGCAATCGACCAAGTGACCAAGGTCCTCGTAGAGAGGGGCATGCCCGGGGGAAGCGGGTTCGCCATCCTGGGGGGCGCGGCTCACATCGCTCATGTGCGCAACCCCGGGTCCGCTTTCGGCATATTCGACACAGCCACGGTCCCGGTGCTGGTGTCGGTTCTGGTCGTCGCGTGGTGGCTGGGCGCGAACCTGACCGGCAAGATTCGTGGGCACGGCCCGGTGTTTGAGGCGGGGTCGTCGGTGATGGTCGGGGGAGCTTTGGGAAACCTCGTCGACAGGGTCCGGGTCGGGTGTGTCGTGGACTTCATAGACTTTCACTTCTGGCCGGTGTTCAATCTTGCGGACGCCGCTATCGCCACGGGAGCGTTGCTAGTCGTGTACGCAATGGTTCTGGGGAGAACCGGGGGGAGGAGTAGCGAGTGAGGCCAATACTGTTCCAAATCTGGAGGATACCGGTCTTTTCGTACGGTTTTCTTCTGGCGGTCGCGTTCGTGGTCGGCACGATCCTGGGAGTGAAGGAGGCAAAACGAAGGGGCATAAACCCCGACAAGATAATCGACCTCGCGCTCTACACGTGCATAGCCGGGATCGTTGGCGCGCGCCTGCTCTTCATATTGCTCGACATACCGACCTACTTCCAGGATCCGATCAAGATCGTGAACTTGAGGGACGGGGGTCTCTCATTCCAGGGCGGGCTTGCCCTGGCGATACTCGTAGGCATCTGGTTCTCTCGCCGCGAAAAGCTGGACGCCTGGGTCCTGGCGGACATAGCCGCACCCATCATCCCTCTCGGCTACGCGCTGGTTCGCGTTGGGTGCCTCCTAAACGGGTGCTGCTACGGCCTTCCTGCCAGCGTGCCCTGGGCCCTCGCCGCCAAGGCGGGTGACAAGACGCTGCGCCATCCGACGCAGGTTTACGCGGCTCTCCTGAGTCTAGTGATCTTCGCCGTGCTCTTCAGGCAGAGGAACCACAAGAAGTTTCCGGGCTATCTCATGTTCCTCTATGTCGGGCTGTATTCAGTCGCCCGCTTCATCGTGGAGATATTCCGGGACGTGCCGAGGATGGTGGGACCCCTCTCCATCACGCAGCTGGCAAGCATCGTTGTGGCGTTCGGAGCGTTTGCGTGCATCGCCGTGTTGTCGTCTGAGAACGTGCGGCGGGAGCAGTCGGGCCAGGCGGTGGGGCGCCAGTAGCATGGACGGGCCGCCGGTGAAAATCCAAGTGGATGAAGCTGACGAGGGCAAGCGCCTCGATGTGTACATCGCGGGGCGGCTTGCCCTCTCCCGTTCCGCCGCGCAGAGGCTCATCGATGAAGGCCACGCGCTCGTGGCCGGCGAGCGGGCGAAGGCTGCCAGGCGCGTGCGGGCGGGCGACGTGGTGACGGTGAGCGTGCCCGACCCGAAGCCGCTCGATGTTGTGGCCGAGGACCTTCCCCTCGACATCCTCTACGAAGACAGCGACATCATCGTGGTCAACAAACCCCGGGGGCTCGTGGTCCATCCCGCAGCCGGAAACTGGTCGGGCACGCTCGTGAACGCCCTGCTCGCCCATTGCAGCGACCTCTCCGGCATAGGGGGGAAGATCCGTCCTGGGATAGTCCACCGCCTCGACAAGGACACCTCGGGCGTGATCGTGGCCGCCAAGAATGACCCAGCCCACCTGGCCCTGGCGCGAGACCTCAGAGAGCACGCGGTGGAGAAGACGTATCTCGCCATTGTCCACGGAGTGCCGCGCGACGAGCGGGGTACAGTCAATGCTCCCATCGGGCGGCATCCCATCCATAGGAAGAAGATGGCCGTGGTCCCCGAAGGACGGGGAAGGGCGGCGGTGACCGAGTACGAGGTGCTCGAGGCTCTGGGTATGAACGCTCTCGTGAAGGTACACCCGGTTACTGGGAGGACCCACCAGATCAGGGTGCACCTCGCCCACATCGGCCACCCCATCGTAGGTGACCCGGTGTACGGCGGGCGCGCCCGGGGAAGGGCGGCTGCAGCGGCCGCTGCTGCGGCCGCGGGCCTCTCCGGTCAGGCGCTGCATGCGGCGTCGATCAGCCTCGACCATCCGCGTACCCGCGAAAGGATGACGTTTTCCGCGCCTCTGCCCCAGGACATGCAGCGCTTGCTTGCCCGCTTGCGCTCGGACTCGCAAGTTCGCTCTTGACATCCTGGGATGGCGTATGATATGGTCGAGGCGGGGAAAAGGGAATACCGTCTAGCGTCGGCATCGGCGGCCTAGGGGTTCCGACACGGCGAGGCGGCTGGGATGCCGGTGCGCGAGGGAAAGTGCGTCTAGGGTTCCACCCGCCCAGCGCGCGTGGCGCGGCGGGGTTCGGTCCGAGCGATGCAGGCGCTGCGCATAGCGGTGCTACACCTTGAGGGATAAAAGCCCCGGCGGATAGGTTTCACTCGAAGCCTATCCGCCGGGGCTTCAGCATTTCCTGAGGCAGGGAGGCGCTGAGGATGAATCGGGAAGAAGGACGGCGGACCCAGGCGGAGGCAGCTGACCGCGGCGTTCGAGTCATCGTGATGATGGGGAGCGACTCCGACCTTCCCATCATGCGCGAGTGCATCGATACTCTGGAGGAGTTCGGGGTCAGGCACGAGGTCGTGGTCACATCAGCTCACAGGTCGCTGGACAGGACCGTCTCCATCGCGCGGGAGGCCAGGGACAAGGGGGTTCGGGTCATCATCGCCGCCGCGGGCGGAGCGGCACACCTTGCCGGAGTCGTGGCGGCGGCCACGGTGCTCCCTGTGATAGGGGTGCCGTGCGCGGGCTCGGCGCTCTCCGGTGCGGACGCGCTGTACTCCACGGTACAGATGCCGCCCGGCGTGCCCGTGGCGTGTGTGGGTGTGAACGCGGCGCGGAACGCTGCTTTACTGGCCGTGGCGATCCTCGCTACGTCGGACCCAGACCTCTTGGCGAGGATCGACCGGTACCGGGAACGTTTGGTGCGAGACGTAGAGGCGAAACACGAGCGGGTCGCGCAAGCGCTCGCGCAGGCGGGACGCGGCAAGGCGACGGGGATGCGAGAGGGACGGCAAGGGGAGGCGTGACGGGCATGAAATCGCAGGACGTGAAGATGGATGACGATCTTGTTTACGAGGGCAAGGCGAAGCGGGTCTATCGCATGGAGGACCTCCGGTACTATCTCATCGAGTTCAAGGACGACGCCACGGCTCAAGACGGCCGCAAGAGGGGGCGGATCCCGGGAAAAGGCGCGGTGAACTGCCAGGTATCGGCTGTGCTCTTCTCACACCTGGCGTCGCGCTCCATACCGACGCACTTCATCGAGACCACGAGCGAGAACACAATGGTCGTCCGGAAGCTTTCCATGCTCCCGTTGGAGGTCGTCGTGAGGAACATCGTGGCTGGCAGCCTAGCAAAGAGGCTTGGGATCGCGGAGGGTACGAAGCCTGCCTTCCCGATGGTGGAGTTCTACTACAAGAACGACGCGCTCGGTGATCCGCTGGTCGTTGACGACCACATCGTCGCGCTGGGCATCGCCGCGCGGGACGTCGTAGCGAGCCTTCGAGAGGCGTCGTGCGCCGTGAACCGGGAGCTCGCGCCCTTCCTCGCGGAGAGGGGGCTGACGCTCGTCGACTTCAAGCTGGAGTTCGGCTGGTGCGACGGCGAGCTTGTGCTCGGGGACGAGATCTCTCCCGACACGTGCAGGCTCTGGGACTCCGCAACCGGCGACCGCCTCGACAAGGACCGCTTCAGGCGGGACATGGGAGGCGTCGAGGAAGCGTACGCGGAGGTGCTCCGGCGGGTCACCGGCACGGATCGCGAGAAGATCTCCGGATAGGGGGAGGATGAAGGGCCATGCGGTTTAAGGCTCAGGTCAAGGTGACTTTGAAAGAGTCGATTCTGGACCCGCAGGGGTCCGCCGTGAAGAGGGCGCTCCATGCGATGAGCCACGACAACGTGCTGGACGTGCGCATCGGGAAGCACATCGAGATCCTGCTCGCTGCGGACGGCCCGGAGTCGGCGAGGCGCCAAGTCCAGGAGATCGCCGACAAGCTCCTCGCCAACCCTGTCATCGAGAACTTCTCATTCGATCTCGCCGAGGGCGGCGAGGCTGGGGGCAGGGCGGGATGAAGGTCGGGGTTGTGGTGTTTCCGGGGTCCAACTGCGACGCCGATTGCTATCGCTCCGTCGAGTCCTTCGGCGTGGAAGTGGGGTACGTTTGGTATCAAGACCGCAAGCTGGATGGGCACGACCTCGTGATCCTGCCGGGTGGGTTCTCGTACGGCGACTACCTGCGCGCGGGCGCGATAGCGAGGTTCTCCCCGATCATGGATGAGGTCATGGAGTTTGCCGAAGCGGGCGGCCTCGTGCTCGGGATATGCAACGGGTTTCAGATCCTTCTCGAGTGCGGGTTGCTCCCCGGCGCCATGCTGACGAACGCGGTCCCGAGGTTCAGGTGTGAAGGCGTCCATCTGCGCGTGGAGAACGCGCTGACCCCGTTCACACGCCTCTGCCGCCCGGGACAGGTACTGTCAATGCCGATAGCCCACGCCAGCGGCAACTACTATGCGGACGAGGACACCTTGAGCGAACTCGAGCGGCGAGGCCAGGTGGTGTTCAGGTACGTCGACGAGGAAGGCGTCCCGACGCCCGAAGCCAACCCCAACGGGTCGTGCCGGTCAATCGCCGGGATAACCAACAGATGGGGAAACGTCCTGGGGATGATGCCCCACCCGGAGCGGGCGTGCGATGCGTTCCTCGGCGGCACGGACGGCAGGTTGGTTTTCGCGTCAGCCTTCGATTTCCTCACGGGAGGTGCGGAGCGTGGGTGAGAGAGTCTGGCGGGAGATGGGCCTCGCCGACGAGGAATACGACCGCATCCTAGGCATCCTCGGCCGCGAGCCCAACCTCGTCGAGCTTGGGATGTTTGCGGTGATGTGGTCAGAGCATTGCAGCTACAAGAACTCCAAGGCGGTGCTCGCCCTCCTTCCGACTTCCGGGAAGCGCGTGATCCAGGGGCCCGGTGAGAACGCGGGCGTGGTTGACATCGGGGACGGTTTTGCGGCGGTTTTCAAGATCGAGAGCCACAACCATCCCTCCGCTGTCGAACCGTACCAGGGCGCGGCGACAGGGGTGGGAGGCATTATCCGCGACATTTTCACGATGGGCGCCCGGCCAATCGCCCTTCTCGACGCCCTTCGGTTCGGCCCGCTTTCCGACCCCCGGTCGCGGCACCTGTTTACGCAGGTGGTCGCGGGCATAGCGGGCTACGGGAACTCCATCGGCATTCCCACTGTCGGAGGAGAGGTGGCGACGCACGAGAGCTTCAAGGAGAGCCCCCTCGTGAACGTCATGTGCGTCGGGGTCGCTCCGGCGTCGGCCATCAAGAGGTCAGCGGCCAAAGGCGTCGGGAACCCCGTGATGGTGGTGGGCGCTCGCACGGGGCGCGACGGGATGCACGGGGCGACATTCGCGTCCGCCGAGCTCTCCCCGGAGGCCATGGCGAAGCGTTCCGCCGTCCAGGTGGGGGACCCGTTCATGGAGAAGCTGCTCGTCGAGGCGTGCCTCGAGCTGTACGGAATGGGGGACGACGTCGTAATCGGCATCCAAGACATGGGCGCGGCGGGGCTCACGTGCTCTTCGTGCGAGATGGCCTCCCGCGGCGGTGTGGGCATGGAGATCGACGTCGCCAAGGTGCTCAGGCGCGAGGATGGGATGACCCCTTACGAAGTAATGCTTTCGGAGTCGCAAGAGAGGATGCTCGTGGCGGTGCGGACCGGGAGCGAGCCTCAGGTCGAGCGGGTGTTCAAGAAATGGGGCTTGGAGGCGACCGTCGTAGGCCATGTAACGGACGACGGGATCCTGCGAGTCAGGAACGGCCGCGCCTTAGCTGCGGAAGTGCCTGCGAAAGCCCTTACGGACATGGCGCCCTGCTACACCAGGGAAGCCAGCGAGCCGGAGTATTTCCGGCGAGAGCAGGGACGTGACCTTTCCGGCGTGCCCGAGCCCGGCGATTATGCCCTCGCCCTCATGAGACTCCTGGCCTCGCCCCGCATTGCAAGCAAGGAGTGGGTTTACAGCCAATACGACCACCAGGTGGGGACGAACACCGTGGTGCTCCCAGGTCGGGGAACGCCGGTGGTGAGGGTGCCCGGAACGAACAAGGGCCTGGCGCTGACGTGTGACGCGAATTCGCTATACTGCTACCTCGATCCGTGGGCCGGCGCCGCCCACGCTGTGGCCGAGGCCGCCCGGAACGTCGCCGCGGCGGGGGCAGAGCCCATAGGGATCACGGACTGCCTGAATTTCGGCAACCCTGAGAAGCCCGAGGTCTTCTGGCAGTTCAAGAGGGCCGTTGAGGGCATGGCCGAGGCGGCGAAAGCGCTGGGGATTCCCGTGACCGGCGGCAACGTGAGTTTCTACAACGAGTCTTCGCTGGAAGGATCCACAACGGTGGCGATTCATCCGACCCCGATGGTGGGAATGGTGGGACTGGTCGAGGACCTCTCCCGCGTGATGACCCCCGGGTTCAAGCGCGAGGGCGATGTCGTGGCGATTCTTGGACGCACCGGCGACGAGATCGGGGCCAGCGAGTACCTCGCCGAAGTCCACGGGATCGAGGGGGGGCCTGTGCCGGCCGTGGATCTCAGGGCAGAGCGGGCTGCGGTGGAGCTTGCCTTGGCCCTCATCCGGGGAGGCCTTCTCGCGTCGTGTCACGATCTCTCCGAAGGCGGCATCGCAGTCGCACTCTCAGAAGCGTGCATCTTAGGTGGAAACGGCACGGGAGCGGGCGCCCGGGTGAGGCTACCCGGCACGATGCGCGCTGACCGCTACCTTTTCAGCGAGTCGGGCGGGCGGATGCTGGTATCGTTCCACCCGTCCTCAATAGGCGAGGTTCAGGCAATGGCCGGCCGGCACGGCGTGCCTGTCACCATCCTCGGCGAGGTGGGCGGGATGCGCCTCGTCATCGACGGTGAAGGCCGCGCCGGGGGACGCGCCGGCAGGCTGCTGGACGTTCCGGTGAGTGAGTTATCAAGGGTGTACCGGGGGGCGATATCATGGGCCCTGGAGTCGTAGACAGGGTTTTCGGCGTGCCAGGATGGCCTTTGGATTGGCGCGAGCAGTGCGGCGTCATCGGGGTGATGACAGGCATGGGCGGGCGCGCCTCGGAGCTTGCGCTGTACGGATTGCACGCGCTCCAGCACAGGGGGCAGGAAAGCGCGGGACTGGCCGCTTCGTCCGGCACGGGAACGGGCATTCGTCTCCACAAGTCCATGGGCCTCGTATCCGAGGCTTTCTGCAACGGCGCGGTGGAGGGTCTCAAAGGAAACGTGGCCATCGGCCACGTCCGCTATTCGACGGCAGGTTCCACCGGGATAACCGACGCTCAGCCCCTCGTATTCCACTACCCCTGGGGGGACCTGGCGCTAGCCCACAACGGAAACGTGGTCAACGCTGACGCCCTACGAGACTCTCTCGGCATGTCGGGGTCGGTGTTCCAAACCACTGTGGACACGGAGGTCATTGGGTGCCTCCTCGCGAGATACTCCCAGAACGACCTGGAGGACGCCCTGTTGAAGTGTATGATCGACCTGGAGGGCGCGTACTCTGTCGTGCTCATGACAGAAACCAGGCTCATCGGCATGCGGGACCCGCACGGGTTCAGACCCCTCTGCATAGGTACCCTGCCGTCCGGCGGCTTCGTGCTCGCCTCGGAGTCGTGCGCCCTGGACGTCGTGGGAGCCGAGCTCGTCCGCGATGTGGAGCCGGGGGAGATCGTGCTCATCGACGCGGAAGGCATGAGGTCGGTTCACGGGCCTAGATCCCCCAGGCGCGCGACGTGCGTTTTCGAGTACATCTACTTTGCCAGGCCTGACAGCGTGATCGAAGGGATCAACGTGAGCGAGGCCAGGTATGAGATGGGCCGCGTGCTGGCCGAGGAGCACGACCTGGACGGCGACGTGGTCGTTCCGGTGCCGGAGTCAGGGGTCGCGGCGGGCCTCGGTTTCTCCCGGGGAAGCGGTATACCCTTCGAGTACGGGCTCGTCAAGAACAGGTACCTAGGCCGGACCTTCATCCAACCAACGCAGGGTGAGAGGAGCCTCGGGGTGAGGTTGAAACTCAACGCCGTGCGGCGTCTGGTGCAGGGCAAGCGCGTACTTCTCGTGGACGATTCCATCGTCAGGGGCACGACCAGTGCCAGGCTGGTGAGGCTTCTGCGCGAAGCGGGCGCGAGGAGCGTCGGCCTGGTCGTGGCGTCGCCCCCGGTGGCTTACCCATGCTTCTACGGTATCGACACTTCCAGACGGGGCGACCGGCTGGCCGCCTCCGGCGGCGAGGACTTCGTGCTCGCCCTGACCGGGGCGGATACCCTCCATTACCTGAGCCGGGAGGGTCTCTTGGAAGCCATGAGGCGGGCAGCGGACGGTGGTGGCCGTGATGAAACGGGGTTCTGCCTGGCGTGTTTCGACGGGGATTACCCGGTGCGGGCGGAAGGAAGCGCGGGTCAGGCGAGCGCTCCGGCGAGCAAGGGAGCGCCGAAGACCGCGGTGGCGTCGGGCAGCGTCTCAAGGGCTACGTACGCCGCCGCCGGTGTGGACATCGACCGTGGAGCGAGAGCGGTCGAGCTCATCCGGCACGCCGTGGCTTCCACGTTCGATGGCGGCGTCGTGGGAGGGATCGGAGGGTTCGGCGGGGTGTACAGGCTGGGCACGGCCGGGTCGCCCGGCGACGATACGCTGCTGGTAGCCGGAGCCGACGGCGTCGGCACGAAGCTGCGCGTGGCCATCGAGGCCGGGAGGCACGACACCATCGGCATCGACGCCGTGGCCATGTGCGTGAACGATGTGCTCACGTGCGGCGCGCGACCGCTCTTCTTCCTGGACTACCTCGCGCAGTCGAGGATAGACCCGGAGAAGATCGCCAGCATCGTCTCGGGGATGGCCGAGGGCTGCAGGCGGGCCGGGTGCGCTCTGCTCGGAGGGGAGACCGCTGAGATGCCGGGGTTCTATTCCGACGGCGACTACGATGTGGCCGGGTTCGCAGTCGGGATCGTGGACC
This sequence comes from Clostridia bacterium, assembly GCA_050261175.1. GTDB lineage: Bacteria > Bacillota > SHA-98 > UBA4971 > UBA4971 > UBA6256. The sequence continues at coordinate 70,584 of JBLNDA010000018.1, forward strand.
GCGACCGTTTCGTGGACGGCACCGCCATTGAGCCCGGGGACGTCCTCATCGGTCTTGCGTCGTCAGGCCTCCACAGCAATGGGTTCTCCCTCGCGCGGCACGTCCTCTTTGAAGTCGCGGGGCTGGGGCTCCATGACGAACCGGAGGGCCTCGGGCGCCGGCTCTGGGAGGAACTCCTCGAGCCCACCAGGATCTACGTGAGGCCGGTCCTGGAGCTGGCGGCCGAGGTCCCGATATGCGGCATGGCCCATATCACGGGAGGGGGGCTCGTCGACAATCCCCCGAGGATGCTCCCGCCAGGCCTCGGCCTGAGGTTCCGGACAGGGTCGTGGCCCGTTCCACCCATTTTCGGTCTAGTCCAGAGGCTCGGAAACGTGGACGGCCGCGAAATGATGCGGACCTTCAACATGGGCATCGGCTTCGTGATCGCGGTGAAGCCCCGGCACGTCTCGCGGGCCGTGGAGATCCTGCAAGCGGAGGGCGAGCATTGCTATTTGGTGGGAGAGGTCGTCCCGGGCAACGGGGAGGTGACCTTCGTCGATGGATGAAACATTCAGCATCGTCGTGATGGCCTCGGGTCGGGGGACGAACTTTCAAGCCATAATCGACGCCGCGGGGCGCGGGAGACTGCAAGCCCGGGTGGCGGGCCTCGTGTGCGACAACCCCGGCGCGCTCGCGCTCGGGAGGGCGGCCGCCCACGGTGTACCGTGCGCGGTGGTCGTACGCGAGGCTTACCCCTCCAGAGACGCGTTCGAGCGCGCGCTGGTGTGCGCGGTGAGGGAGTTTGACCCGGACCTCGTCGTGCTCGCGGGCTTCATGAGGGTCCTGGGAAGGACGTTCCTCGAGGCGTTTCCGGGCCGAATCATCAATATACACCCGTCGCTGCTCCCGGCGTTCCGAGGCCTGGAGGCTCAACGTCAGGCGCTGGAGTACGGCGTGAAATACAGCGGTTGCACGGTGCATTTCGTCGACGCGGGGGTGGACACGGGCCCGATAATCGGCCAGCGCGTGGTGCCCGTGATGCCGGATGACACCGTGGAGTCGCTCTCCGCCCGGATTCTCGAGCAGGAGCACGAGCTCCTCGTGGAGTGCATCGGAGCCATCGCTGAAGGCAGGGTGAGGGCTGAGGGGAGAAGGATCCTGGTCGACGGGTGAAGCCGTGGTGGCGTCTCCTTCCCCGGCGTTCGATTCAGCATTGACACGGAGGTGGACGGAGTGGAGGCACGCAGGGCGATCATCAGCGTTCACGACAAGACCGGCGTTGTGGAGTTCGCAAAGGCTCTGACCGGGCTGGGGTACGAGATCGTATCAACGGGTGGCACCGCCGCCGTTCTCGAAGGGGCTGGAGTGGCCGTAACGCGTGTGTCGGACGTGACGGGCTTTCCCGAGATACTCGGAGGCAGAGTGAAGACGTTGCACCCGGCGGTGCACGCAGGGATACTGGCGCGCCGCACGCCGGGGCACGAGGACGAGCTCCGCAAGCTCGGCATAGGGTTCGTCGACATCGTGGCGGTGAACCTGTATCCGTTCGTCGAGACAGTGACAAAACCCGACGTCACACTCGAAGACGCCGTGGAGAACATCGACATCGGCGGCCCGACGATGGTGCGCGCGGCCGCCAAGAACTTCGAACGCGTGACGGTCGTGACTGACCCGACGAAATACGCCGAGGTCGTGTCGGAGCTCCAGTCGCTGGGGGAGGTGTCGCCCCACACCCGGATGCGCCTTGCCGCGGAGGCATTCCGGCACACGTCCGAGTACGACCGCGCGGTGGCTGAGTTCCTTGGACGAAAAGCGGACGCGGCAAAGACTTCTGAGGACGGACAGGCACCAGGGGCCATCGCGACAGCGGCAGCAGAGGACCGGACTCGCACGGATCCTTGCCGGGGCGCGTGCCGAGGGCGGCTTTTCGGGGACGATGGGGAAGGCGGCGAGCCAGGTGACCGTTCCGAAGACGGTGGGGCTCTCGCGGATACACTGTGGATACGGGGTGCCAAGGTGTCCGACCTCCGGTACGGCGAGAACCCGCACCAGAGGGCAGCGTTCTACGCGCTCGAAGGTCTGGCGGGGAGGGGTCTTGCCGCGGCGCGGCAGGTGCAGGGCAAGGCGCTCTCGTTCAACAACATCCTCGACGCGGACGCTGCCCTGCGGATAATGAGGGAGTTCACCGAGCCCGTCGCGGTCGTCATAAAGCACACGAATCCTTGCGGCGTGGCGGTGGGTGGCGACCTCGCCGGCGCGTACGTGAAGGCGCGGGAGGCCGACGGCGTCTCCGCGTTCGGGAGCGTGGTCGGCTTGGGCGGGATCGTGACGGAGGACGTGGCGGCGAGACTCGTGGAGACGTTCGTCGAGGTGGTCCTCGCCTGGGACGTCGCAGACGAAGCACTCCCCATCCTCGCCACCAAACCCAACCTTCGGGTGCTTGTCGTGCCCGGGAATGGTCCCGCGGGTGCGGGAGCCGGCATCGACGTTCGCTGGGTGGACGGGGGCTTCCTGGTGCAGCAAGCGGATGTCGCTTGCGACGAGGACAAGCGCGGTGTTCGTGTGGTGACGGCGAGGAGGCCAAGCGTTCAGGAGGCGAAATGGCTCCTCCACGCCATGCGGGTGGCGAAACACGTGAAGTCCAACGCTATCGTTCTATGGAAGGATGACGTCACCGTGGGCGTGGGAGCGGGCCAGATGAACCGGGTGGGTTCCGTGAGGATAGCGGCCGCCCACGCGGGCCCGAACGCCAGAGGCGCGGTGCTGGCGTCGGATGCTTTCTTCCCGTTCAGGGACGGCATAGACGAGGCCGCCAAGGCGGGCGTCACCGCCGTCATCCAACCCGGCGGGTCGCTTCGGGACAAGGAGTGCGTCGAGGCCGCGAACGAACACGGCATGGCCATGGTCTTCACAGGCGTCCGGCACTTCCGGCATTGAGGCGAATCGCGCGCGCGTCTTGAAGGAGCGCGCGCCGCACGCGCGGCACTGGCAGGGGGGCGCCCATGTCCGGGGTCGCCGCGGCGCCGTCGCGGGCGCGGCCCAGCCGGCAGGAAGTCGATGTGGCGCAGGCAAAGGGGATGAGAGTGATGACGACCAGACTGAAACGGGACGGCCTGAGCGTTCTCGTGGTGGGCGGAGGGGGAAGAGAGCATGCCCTCGTATGGAAACTCGCGTCGAGCCCCCGGGTCGCCCGGGTGTACGCCGCTCCAGGCAACCCCGGTATCGCCCGGATTGCGTCGTGCGTGCCTATCCCCGCGAGCGACACGGCTGCCCTTGCGCGCTTCGCGGCGGAGAGGCGCGTGGACATCACTGTCGTGGGGCCGGAGGTTCCACTTGCCCTCGGGATAGCGGATGAGTTCGCCCGGCTGGGGCTCGCGGTCTTCGGACCGACGAAGCCGGCCGCGGAGATCGAGTCAAGCAAGGCCTGGGCGAAGGAGTTCATGTCGAGACACGGAATCCCCACCGCGGGTTACCGTGTCTTCGCGGATGAGGACGCGGCCAGGGCTTTCGTCCGGCGGAGCGGAGGCCCCGTTGTCGTGAAGGCCGACGGCCTTGCCGCAGGCAAGGGCGTCATCGTCGCTCGTACGGCGGAGGAAGCGGAGAACGCTGTCCGGACCGTGGCATCGCTTGGGGCGGGACGCGCCATCGTCGTCGAGGACTTCCTCACCGGGCGGGAGATGAGCTTCTTCGCCGTCACGGACGGCGAGACCTCACTGCCACTGCTTTCTGCGCGGGACCACAAGCGAGCCGGGGACGGCGACGCCGGCCCGAATACCGGGGGCATGGGCGCGGTAGCGCCCGCTCCCGGGTTCGACGAGAGTCTGGAATCCAGGATCATGTCGGAGATAATCGAACCTGCCGTGAAGGGGCTGGCGAGGGAGGGCAGGCGCTACGTGGGCGTGCTTTACGCCGGGCTCATGCTCACCCCGTCGGGTCCGAAAGTCCTCGAGTTCAACGCGAGGCTGGGCGACCCCGAGACGCAGGCCATCCTTCCCATGATGGAGTCGGACCTCGTCGACCTGATCGAGGCGGCTATCGAGGGGGAGGGCCTGAGCCCCGGCGTGGTGAGGTGGCGACCGGGGGCGAGCGCGTGCGTGGTCCTTGCGTCACAAGGGTACCCTGAAAAGCCGCGCGTCGGCGACGAGATCCGCGTCGATGAGGCGGGCCTCGGCGCAGCGGACGTCCTTCTGTTCCACTCGGGCACGAGGTTCGATGGAGACCGTCTTGTCACGTCGGGCGGGCGCGTGCTGAACGTAGTGGCTAGGGGAGCGTCGATCCAAGAGGCGGCGGACCGTGCGTACCAAGGAACGCGCCACGTGGAGTTCCGGGGGATGTGGTGCCGCAGGGACATCGGCAGGCGGTAGGGAACGGTTGCGAGGATTCTGGCGAGCCCGACGGGGCATGATAGTTGCGGAGAGGTATCACCCCCGCGGACACGCACGATGGAAAGCCTGAAGCCGAGCGGGCGACACGGCGAGGCTCCGCGCGGCTCTGCTTCATGACGCCGCGGGCCGCGAACGTTCCGCGAGGTTCGCGGCGCGCAGGCGTCGCGCCATCCGAAAGAGCCTCCCGGCGCGTGGCGTGCGGGGAACATGGAGGGGAATCTCATGGCAGCCGATGTAGGCAGGACCGGCAAGGTGCCCGCAAAGCCCGTCCGTGTGGCGAGGGAAACGGGGGAAGCCAGGGAAATCATGGCTCGTGAAGCCAATAAACCCAGCGGCACCCCGCGCGGCCGGGAATCCTCGTCTCAGAAGGTCCAGGTGAGAGGGGTCCACCAGCATGGGACGAGCAAGGACCGGAAGACCCCGATGGAGGACAAGATCCGCTGACGCCGCCACATTCATTGCCTCACCGAGCCCGCGTCGAGCCCTCACCCTGCACCAGGCGCCCGCACTATCGTCCGTTGGGGAACTGCGAGGCATCACGAAGACCTGACTCGCTTAGCTCCTTCCTGCCCTCCCCGACTCGGCCCCGCGCCGCGACGGCCGCAGCGTCCGACCGCAGCGTCCGACCGCAGCGGGGGCGCCACACTCGATCCCGGTTCTCCCTACGAGGTTCTCCTTGCACGCGCAGCCTCGCGATGGCATCATGGACGCGCGGGCTCGATCCTGCGCCGTCCCTCCTTCCGCTTGGGCTGTGTGGCCGCCGTGCGGCCGCCGCTTCGCGCGGCGCCGCGGCGCGCGCCCGCACGTCCACTCCGGGCGTCCGGTCGGGGTCGCTGGGCGGCGCGGTGAGAGAGTGCCGAATAATGGGCAAGTGCCGAAGGTTAGGCGCGCAATGGCCAACACGAGACGGACCCCGCTGAAAGAAACCGCGTCTTTCGCCCGCTTTCGCGATCATGCTGGCCGTGCGCGCGGCACGCAGTTTGCTATAATAGTGAGTTGCTGGGTGGGTGTGGTGTGATGGGAACGCCACTCGGCGATAGGCGTGCTCGAGCCGGAGCCGTGAGCGGTGGTTCGGGTGATGGCGGGCAGTGTGTGGACACGGGGGGAACGGCATTGAAAGGATGCAAGTACGGGACGCATCGCGTCATCGAGCCGAAAGGAGTGCTGCCTCAGGCTGCCTGGAGAATCGACAACACCATGGTGCCGCTAGACAACGAGATCTTGGTCGACGTCGACACCCTGAACGTGGACGCGGCTAGTTTCACCCAGATCAAACAGCAAGCCGGAGGCGACGACGGCGAGATAGCGCGAATCATGCTGGGTATCGTGAGAGAGCGGGGTAAGCATCACAACCCTGCCACGGGGTCGGGAGGCATGTTCATCGGCACGGTCCGAGAGATCGGCCCGGAGCTCGCGGGAAAGGTGAAGCTCAGACCTGGAGACAGGATAGCGAGCCTGGTCTCGCTTTCCCTCACGCCCCTTGTCATCGAGGAAATCCTCGAGATACGCAAGGACGCAGACCAGGTCAGGGTGAGAGGCCAGGCCATCCTCTTCGAGAGCGGCATTTGGGCCGTGTTGCCCTGCGACATGCCAGCTTCGCTTGCCCTGGCGGTGCTCGACGTGGCCGGCGCTCCCGCTCAGACGGCTAAGCTCGTGAGGCCTGGGGACACTGTGCTCGTTATTGGGGCGGGCGGCAAGTCCGGCCTGCTGTGCCTCCACGAAGCGAAGAAGAGGGCGGGCGTGACGGGGAGAGTCTTGGGTCTCGCGCACAGCCGGGCCAGCCTCGATCGGGTCATCGAGTCCGGGCTCGCGGACCACGCGTTCTCGAGCGACGCCACGCGTCCCCTCGAGGTGTTCGAGAAGGTGAGCGAGCTCACCTCGGGCAAGCTTGCCGATATAACGATAAACTGCGTGAACATACCTGGCACCGAGATGGCGTCGATCATGGCCACGCGCGACAAGGGCGTCGTTTACTTCTTCAGCATGGCGACCAGCTTCACCGCGGCCGCGCTGGGGGCTGAGGGAATCGGCAAGGATGTCACGATGATCATCGGGAACGGGTATACCGAGGGCCACGCGGAAATAGCCCTCGCGACTCTCCGGGAGAACCCCGTCCTCATGGAGATGTTCTTGAGAAGATGGGCGGCCGCCTGAAGGCCGCCGAAGGAGATGTCGGATCTGATGAGACGGTTCCGCGACATCCAGCTGTGGAAGGATGTCAGTGATAGTGAATGGAACGACTGGCACTGGCAGATACGGAACAGGGTCACTGACGTCGAGACCCTGAAAAGGGCGGTGGACTTGACACCGGAGGAAGAAGAGGGGGCAAGGCGTTGCCTCGAGCGGTTCCGCATGGCGATAACACCATACTATGTGAGCCTCATGTCGCCCGACGACCCGCATTGCCCCGTGAGGCGGCAGGGGGTGCCGACCGCGCTCGAACTGCAGACCATGCCGTACGACATGGTGGACCCCCTGCATGAGGACGTGGACTCACCCGTCCCGTACCTCACCCACCGGTATCCCGATAGGGTGCTGCTCCTTGTGACGACCTCTTGCTCCATGTATTGCCGGCATTGCACCAGGCGCAGGCTGGCGGGACACGAGGACGCGGCCGTGACGAGGAGAGACATCGACCTTGCCGTCGAGTACATCCGCAGGACGCCCGAAGTGCGCGACGTGCTGGTGTCCGGGGGAGACCCGCTGGTCCTCGCGGACGGGGCGATAGAGTACATCCTCCGCGCGCTGAGGGCGATAGACCATGTGGAGGTCATCCGTATCGGAACGAGGACTCCTGTGGTCCTCCCGCAGCGGATCACGCCAGAGCTGTGCGATATGCTGAAGAAGTACCATCCTCTCTGGGTGAACACTCACTTCAACCATCCGAAGGAGGTCACCCCGGAGTCGAGGAAGGCATGTGAGATGCTGGCGGACGCCGGGATCCCCCTGGGCAACCAGTCAGTGCTCCTGCGTGGGGTGAACGATTGTCCGCACGTAATGAAGAAACTCGTGCACGAGCTCGTGAAGATGAGGGTACGCCCTTACTACATCTACCAGTGCGATCTCTCCATGGGGCTCGAGCACTTCAGGACGTCTGTCGCGAAAGGCATAGAGATCATCGAGCACCTGCGCGGCCACACGTCGGGCTTCGCGGTGCCCACGTTCGTCGTGGACGTGCCGGGGGGCGGCGGCAAGATCCCTGTGGGGCCTCAGTACCTCATCTCCCAGGGCGAGCGCAAGGTCGTACTCCGAAACTACGAGGGCGTCATCAGCGTGTACAACGAGCCTGAGTCGTACGCCAGCTCTTGCGGCACCTGCACGATGTGCAGGGAAGCGGAGCGGGGGCCCGTGGGTATAGCGAGTCTACTCAAGGGCGATAGCGTGAGCCTGGAGCCGGGACACCTGGAAAGGCGCTCGCGCAGGCGCACGGCGTCGCAGCCTCCGCCGCGGTGACGCGCGGGCCTGCAGAGGGAACGAGGCGCCCAACCCCGGGTGTGCACGGACCGATCTTGACTCGACAGCGCACTCCAGATGATGTCGCGCCCGCCTCGGGCAGGGTGGCGGGTGACCGAAGCGAAGGAAGGGGTGAGTGCGATGGCTGGACTCAAACCCAACATTGCCGACATCGTCCTGGCGGCCGGCAGCAGCGTGGCCGTGGTGGGAATGGCCAAGAACTGCGGCAAGACCGTGACCCTCGGGGCCATACTCCAGGGACTTGCCGCAAGGGGAATACCCGTGGGGGTGGCTTCCGCGGGGCGGGACGGCGAGGAAGTGGATGCCGTTACTATGTTGCCGAAACCCCCGATATCGCTTCCCATGGGAGCGCTTTTCGCCACCGCCGAGCATCTCGCGGCCAGGGCGCGGGCCAGGGTGGAGCCGGTGGCCTCGACTCGCCACGCGTCGGCCCTGGGCCGCCTGGTCGTGTACCGGACCCTCACGCCAGGGACAGTGGAGATAGGCGGCGGGAACAGCGTCGCGGCGGCGCGAGACGCCATCGCGCTCATGCGCCAGCTCGGGGCGCGATTCGTGGCGATCGATGGAGCAGCGGGAAGGAAGTTCTCGTGCGCTCCGTCGCTTGTCGAAGCCACGGTGCTTGCCACGGGCGCCGCTCTCGCCGAGACAGTGGACGGAGCCACGCGCCGCAGCGCTCACACCGTCCGGATCCTCACAGTACCGGGATGGGATGCCCGGGCGGCGGGCCGGCTTGGGGGGGGCCCGCTCTCTCGCTGCGACGTGGTGCTGGTACGCCGGGACGGCTCCCTCGGCCGCCTGTCGGTGCCGAGCGTGCTCCTCAGGGCGGATGAGTTGGCAGGCGCGGTCACTGAAGACTTCGAGGCAGTCGTCATCGGAGGCGCGCTCACCAGCGGCTTCCTCCGCGCCCTTCTGAGGAGGGGCAGGGCTCTGGGCCTCACAGTGGTCGTGCGGGACGCCACGAGGATCTTGGCGGAGACTGTGGACATCGAGCGGTTCTGGTCCGCCGGGGGGAGACTGGCCGCCATGCACCCCATCAGGCTCGTGGCCGTCACTGCGAACCCGACGGCGCCGGACGGTCGGCGGTTCGACTCCGCTCTCTTTCTCGACAAGTTGGGGCAGGCGGTCGCTCCCGTGCCTGCATTCGACGTTGTCGCGGGGACTGCCCGCGTCCCTCCGGTTGGGAGCGGAATGGGCGTCGCGGCGTCGTGGTGAGGTCGCGCTGCTTGGGCGCAGGAAGACACCATCATGTGGCTTCCGCCGGGCCGGAGCGCACCGGGGACAACGGATCCGCGCCTCCCGCTGCGGGGTGCGGCGACGCGCGGATCCCGGGAGAGGGGGAGGATGTCGCGTGGGCAAGATCAGACTCGACATGTCCCTTGTCGAGCGGGCAAGGCGAGCCGCCCGCTACATCGCGGACGGCGTGGAGCCCGAAATCGCCGGCAACACCACCACGACCATCGAGAGAACGGTGCTGCGTCTGCTCGGGCTGAACGGCGTGGACGAGGACGGCGTCCCGCTCCCCAACGTGATAGTGGAGCGGGCGCAAGCGGCGGGGCTCCTGGGTGACGGCATAGCGTATTGGATAGGATCGGCGATGGTGCAAGAGGGGCGGCCCGCATCGGAAGTGGCGAAGATGATCGCCCGCGGCGACCTCCGTCTCGAAGACATCCATCCCGCTGACGACGAGGCCGTGCGGGAGGCGGTGGAAGCCGAGGCCGCGCGCATGTGCGCCTACATCAGAGGCCGCCGCCATGAGCGCGAGCGCCTCATCGAGGAGCTCGACACGGCGCAGCCGCCGTACATCTACGTGATCGTGGCCACAGGGAACATCTACGAGGACGTAACCCAAGCCAAGGCCGCCGCGAAGTGCGGCGCCGACATAATCGCCGTCATCCGGAGCACGGCCCAGAGCTTGCTGGACTACGTGCCTTACGGTGCGACTACCGAAGGTTACGGCGGAACGTACGCGACCCAGGCTAACTTCAGAATCATGCGCCAAGCCCTGGACGAGGTGAGCCGGGAGTGCGGCAGGTACATACGCCTCGTGAACTACTGCTCCGGGTTGTGCATGCCCGAGATCGCGGCCATGGGCGCCATGGAGCGCCTTGACATGATGCTCAACGACGCCATGTACGGCGTGCTGTTCCGCGACATCAACATGCGGCGCACTTTCATCGACCAGCGCTTCTCCAGAATGATAAACGCGTACGCTGGGGTGATCATCAATACGGGCGAGGACAACTACCTCACCACGGCCGACGCGTACGAGCACGCCCACACGGTCCTGGCGTCGCAGTTCATCAACGAGGAACTTGCCTTGCGCTCGGGACTCCGTCCGGAGCAGATCGGACTTGGACACGCGTTCCAGATGAACCCAGACATGACAGACGGCTTTCTCTATGAGCTCGCGCAGGCGGAGATGGTGCGGGCCATATTCCCCGACGCGCCGCTCAAGTACATGCCTCCCACCAAGCACATGACGGGGAACATCTTCAAAGGCCATCTCATGGACGCCATGTTCAACCTGGCGGGCGTGATCTCGGGCCAGACCATCCAGCTCGTGGGCGTGCTCACCGAACACATACACACCCCGTTCCTGCAGGACAGGCACCTGGCCATCGAGAACGCCAGATACGTCATGAACAATGCGCGGGACTTCGGACGCGAGATATGCTACCGGGCCGGCGGCAAGATGGAGGAGCGGGCGAACGAGGTCCTCACGAAGGCCACGGCCATGCTAGAGCACGTCGCGGAGATCGGGCTCATGTCCGCGGTATCCCAGGGAATGTTCGCCGGGGTCAGAAGGGACCCGCGAGGCGGTCGCGGCCTCGACGGGGTGGTGAGCAAACGCGACGGGTACTACAATCCATTCCCCACGCTGCTCATGAAGGAGCTCTCATCTCCGGGCTTCGCGCCGAGGCTCTGGCGCGCCCGGGTTCAGGCCCGGGAGCAAGACCAAGCGCAAGATCAAGCGCAAGACCAGGCGCAGGATCAGGCGGGAGCTGAGACGAAAGTTCGGGCGCGGGCCGCGGCTGAAAGGGGGCGGTGGGGATGATGGCGCCCGGTGTGAAACTGGATCTCACCAGGGTGCGGCCGTACGGTGACACCCTGGACGACGGGTGGGTGCAGATGAGCTTCACGCTGCCGGTCCCGTGCGGGCCTGAGGCGAGTAGGGCGGCGGAGCTGCTCTGCGAGAAGATGGGTCTCGACGACGTGCGGCTGGTGTACAGCCACGACATCGCCGGCAGCTTCACGTTCTTTGTCGTGTACGGCAGGTGCGTGCACTCGGTTGACTTCACCGCGATAGACGTCCCGAAGGTCAACATGAGGCACATGACGTTCGATGAAATCAATGAGTTCATCGAAAGGCGCATCGGCAGGAAGATCGTGGTCGTGGCGGCATGTACCGGCACCGACGCCCACACCGTCGGGATCGACGCGATAATCAACATGAAAGGGTACGCAGGTGAATACGGGCTCGAGCGGTACCCGTGGTTCATCGCGTACAATCTCGGGAGCCAAGTGCCGAACGAATCGCTGGTGGCCAAGGCCGTCGAGGTCGGCGCGGACGCCATCTTGGTCTCGCAAGTCGTGACCCAGAAGAACATCCACATCGACAACCTCACCAACCTGGCGGAGCTGGTGGAGGCGGAAGGCATCCGTGACAAGGTCCTGCTGATAATGGGAGGTCCGAGGATAACTCACGAGCTCGCGGTGGAGCTCGGGTATGACGCCGGGTTCGGACCAGGCACTCTCCCGTCGCACGTCGGTGCGTTCATAGCCCAGGAACTCGCGAGGCGCATGGGTGCGGCCGGGTGAAGTCGCGTCGCGGCGCGGGCGCGGCGCATAGTCCACAGTGGGACCGTGGGGGTTTCCTCGTTCGGAACGAATCGCCTGCGAACCGGCGAGGGGAGGCGGTGGAGTGGAAGAGTCCCTGATAAGAGTGAGAATGAGCCAGAGTGACAGCCACTACGGTGGGGGAATAGTGGACGGCGGGCGCCTCATGCAGCTCCTGAGCGACGTGGCGACCGAACTCCTCATCCGGCACGACGGGGACGAGGGGCTGTTCCGGGCGTATGACAACGTGGAATTCCTCGTGCCGGTGTACGCGGGAGACTACCTCGAGGCCAGGGGACGCATCACTGCTGTGGGCAACACGTCGCGCAGGATGGAGTTCACCATCCATAAGGTGATTGCTTCCGTGGCGCAAGATTCGTCGTCCGCCGAGGTGCTCCCGGAACCGGTGCTCGTGCTCCGGGCGAGCGGAACGTGCGTCGTGCCGAAGGACAGGCAACGCAGGAGGGGCGAGCATGGCCACGGATAAGCTCATAATAACGGCGGCATTGACCGGCGCAGAGACCACGAGGGCGGACAATCCGAACCTCCCGATGACGCCGGAGGAGATAGCGCAGGCGGCGGCGGAGGCGCGCGAGGCCGGGGCGTCCATCGTCCACCTCCACGTCCGCGACAGCGAAGGTAGGCCCACCCAAGACGTGGATGTGTTCCGGAGGACCGCCTCCCTGATCCGCGAGAGGTGCGACTGTATCGTGCAGCTGTCGACCGGCGGCGCGGTGGGCACTCCGCCCGAGGAAAGGCTGCGCCCGCTGGACCTCGTTCCGGAGATGGCGACGCTGACGTGCGGCACGGTGAACTTCGGGAACGCGGTGTTTGAGAACCCGCCGCAGCTCGTTGAGGCGTTTGCCAGGAGGATGGCAGAACTGGGCGTAAAACCCGAGCTCGAGATTTTCGACGTCGGCATGATCGCAAGCGCTTTGAGACTGGCCAAACAGGGGCTGGTCAAGGAGCCCCTGTACTTCGACTTTGTGATGGGGGTCCCCGGGGGCATCCCCGGGACCATCGACAACCTGATGCACCTGGTGCGTCAGATCCCCGCGGGGGCCATGTGGCAGGTGGCGGGAATAGGAAGGGCCGAGCTTCCCCTCGCCGTGGTGGCCATAGTCGCGGGCGGTCACGTGAGGGTGGGATTCGAGGACAACGTGTACTACTCCAAGGGCGTGTTGGCCAAGAGCAACGCACAGCTCGTGGCGCGCGTCGCCCGCATCGCGCGGGAAGTCGGAAGGGACGTGGCCACCCCCGCCGAGGCCCGGCAGATGCTGGGTATCACGCAGGCAAGGTGACCCCCGGCCAACACGGCGGCGGTGCGTTCGTTGCGGAAACGGCCTCCATATCGCCGGCGTGGTCGTTCCGTCAGAAACCGCGAGGACAGCAGAATAAGGTGAGCGTGAGAGGGCCGCGAAGGAGGGATTGGGGATGAACAAGGTGAAATCCATCGCCGACGCGGTGGACCTTCTTCACGACGGAATGACGGTGATGCTCCCGGGGTTCTTGGGGTTGGGGACTCCAAAGGCGCTGATCGACGCGGTGTGCTCAAAGGGCGTCAGAGACCTCACAGTCATCTGCAATGACGGCGCATTCCCCGACGTGGGATTCGGGAAGCTCGTAAGGCGGGGCCTCGTACGGAAGCTGATCGGGACGCACACAGGCACCAATCCAGAACTCGTGAAGCTCGTGGCGGAGAAGAGAATCGATCTCGAGCTGTATCCCCAGGGCACGTTGGTCGAGAAGATCCGGGCGGCGGGTGCGGGTCTCGGGGGTATCCTCACACCCACCGGGGTAGGCACTGCGGTCGAGGAGGGCAAGACCATGATGGAGATAGACGGCAGGGCCTACCTGCTCGAGCTGCCGCTGCGCGCTGACGTTGCGCTGTTGTACTCCCACATCGGGGACACTTTCGGGAATCTCGTCTATCGGAGGGCGGCCAGGAACTTCAACCCCATAATGGCTGGCGCTGCTGACCTCGTGATCGCGGAGGTCGAGAACCTGGTCGAGGTGGGGGAGATCGACCCCGATAGCGTCATGACGCCCGGGATTCTCGTGGACGTCGTCGTGAGGGGGCGTGAATGATGGGCGCAGATGCCAGTCGCGAGCTGATAGCGAAGCGGATCGCGCGAGAACTCAAGCGTGGCGAGGTAGTGAACCTCGGCATAGGCACGCCTACGCTGGTAGCCAACTACATAACTCCGGAGATGAACATCACTCTGCATTCAGAGAACGGATTCCTCGGCCTGGGGCCGGCCCCTCCTCCCGGCCAGGAGATTCCCGACCTCGTGAACGCAGGCGGGCAGCCGGTCACCGTCGTCCCGGGAGCGTGCTTCTTCGACACGGCGATGTCCTTCGTGATAGTCCGTGGCGGACACATCGATGTGACCGTCCTCGGAGCGCTCGAGGTTGACGAGGAGGGAAGCCTCGCCAATTGGTGGATACCCGGGAAGGGCGGGCCGGGCATGGGCGGTGGGATGGATCTCGTGGTGGGGGCCAAGCGGGTCATCGTCGCCATGGAGCATACTAGAAAGGACGGCGCGCCCAAGATCGTTCCTCGATGCACCATGCCCATTACGGCAAGGGGTGAAGTCGACCTCATCGTCACGGACATGGCCGTCATCGAGGTCACCAGGGAAGGCCTGGTCCTCAGGGAAGTGGCTCCCGGTGTATCGGTGTCGGACGTACTGGCGAAGACCGCCGCGCGCCTCATCGTGCCGCAACAGGTAAACGAGATCGTCACTTAGGCGGAGAGAGATGGGAGCATAGAATGGCGTACGTCGTGTTGAAACGGGGAAGGGAAGGCCGTGCCCGAGCGCGTCACCCTTGGGTTTACGCGGGGGAGATCGATGCGATCACGGGGGACCCCGCGCCTGGCGACATCGTGGACGTTGTCGACCATAGGAAGAAGTTTCTCGGGCGGGGCTTCATCAATCCCGTCTCCAGCATCACAGTGAGGATACTCACCTGGGACGAGCAGGAGATAGACGAGGGTTTCCTCTACAGAAGGATCGCGGCTGCGCGGGACTACCGCAGGGCGGTGGGAGCGGAGGCGCCGTGCTACCGCGTGGTCTTCAGCGACGGGGACATGCTCTCGTCCTTGATTGTCGACAGGTACGAGGACGTGTGCGTCATCCAGACCCTTGCCCTCGGCATGGACGTGAGGAAGGACGCGATCGCGGCCGCGGTGCGGGACATCCTGGGAACGAGCAAGGTGTACGAACGCAACGACTCGCGCGCGCGAGAGCTCGAGGGCCTCGAACAGAGGTCGGGATTCCTCGGCGGGGAGTTCCCGACGGAGTTCTGGGTGAAGGAGAACGGCTTGAGTTTCCGGGTGGACGTCGCACGCGGCCAGAAGACCGGCCTCTTCCTCGACCAGCGGGAGAATCACAAGGCCATCGCACCCTGGTGTGACGGGGCGCGCGTGCTTGACGTGTTCTGCTACACGGGCGGGTTTGCGGTCCATGCCGCGGCTTTCGGCGCGCGTGAGGTCTTGGCGGTGGATTCGTCGTCACTGGCCCTCGAGACTGGGAGGCTGAACGCGGCGGAGAACGGGCTCGAGGAGAGGATCTCCTTCGTCGAAGGGAACGCCTTCGATGTGCTGAGGCGGCTCGAAGCAGAAGGCGAGCGCTTCGACCTCGTCATCGTCGACCCGCCTGCCTTCGCTCCGGGCAAACGTGCCGTCGAAGCCGCGTACAGGGGCTACAAGGAGGTGAACCTCCGCGCCATGAGGATTCTCGCACCTGCGGGAATCCTCGTCACGTGCTCGTGCTCCTACCACATGAGGCCCGACGCGTTCACCACCATGCTGGCGGACGCGGCGGCCGACGCGGGCAGGGAGGCGAGGCTGGTGGAAATGCGGACCCAGGCGAAGGACCATCCGGTGCTCCTGGGCGTGGAGGAGACCCACTACCTCAAGTGCGGAATCGTGCGCGTGAGTTGAGATACGGCCGGTTCTCGTGTTGCGGCCGTAGCATTGTTGACACCGGCGGGCCTCCGGGCTAGAATCTTGGCAGGCCCTTGCGGTTTCACGCGGGGCGTGACGGGGAGGTGCGTTCTTGGGCCTTCGCTGCGTCCTATTCGACTTCGATTTCACGCTCGCCGACTCATCCGGCCCAATCGTGAAGTGTGTTCGTCATGCCTTGGCTGTGGTCGGCGCGCCCGCCCGCACTGACCGTGAAATCCTGCGCACCGTCGGTCTGGCGCTCCCCGAAATGTTCCGCATCCTTGCGCCTGGCTACGACCTGGGCGCGCTTACGGCCTCGTTCATGGAGAAGGCCGAAGACGTCATGGTGGAAGGCACGAGATTGTATGGCGAGGTGCCCGAGGCTCTCGAAAGCCTCAAGGCCGCCGGAATGATGACGGGGATAGTCTCCACGAAACTCAGGAGGAGGATAGAACGCATCCTCGACAAGCACTGCCTTCGCCGCGTGTTCGACGTGATAGTGGGCGCGGAGGATGTCGCGTGCCACAAGCCTGCCCCCGACGCGCTGCTGTTGGCCGCGTCAAGGCTGGGCGTGGACCCTGGTGAAGCGCTCTACGCGGGCGACAGCCTCGTGGACGCCGAAGCCGCCCGGCGCGCCCGCGCGCCGTTCTGCGCCGTTCTCCACGGTCCGACGCTTCGCGAAGAGTTCGCGCCTTACAGCCCAGTCTCCATCGTGACCGACGTACGGGACATCCTTCCGCTGCTGGCAAGGCAGACCGCTTGAGCGGCCGCATGGACTGGCGGGTCTTGGCAAGTTCCCTCCGCCCTCCGGCGGAGGAGAATCACGGCGCCACACCTAGAAATCCGTGGGAGGTTCCGGGATCCGGCCGCCAGCGAGATGGCATCTATCATTCAGAAGGTGTAGCACGTACCCGGCGGGACCGTGGCTGATCACATTGACGCAGCACGTGTCTTGGCGGATTTTCCAGAACGCTGAACTGCCGAGGCCCAGTATCCAGAGGAGGAGCAGCTTGTTCACCACTCGGTGAGAGACCACCGCCACTGTCTCACCCTCCGCATGGGAGGCGGAGATCCCCTCCAGCGCTGCCGCGGCTCTGCCCGCAACATCGTCAAGGCTTTCGCCGTCCGGGAAGGTGACGGTATGAGGAGCCTCTTGCCACGCCTCGAACATCTCGGGATACCGGGACCGCGCCTCTTCCACAGGCAACCCTTCCCACGCGCCGCAGTCGATGTCTGAGAGACCGTCGACGACTTGCACACCGAGACCGTGGGGGCGTGCTATGATGCGAGCGGTCTCCTTTGCCCTCGCAAGGGGGCTCGAGTAGACCGCGGCGATGTTGATGTGGGCGAGGGAGGCGCCGGTGGCTTCGGCCTGCGCGATCCCGGTCTCGTCAAGCGGGATGTCCGCCTTGCCGCGGAACACCTCCTCTTTGTTCCATTTCGTCTGCCCGTGACGGATTAGGATTATCTTCACTTCATCGCCGTCTCCTTTCGCTGGTGACTACATTCTACCAGGTGTGGCGCGTACAGACAACACCGTCGGCCGCCCGGGCGGTGGCCGGGGCACGGTTCCTCCGGCACACCGTCCGAGGTCACGAGAACTCGGCTCTCCCACCGAAAGGATGAATAAGGATGAATATGGTATGATCTGGCAGGATCTCCGGGAGCGTGCGGAGAACGCTGGAGCGGCGACCGGGGGATCCCGGCCGTGTGCGGCCGGCCGCCGCGGTGCCTCGGGGCGGGCGGGCCGCAGCGCTCGGGCCCGCAGAGGGTGGGACGGCGATCATGAGCAAGGAACACAAGGAACATATGTCCGCTTCGAGTTCGAGGCGCGATGGCCGAACTCCGCCTTTGGTGGTGGCCGCGATGATAGCCGTGGCGGCGATAGGCGGAGCGATGGCGTGGAGGGCCATTCGCGGTATTGCCAGCCTCCATGATGCCGCTGGGCGTGTCTTTTGGGCGGGTGTGGTGGACCGAGTGGAGTCAGGCAAGGTCGTGGTGATTCCCCAGGGAGGCGCCGGAGGGGCCGGCGCGCCCGAAGACGAGGTGCCTCGCGGCGAGGTTGTGATACCCGCGGACCTTCTACCTCCGGTCCTCGGCGAGGGCGTTGTGCTCGACTTCGCTGTGACTTCGCGCCCCTGCAAGACACGGTCGCGCAGGGCCTACATCGAGGCGCTCGTCCTCAGGCTGAACGTTACCAGCCACGATGGGCCTCTCGCGCCTTGAGTCCGTCGCGGGTTCCTGAGCCGCGGCCTGAGCGTGCCTGCCGCCGGAACGCCCGGGTCGCGGCTTATAGGAAACGACAAAACCCCGCGAGTCATCGCGGGGCTTAAGTTTTCTGGCAGGGGAGACAGGACTTGAACCCGCAACCTACGGTTTTGGAGACCGCCGCTCTACCCATTGAGCTACTCCCCTGCACACACCT